>RZYG01000003.1 GCA_009930415.1 Spartobacteria bacterium | reverse complement strand
CATGTGTCGTGGCTCCTTTCTGGTTGTTCACCACAACGCCATTATACCTGATCTGCAAGACCCCATAGCATCTACCTTCGAGCCGCAACAGCCCCGCTCCCCAGCCCGGCGGCCCGGTTTTCTGTGATTGCCCCCGGCCCGGTCCCGCGCTATTTTCTCCGGATATTTTTGTTTATAGGAGCGACCCATGAGCCAACCCTTTTCGACCCTGAAAACCTTCGAGCACGCCGGCCAGACCGTGGCCTACCACGAGCTGGCCGCGCTGGAAGCCCTGCGCGGCGCGCCGCTGGCGCAACTGCCCTACGTCGTGCGGATCCTGCTGGAATCCGCCGTGCGCAACCAGGCCCACCCGGCCTACCAATGGAGCCACGTGGAGGCCCTCGCCCGCTGGCAACCCGGCGCGGACGGCGCCGAGGAAATCCCCTACCTGCCCGCGCGCGTCCTTTTGCAGGACCTCACCGGCGTGCCGTGCGTCGTGGATCTCGCCAGCCTGCGCTCGGAAGTCGTCCGCCGGGGCGGCGATCCCGGCCTGATCGAACCGCTCGTGCCCGTGGACCTCGTCGTGGACCATTCCGTGCAGATCGATTGCTCGGCGTCGTTCGACGCCCTGCTCAAGAACATGGAAATCGAGTTCGGCCGCAACCACGAGCGCTATGAATTTCTGCGCTGGGGCCAGCAGACGTTCAAGAAGCTGCGCATCGTGCCGCCCGGCGTCGGCATCTGCCACCAGGTCAATCTCGAGTTCCTCGCCGACGGCGTCCACGCGGAGCCGCAGGCCGACGGCACGCTGCTGGCCTATCCGGACACGCTGGTGGGCACCGACTCGCACACGACGATGGTCAACGGCCTCGGCGTGCTCGGCTGGGGCGTGGGCGGCATCGAGGCCGAAGCGGCGATGCTCGGCCAGCCCATCGCGCTGCTGACGCCCGTGGTGACCGGCGTGCGCCTGACCGGCGCGCTGCGGCCGGGCACGACCGCCACCGATCTCGCGCTGGTCGTCACCCAGCTCCTGCGGCAGCACAACGTCGTGGGCCAGTTCGTCGAATATTTCGGCCCCGGCTTGGCCAGCCTTTCGCTGGCCGACCGCTCGGTGCTCGCCAACATGGCGCCCGAGTACGGCGCGACGACAGGGTTCTTCCCCATCGACGCCGAAACCATTTCCTACCTGCGCATGACGGGCCGCTCGGCCGAGCATTGCGAACTGGTCGAGCAATATGCCCGTCGGCAAGGGCTTTTCCTCGAAGCGGGCTCGCCGGAACCGACCTATTCGCGCACGCTCGAGCTGGATCTGTCCAGCGTGGTGTCCGCCATCGCCGGGCCCAAAAAGCCCCACGACCATCAGCCCGTCGGCGAAATCAAGAAGCGCTTCCTCGCCGCGTTGCCGGCCGCGCCGGACAAGGGCGGCTTCGGCGTGGCCGCCGACCGCCTCGGCGCGACGGCCCGGCTGCCCGACGGATCGGAAATGCGCCACGGATCCATCGCCATCGCGTCGATCACCTCCTGCACGAACACGTCGAACCCCGTCCTGCTGCTGGCGGCGGGCCTGATCGCGAAGAAAGCCGTCGCCCGCGGCCTGAAGGTGCCGCCGTACGTGAAGACGTCGCTGATCCCCGGCTCGCGCGTGGTGACGGCCTACCTGACGAACAACGGCCTGCTGGCCGAACTGGAAAAGATCGGCTTCGGCGTGGCGGCCTACGGCTGCGGCACCTGCATCGGCAACAGCGGCCCGTTGCGCGACGACATCGCCGCCGCCATCCGCGAACAGGATCTCGTCGCCGCCGCCGTGCTCTCCGGCAACCGCAACTTCGAAGGCCGCGTGCATCCGCAGTGTAAAGCCAACTACCTCTGCTCGCCGCCGCTTGTCGTCGCCTTCGCCCTCGCCGGGCGCGTGGACGTCGATCTCGACGCCGAGCCCGTCGGCACGGACACCGACGGCCAACCCGTCTTTTTGCGCGACCTGTGGCCGTCCGCGGCCGAGATCAACGCCCTGCTCGCGCAGGCGAACGATCCATCGCTCTACGCCGCGACCTACCGCGACGTGAACCAGTACACGCCCGAATGGAGCCAGATCGAAGTCGCGCACCAGCCCACGTTCGATTGGCATCCCGAATCGACCTACATCCGCGAACCGCCGTTCCTGGCCGCCGCCAAGCCCTCGCCGGAGATTTCCGGCGCGCGCATCCTCGGCCTGTTCGGCGACTTCATCACCACCGACCACATTTCGCCCGCCGGGACCATCGCCAAGGATTCCCCCGCGGCGCGCTACCTGGTCGAGCGCGGCATCGAACCGAAGAACTTCAACTCCTACGGGTCGCGGCGCGGCAACCACGAAGTCATGATGCGCGGCACCTTCGCCAACGTGCGCCTGCGCAACCGCATGGCTTCGCGCGAAGGCGGCTGGACGAAGCTCCAGCCATCCGGCGAGGAAACGATCATTTTCGACGCCGCGATGGCCTACCGGCAGGCCGGGACGCCGGTCGTGGTGGTGGCCGGCAAGCTCTACGGCGCCGGCAGCTCGCGCGACTGGGCGGCCAAGGGTCCGATGTTGCTCGGCGTCCGCGCGGTCATCGCCGAAAGCTTCGAGCGCATCCACCGCTCAAATCTCGTCGAGATGGGCGTAATGCCCTTCGAATTCGTCGATGGCCAGACCGCCGAAGCGCTCGGCCTCGACGGCACCGAGACGGTATCCATCCGCGGCACAGGCCCTCTGGCCCCGCGCGGCGCGCACGAAGCCGTGGCGACCAAACCCGACGGCCGCGAAATCCGCTTCCGCCTCCGCAACCGCATCGACGCGCCCATCGAGGTTGTCTACTACGAGGCCGGCGGCATCCTGCCCTATGTCTTGACTCGCCTTCTGAATGCCTAAAACCGACATTATATGCAGCAACCACTTCCCTTCCATGCGGTTGCCGAGAACATGATGTTTTATGAAACGTTTGGTTTCCGGGTTGACGGGCTGCCAAACGTTTTATAAAACATCAGGCGTTCTGGAGGATTGAAGTTGAAAACGCTGAATCCTACGCTTTGGAGAACGTGCCGGGTTTTGGCCGGGGTCCACCGTTTGGAACTCCTGCGGCTGACCCTGCTGGAACCCGGACAAAACGTGTCGCAAATGGCCAAGCGGCTGGGCATCGGCATTTCGGATGCCAGCCAGGAATTGCGCCGTTTGCAGTCGCGCGGGCTGTTGCGCCGGACTTGCCAAGGGCGCTCGGTGACGTTCATGCCGATTCCGGATCCCCAGGTCCCGACGGCCGCGCCTTTGTTGGAAGTCCTGAAAGCCGCGCTGCTGCGTTCCCGTCCCGATCTGGCCGCCCTCGCCGGCATGGCCCACGCGCTCGGGCACGAGCGGCGAATCGCCCTCGCAACGGCCTTGCGCACCGGCCCGTTGAACCGCATCGCGCTGGCGACCCATGTCCATTCCTGCCCCGAAACCATCGATTGGCACGTGAAAACCATGCTGGACGGGGGATTGGTCGTCCGCGAAGGGCAAGGGTATGCCCTGAATCCGAATTGCCCTCCGTTTTTAGCCGCTCTCCTGCGGTTGATCCAGCCGCCGGAGTGAAAACCGGACGGCGAAGTTCGGCATTGGTTTTCCGGCCGGCCTCAGGTAGATAGACCACGTTTCCAACAAGGATCTCCCCATGAAATTCGACCGACTCCGCGACAGCTACCTTTCCCGCCTGCAGGCCGCCGCCCCCGTCGCCCAAGGCAAATTCGTCGCCAAGGCAAACGCCTTGGCGCTGTTGCAGGCCGTCGTGCGCAGCGGCGACCGCGTGTGCATCGAAGGCGACAACCAGAAGCAGGCCGATTTCTTCGCGCGCGAGATGATCAAGCTGGATCCCGAGCAGGTCAACCACCTGCACATGACGCAATCCACGCTCGTGCTGAACGAACACCTCGATCTGTTCCGCCTGGGCATCGCCGAGCACCTCGATTTCGCCTATTCCGGCCCGCAGTCCAAGGCGCTTTACCAGCTCGCCGCCGAAAAGAAGGTGAAGATCGGCGCCATCCACACGTATCTCGAACTCTATGGCCGGTATTTCGTGGATCTCTATCCGCAGGTGGCCATCCTCGCGGCCGAGGCTTGCGACGAAGCGGGAAACATCTACACGGGCAACAACACCGAGGATTCCCCGCTCATCGCCGAGGCCACGCGCTTCAAGATGGGCGTGGTGATCGTGCAGGCGAAAAAGAAGCTCGCGCAACTGCCGCGCGTGGACATCCCCGCCTCATGGGTCGATTTCATCGTCGTGACGGACGAGGACTACCACCTGCAGCCGCTTTTCACGCGCGACCCCGGCAAGATCACGAACCAGCAGATCCTGATGGCGATGATGGCCCTGAAGGGCATCTACCAACCCTACGGCGTGCAGGCGCTCAACCACGGCCTCGGCTACGCCACGGCCGCCATCGAGCTGTTGCTGCCGACCTACGGCGCGCAACTGGGCCTCAAGGGCAAGGTGGCGACGCGCTGGGTGCTCAATCCCCACCCCACGCTCATCCCGGCCATCGAAGCCGGCTTCGTCGAGCACGTCTACGCGTTCGGCGGCGAACCGGGCATGGACGACTACGTGCAGGCGCGCCCCGACGTCTTCGCCGTCGGCCCCGACGGTTCCATGCGGTCCAATCGCTGCTGCGCGCACATCGCGGGGCTCTATGCCATCGATTTGTTCATCGGCGCGACGCTCCAGATCGACCGCTTCGGCAATTCATCGACGGCCATCAAGGGGATGATCGCCGGATTCGGCGGCGCGCCCAACCTCGGCGGGACGCCGCCCGGCCGCCGCCACAACTCGCCGGCCACCACGGCCGCCGGCGGTACCCGCGAGCAGGTGTTCCGCGGCCGCAAGCTGGTCGTCCAGCTCACGCCCACCCGCTCCGAAAAGAAGAACATCCCCGTCTTCGTCGAGGAGCTCGACGCGCAGCAGTTGCACCGGGACGGCATTTTCCCCGAGCCGCCGGTCATGATCGCGGGCGACCAGGTGACACACGTCGTGACAGAAGTCGGCATCGCCTATCTCGACCGGTGTCCGGATCTCGCCACGCGCCAGAAAGCCGTGGCGGCCGTCGCGGGCGACACGCCCGTCGGGCAGTCGATCGACGACACCGCGAAAGACGCCCTGCGTTCCGCGGGCCTCGTGAAGACCGTGGCCGATCTCGGAATCGATCCGGCAACCGCCACGGCCGATCTCCTGCCGGTCCATTCGCTGCAGGATCTCGTGACGGCCTCGGGCGGGCTGTACCGGATTCCCGCCGGGTGCAAGGGCTAGACGACGTTTATGGTCTTCAGTTCGGCCACTTTCCTGTTCTATTTCCTGCCGGCGGCCCTGGCGCTGTACTTCCTGTCGCCGCCGCGCGGGCGGAACGTTGCCGCACTGACCGCCAGCCTGATATTCTTCGCGTGGGGCGCGCCCCGGTTCGTCTTCGTGCTGATCGCGACATGCTTCGTCGACTACCACGCCAGCCGCTGGCTCCCGCGGGGACGCCTGCCGGACCCGAAGCGCAAGCTCCTGCTGGGGCTCGTCGTCGCGCTGGATCTCGGGCTGCTGCTCTACTTCAAGTACGCCAATTTCTTCGTGGCGGAAATCCATGGTTTGCTCGGCTGGTTCGGCCGGCCGCCGTTCGCGTGGACGGCGGTCGTGCTGCCCATCGGCATTTCGTTCTTCACCTTCCAGAAAATCAGCTATCTGGTCGACGTCTACCGCGGCACGGCGCAAGTCGCCGGCAGCGCGGGGAGGCATTTGCTCTACATCGCGTTGTTCCCGCAGCTCATCGCGGGTCCCATCGTGCGCTACCACGACGTCGCGCAGCAGATCGACCGGCGTTCCACGACCACGGGCCTGTTCCTCGACGGCTTCTGGCGGTTTGCCGTCGGCCTCGCCAAAAAGGTTTTCCTGGCAAATACCTTCGCCAGATTGGCGGACATGGTGTTCGACACGCCGCCGTCGCTGATGACCACGACGCAGGCCTGGGCCGGGGTGCTGGCCTACACGTTCCAGCTCTACTACGATTTCGCGGGGTATTCCGACATGGCGATCGGGCTGGGCCGCATGCTGGGCTTCCGGTTTCTGGAAAACTTCAACTTCCCGTACGCTTCCGCGGGCATCGGCGAATTCTGGCGCCGCTGGCATATTTCCCTCGGTCGCTTCATGATGGAATACCTCTACGTGCCGCTCGGGGGGAACCGCAAGGGCCACCGGCGCACCCTGTTCAATTTGTGGCTGGTGTTCCTGGCGTCCGGCTTCTGGCACGGAGCGGCCTGGACGTTCATCCTGTGGGGCATCTGGCACGGCACGCTCATTTCCATCGAGAAATCCTTGGGTCCCGAGCGAATGAAGCGCATTCCGCGGCCGGTGGCGATCGCCGGGACCTTCCTGTTGGTGGCGCTGGGCTGGGTGCTGTTCCGCTCGGGCACGATCCACCGGGCCGGCGGCTTCTATCTGCTGCTGTTCAACCTGCTGCCGGACGGCGCCGGATTGCTGACCTTCCCCGAAGTCATGGCCGACCGCTCGCTCTGGCTGGCCGCGGCCGTCGGGATCCCCTGCGCCTTCGCGCCGGCGCTGGGTCTCGACCGGTTCCTGCCGCGGGACCCGGCCGATCCCGACGCCCTGCCGGCGCGAACGGTGGCGCTCCGCTTTGCGGCCAGCGTCCTGATCTTCGTTCTGGTCGCCACCGAAATGTGCGCTTCCGGATTCAATCCTTTCATCTACTTCCAATTCTAGCCGTGCCGCCCCCCCCCTCCATTCCGCGCCGTTGCTTCCAGGGTTTCCTGATCGCGCTGCTGTCCGCACTGCTGCTGTTCCCCTGTTTCCAGCATGCCGCGAAGTGGCCGGCCGACAAGCGGCTCGGCGGGTTCAACCCGCGGACGCGCGAATTTCCGGCGATCACCCTGCGAACCTGGCTGGACGGCTCCTTCGCGGCGACGGTCGACGTCTGGGCCCGCGAGCACGTCGGCCACCGCGGCTGGCTGGTCGCGCTGAACCGGCAGATCCGCTACTCCTGCTTCGGGCAAGTGGAGCCCTCCCCGCGGCGCAAACGCGCGCTGGTGATCGGTACGCCGCCGGTGCTCTACGAAAACATCCTCCTGGCCGACGCCCTGCGGCCGCCGCAGGTGCCGCCGGAGAAAATGGATTACTTCGCCGCGCGGCTGCGCCGCACGCAGGATCTCCTGAAAGAGCAAGGCATTCCCTTCGTCGTCGTGCTTGCGCCGAACAAAGCCATCGTCTATCCCGAAGCGTTGCCGGCCTGGGCGCGGGACCGGGTGTCCGAAACCAATTCCGACTATCGCGCGTTCGTCGGCGCGCTCGACCGGCACGGCGTGTCCTTCCTCGACAGCCTGGCGCTGTTCCGCGAACTCCGGCCCACGCATCCCGACCTCGTCCCGCCGCATGCCATCCACTGGGGCCATGAAGGGGCTTGGATCGCCTGGCAGCACACGATTCCGCTGATCAACCGCCAGGGAATCCTGCCGGAACTCCCGGTGCCGGAAACGGAATCCGTCGCGATGGGCAAGCCCTCCAGCATGAACCAGGAACTGCTGGGCCAGCTCAACCTCTACGCGGCGCCGCATCTGCGCACGATCCCGTCCGCCTATCCCGTGGCGGCGCCGATCCCGGCCGAAGCGGCCGGCCGGCTGCGCGTCTTGGTCGTCGGCGACAGCTTCGGGTTCACCTTCATCGATGCGCTGGCCCGGTCGCGGCTGTGCGGCGAAATCCACTTTTGGTTCTACATGCGCACGGCCAAAACCGCCTCGCCGCCGGCGTTCGACAGCCGCGAGCTCCACGGCCTGCCCCACGTGGCGGGGCTGGGCTTCATGAAGAAAAGCATCGAAAACGGCCAGCGCATGCTGGGGGGCAAGAATCTCGTGGTGCTCGTGCTGACCACGTTCAACATCGACAAATTCAGCTGGGGCTTCGACCGCCTGGTCGAACAGCTCTACGGCAATCCCGACGAGGCCGCGCCCGTACTTGCCGGCTACGACGAGGAAGTCGAAGTCAATCTCGGCGATTGAGCGTGCCGGAACGCTTGGATCCCCACGTGTGGACGGCCGGCATGCAGACTTATTGGTAGTCGATATCGACGTCGAAGTCGTCGAAATCGCCTAGATCGTCGGTCACGTCCAGAACGGTGACCCGGCTCTGCAGGATATCGACCTCGCCGGTCCAGAAACGATCCGTGTCGTCCCCGTCCAGCGCGATCCGGTACGATCCGGGATTCAGGTCGTAATACCGGTCGTCGTACTTGCCGACGCTTGGGACCTGGCTGCCGTCGATGAACACCCGCACGCGGTCGCCGGTGTTGTTGTCCACCACGAGGGACCCTTGCCCGGCCGGCGGGACGCGATCGAAATCGTCGTCGTCGTCGTCGCAACCAACGCACGACGCCGCCAGAACCGCCAGCGCCAACAGCCCCAGTCTCCGCAACCACACCGTCATGTCCGTTTTTTTCATCGCATTGTTCTCCCAATGGACGCCATCCTACAATCCCGCGCCGCAGATGCCAACCCCCGATTTGCGGTCCTGATAAATTTATAAATTTACGGCAATTCACGGCAACGCGCATTTTCGCTTGCCTGGAGCATCCGACTGGACTTCGAGGACGATTCGGCCGACGGCACCCTAGCAGGCACCTACGGCGACGGCTCGACCGGCATCCAACAAATGTCCTTGTCTCGCTGACCTCCGGCCGGCGGCGCCCGCACGGCTTGCCGGGCGTCATCGCCCGCGCCGCTTGCCGAACCCCGCACGATCCACGCTCAGCCGGAAAATGGCGTTTCCCGGCATGGGCGGCGTCGGATTCGTCACCGTCGCGGCATGGACCGCGAATTGCCCAAGGCCGACGGCCGTGGATTGGGTATAGGTCTGGACGGCGTTCCATACCGGATGGAGTGGATCGGCCGCCCAATTGGTTGCGGCATCCAGCCGATAGCGTCCCAGATCCTGAACGTCCCATTGGAACCGCACGGCATTGCTGGACACGGTCTGGATTTCGTTGAAATGGAAACCGTATTCATAGGCCCCGATGTCGCAATTCGTCGTGGTCGCGCCCAAAACGACGGGCTTGCCGATCCGAGGCCGCGGATTTCCTTCGATGTCCGTCCGCGGCGCGCCGTTGGTCGTGCCCGCGTCGATGCAGAACGAAGCCGTCGCCAAGCGGAAATCTCCTGCGCCCGCGTCCACGAAGGCCGGGGCGTCGGTGATGTTCGGCCAGAAATAGTTGGAGGTGGTGCAGCAGTTGCTGATGAGGCAGGAAAGCTCCGAATCGTGCGCGTTGAGGTTGGCGTTGGTCGGTGCCGAATTGAAGTAGAGGATGTCATTGATGAACCGCGTCGTTTTAGCCCAGGCACCGCCGCCGTCCACGCCAGCCGTATTGGAGACGATGGTGCAGTTGACGATGGGCGAAAGCGTCCCCACCGGCCCGACGGAATACACACCGCCGCCAAATCGTGCGGCGGCATTGCCGGCCAGGACGGTATTCACGACGACGGCCGGATTCGTGGTGCCTTGATAATCCAGATAGATTCCACCGCCGTCACTTTGAAGCGTCCGGTTTCCACCGATCCAGCTATTGGAAATCGACCCGCCGTACTGGACCCAGACCCCGCCGCCGTAGTTCGAAGCGACATTGTCGCGGACGACGCATCGGTCGAGACTGCCGTAGGAATTGTTGTAGAGCGCAACGCCTCCGCCGCTGTAACCGGCGACGTTGTCCGCGATGGTGCAATCCTCCACCCGCGCGTTGATGGCTTCGCCGAACACCATGAGGCCTCCGCCGGTGATGGCGCTATTGCTCGTGATCAGGCAATTCCGAACCGTGCAAAACCGCCCCACGGAGATGCCGCCGCCGCTCGGATCGGCCCTTCCATTGCAAACCGTGAACCCATCCAACGTGCTGTTGGTGCCTTGGACCCTCACGCCCCGGCTCAATCCTTGCGCGTCGATGATCGCGGCACGGCTCTGGGTGCTCCGCAAGGTCAACGCTTTGTCGATGGGAATGTACACTTCGCTGCCCGTCAGCAAATAGGTCCCCGGCGCCACGAGGATTTCGTCGCCGCTGGCCGCGGCATCGATCGCCGGCTGGATGGCCGTGGCCGCCGTGGCCCAGTTGGTGTAGGGCGCCGCCGGCGTCGCGTTCGACACGTTGACGTAGCGCGTCGCCGCGAAGGAAGAAGATCCGAAGAACAAGACCCCAACGACAAAAACGCCGACGGCCCGACGAGTTTTCATTTGAATTCCTCTTGGATTTGCCAAAAGTGTGCGCCGGCTTGCCCCCCGGAGCAAGCGCGAATACGGAGGCGTTTCAATTAGTCGGGCCACCCTCTTCGGGCACGGCGGCCAGCGCGACGCGCAGCGACTCCCGGTTCCCGGACGCCAGCACGCGCTGGAAGCCATCGAGGAAATACAGCCCCGACTTGCCGGCCGGCGCGCCTTCGGGATAGACGACCGCCGTCAGGTAATACGAGCGGCGCACGGCCGTCCGGCCGCTGCAGGCAAACCGCAACATCGTTTTTTGCCCCGGTCGATGCCAGACGCCCGGCAGCCGCGTCCGGGCGACCTCGCGCGCCTGGGAATCGGCCCGGCGCGGGTCGTATTCGTAGAGTCGCGCCACGAGCACGCCGTTGCTTACGGCCGGCCCCGTCCCCGGCAGGATGCAGGTCACGTCGAGATGCAGCACCGCCGGACTGGCCGCACGATCCACTCCCCTCGCCTCCGGCAACGGCGCGTCGATCCGCACGCACCCCGCCGCCAGTCCCAGCAGGACCCAAATCCACAGCCGCCCGTTCATCGGAGTTCCCTCCCCTGCGCCGGCGTGCGCAGCGCGATTTGCAGGCACATCAGCGCCCAAAAGCAGCCCAGCAGGGCCGACATCGGCATTTGCAAAGCCGTGGGCAGGGCATAGAGCACGAGCAGGCACGGGGCCCAGAACGTCCAGCCGGGCACTTGGTTCGGCAGCACGATCCGCCGGTACCAGCCCGGGCCCAACTGGAGCTTCGTGGCGTGGAAAGAATAGTTCTGGTCCTGCCACAGGTGGGCCACGGCCACGATCGGCGAGGCATAGAACGGCGAATAGACCAGCATGTCCGTCGCCGTCTTGAGCAACACCGTCGCCAGCGAAGCATCCGCGCCCCACAGCCGGGCCTGCAGGGCGTAGAACAGGTGCGTGTTCGCGCCCATGAAGCCCCACCAGACCATGCCGAAGACCAGCGCGGCCCACGGTCGCCGCACGCGCAGTCCCGGCACCAGCGCGCAGAACGCCGCCGGCACGATGCCGTTGAACGCCACGCGGGTCAACACCGTGAAGGCAATGCCATAGCGGGTCTGCCAATCCACGAGCCGTTGCAAGGCCGCATGGAAGGCCGGCGAAAAATAGTAGGCCAGCACGAAAGCCGCGGCCGCCGCTTGCAAGACCAAGCCCGGCACGAGATTCGCCCGCGCCGCCCGCACGCCGATCCGCCAAGGCGTGGCCCCGAACGGCATTTTTCCATGACGTGGAAACGGCTTTTCCATGGCGTGGAAAACCCTAGGCGCGACGCGCGCGGAGAAAGAACTCTTCCGGCTCGTCGACGACCTCGGCCACCTGCCAGCCGGTCGCCCGCAGGTGCCGCGCCAGTTCGCTCCCGGCGGGCATGACGTCGTCGCGGACGCCGGCCCGGTCGGCATGGAAAGCGTTGAGTTCGCGGCTGCCTTCCAGATTGGCGATCACCAGTTCCCCGGCCGGCGCCAGTCCATCCGCGCAACGACGCAGGAACGTCGCGGGGGCATCCAAATGGGGATAAAGGCGAAAGCACAGGATCAAATCCCAGCCACCGGCCTCCAGTTCCGCCTCCTCGGCCTTGCCGCGGATCGTCCGCACGTGGGCATGCGCCGCCACCGTCCGTTCGCAGCGCGCGACCATGCCGGGGCAGGCGTCCAGCGCCAGCACGTGCCCCCCCGCTCCCACCCATTCCGCCAGGCGCGCGGTCAACGGTCCCGCCCCGCAGCCGGGCTCGAACACGCGCTTGCCGCGCAAATCGCCCAGACGGCGGCGCAGGCGCGCGAGCCGCGGCTCGTGCTCCGGCCGGAACGCCAGCGGGTCGTCTGCGCCGGCCAAGGTTTCGAAAAATTCGGCGCGGTCCATGACGGGCAGGGATGATGGCGCGCGCCCCCGCGGCGAACAAGCCAAAAGCGTTTTCGGATTGCGTCGCGGGACGGGACGGACGACACTGCCTTCCCATGAAGGTCGGGCTGCTATCCGATACCCACAACCACGTGCCCGCGGCGCGGCGCGCGCTGGACCTGCTGGTGGCCCGCGGGGCCGGCCATCTGGTGCATTGCGGCGACGCCGGGGAAGACGTCGTGGACCTCGTTTCGGCCGTCTGCCGGGAACGCGGCCTGCACGCCCACGTGGCCATCGGCAACTGCGACCGGCCGCAGCCGGGCGACGCCCCCTTCCGGACCGCCCCGGCGGGCATCGAACGCGGCGAAACGCTGGAATTCACGCTGGCCGGCAAGCGCTGCGCCAGTTTGCACGGCGACCGAGCCGAACGGTTGGCCCAGGCGGTTGCGGACGGCGGATTCGATTACGTCTTCACCGGCCACACCCACGCCCCGGCCGACCAGCGCTCCGGGGCGACGCGCTTGCTGAATCCCGGCTCGGCCGCCCGCCCCCGCCAAGGCCCGCCCACGGTGGCGCTGCTCGATCTCGAAACGGACCAGGCCGAATGGATACCGCTGCCGCCATGAACGAACCGCCCCGTCCAGACGGCATGGCCGATCCCGCGCCCGAAATCGCCGCGGCCAACGAAGAACGCTACCGGCTGATTTCGTCCGTGGCGACGGACTACGTGTTCTCGTCGGCGCTGGCTCCGGACGGGGCGCTGATTCTGCAGTGGGTGGCCGGCGCCTTCGAAAAAATCACCGGCTACACGTTCGCGGAATACGTGGCGCGCGGCGGCTGGCGGGCGGCGGTGCATCCCGACGACTTGGCCCAGGACGACCGCGACCTGGCCACGCTCCGGGCCAACCGCGACCTGCGCAGCGAGCTGCGCACGCTCGCCAAGGACGGCCGCGTCGTCTGGGTGGAAGTGGCCGCGCATCCGGTGTGGGACGAATCCCGGAACCGGCTCGTCGGCATCTACGGCGCCGTCAAGGACGTCACCCGCCGCAAGCAGGCCGAGGCCGAGTCGCAGGCCACGACCGACACGCTGAACGCCTTCGTCGATTCCGTGCCGGCCTTCGGGGCGTTCGTGGACGCCGACGAACGCTACCGCTTCGTCAACCGCTACCACGAAAACTGGTTCAAGGATTCGCGCCGGCACTTCATCGGCCGGCGGCTGGAGGAAGTCCATCGCCCGAGCACCTATGCGATCATGCGCCCCTACAGCCGGCGCGCGCTGGCCGGCGAAACCGTCCGCTACGAGCACGAAATGACCGGGCGCGACGGCCAGTACTACTGCTTCGACGTGCAATACGTCCCGCGCCGGGCCAGCGACGGGACCGTCCTCGGCTATTTCTCGCTCGTGTTCGACGTCACCGAGCGCGTGCTGCGCGACCGGCAGCTGCTGCGGACCCAGCGGCTCGAAAGCGTCGGCCGCCTCGCGGGCGGCATCGCGCACGACCTCAACAACATCCTCTCGCCGGTGCTCATGGGCGCGGACCTCCTGCTCGACCTCGTGCAGGATCCCAACGGCCGCAACCTGCTCGACATGATCAAGTCCAGCGCCCAGCGCGGCGGCGCCATCCTCCGGCAACTGCTGATGTTCGGCCGGGGCGAAGGCGAAAGCCACGTCGCGCTGGATCTGGAACCGCTGATCCGGGACATGCTCAAGATCGCCGCCGAAACGTTCCCCAAGAACGTGTCCGTCCGGTCCCGCGTGGAACCCGGCCTGCCGGCCGTCCTCGGCAACGTCACGCATCTCCACCAGGTCCTGATGAACCTGTGCATCAACGCGCGCGACGCCATGCCCGGCGGCGGCCGGCTGACCCTGGACGCCCGCGCCGAAACCGTAGAGCCCGAGCAAGTGAATGCCGGCGGGGCCCAGACCGCGGGCCCGCACGCGGTGCTGGAAGTGGCCGACACCGGCACCGGCATCCCGCACGAAATCCTCGACAAGATTTTCGATCCGTTTTTCTCGACGAAACCGGTCGGCCAAGGCACCGGCCTGGGCCTCTCGACCGTGCTGGGCATCGTCCGCCGCCATCGGGGCTTCATCCGCGTGGACAGCCGACCCGGAGCCGGCACGCGGTTCCGGATCTATCTGCCCGCCGCCCCGGCGGAGGTTCCGGCCGTCGCAGTGGAATCCGCCGCCGCGCCGCCGCCGGGCCAAGGCGAAGGCATTCTGGTGGTGGACGACGAAGCCGCCGCGCGGGACGTCGTCCGGCAAATCCTCTCGCAACACGGCTACCGCGTGGAGACCGCCGCCAGCGGCGAAGAGGCGCTGGCGCTTTACGACCGCGATCCGGCCCGCATCCAGCTCGTCGTCACGGACCTGATGATGCCGGGCATGGATGGAACCGCCTTGCTGCGCCATCTCCGCCAAACCGCACCGCAACTCAGGGCCGTCGCCATGACCGGCGGCCTGTCGCGCGCCGAGATGGCCCAGGCGCTGGAAGCGGACTCCGCCGAGTTCCTGCTCAAGCCGTTCGACGCCGCCGTCCTGCTGGAAACCGTTCGCCGCGCCTTGCGCGCCTGATCGGCGCAGCGGCAAGGGGCGGGGTCGCCAGGCGGCGACGAAACCAAACGCGGGCTAAACCGGCTGACAATCGGGATTACAGCCGGCTCCGCAATTCTTCCCCGGTGGTTTCCTGAGCGAACCACAAAGCCCCGCCGGCATGGTTGCGGGCGATATCGGCCGTCCAACGCAAGAGGTTCCGCCGGAATTCCCGCTCCTGCAACAAGAGCTCCGGCGTCATCTTCGTCTTCGCTTTTTCGCGAGCCGGGAACGGCTTGCGCTGCACGTCGATTTCCAGCGCCGCATCCAGCAAATGCCGCGCCAGTTCCACCGTCTCCAGGCGGGCGATGCGGACAGTCTCCCCCTGATAGATGCGGTAACAAGCCCGCAACGGGATCCCCCCTTCCTTTTGCGACTTTTCGCGCACGGCGGTCTGCCATTCCGGGATGCCCCACCCTTGACCGAATCGAAATCCCCCGTCCACTACCCGCCAAATGCCCGCGGCGTCTCGAGCGGCGTAGACCGAATCGTCGGCCAGCACCGGCAGGACGGTGCCCAGTTTGCGGGCGATGGTGCTCTTTCCGGCCGTGGAATGCCCCAGGAACAACACGGCCCCGCCCTCGACCACTACCGCGGAGGCGTGGAGGAAAAGGCCGGGCTCAGGAGACAGGTGACAGGAGACAAGCGACATATTAGAGCCCCGGGATTGTCGAAAATGTCGTCATCGTCTTCTGCTGTCCCCCTGTCTCCTGCCTCCTGTCCACTGTATCCTTCGGCTCTGCGGGAACACCCCCCGCCGCTCCGCCTCCGCGCACAGCGGCGACGGCGACACCAGTTTGCCGTTGGCTTCGTAATTCTGCGCCAAGCAGTGGGTCATGCAACGGCCGGCATGCAGGCAATCGCCACAGATTCCCGGATAGGGTCCTTCCAGATCCTTGCGCATCTGGACCAGCGTCGGATGGCGCATCCAGACGTCTCGCAGGCTGTCCCGGCCCAATTGGCCGAAGCAAAGCTCGGGAATATTGCGCCCGATGCCGCACAAGGCCATTTCGCCCGTCCCCAGGATGCCCAGGATGTGCCGCACGTGGCAGCCGGCGCCTTCCCCGCCGTAGCGCAGGAGTTCTTTCACGCTCGACATCGCCGGCGGGACCATCGCCCCCAGATGCATCTGCGGATAGCGGTCCTGCAGCGGCCCCTTGATGCGGTGGATCAAGGCCAGCCACTCGTCGAAATCCAGCCCTTGGCCCTGCCGGTGCAGGTCCGCGCCGCGGCCCGATGGCGTCACGGGATTGAACTTCACCGCGCCCGCGCCAAGGCGGATGGCCAGTTCGATCAGGCCTTCGATCTGGTCCAGATTGCGACGATAGACCGACATGATGATCTGGGGGCGCAGCCCCGCCTCCACGAAATGTCCGATGCCGGCCACCCCGGCCGCGAACGCCCCGACTTTCCCCCGGAACCGATCGTGCTCTTCCGGCACGGAACTGTCCAAGCTCACGGCGACCCGCCGCAGATTTGTCCGGGAAACCAGATGCGCGGCCAGTTCGCGGTCGATCAGCGTGGCGTTGGTTTCCATGGACAATTCCAGGCCTTCCGCCGTCAGGAAATCGACGATTTCGCGGAATTCGGGATGCAAGGTCGGTTCGCCGCCCGTCAATTTGGCCGCCGCCAGACCCAAGGGCTTGGCTTCCGCCACGGCACGTTTCAGAAGTTCGGAATCGAGGCATTCGGCCGGCACGGCCCGGCCCTGGACGAACGTCGGCGTGATCCAGCAATGGCGGCAATGCAGATTGCAGCCGGCGGACAAGTAGAGATAGAACGTCCGCAAGGCCGGCACGTCCGGCGCCATGGCGACCACCGGCCCGGTTGCCGGCCGGTTGGCCAGCCCGTCGCACGCGTCGCGCGGATCCGTCATGCCGGCTCCGCGACCGTGCCGATGAATCCCTTGCTCCGCATCGATTCCAGGAAATCCCCCACGTCCCGCTCGACCTGCTCCGGGAGCGCGCCGTCGCAGACCGCGAGCAGATGTGCGACCACCTCGGCTGGCGTGCGCGGCGTCGCGAGGAATTTCCAGATTTCGGCCGCCGTCGGGTTGACGACCTCCAGCACATCGGTTTCCGCGTTGTAGAGAATGCCTCCGTCGTCGTCTTCCGGCCGGAACGACACGTCGGGATCCGCCATGAATTTCGCCTCGCTCATCGTCTCGGGCCTTTCTTTCTTCAGCGCCACCAGCCGCCGCACGATCCCCTGCCGTTCCATCTTCCGCAACGCGCTGTCGACGATCTCCGCCGCCAGCCCCACGTTTCCGGCAATATCCTGCACCGACCGCGTCCCGTCAATCCGTTCCAGGATCTTCCGCCCGCCGGCGTTGACTTCGCGCAATTCCAGCGCGTCGCATCGCAACACCAGCGCCCGCTCGCCGAAATCCTCGATGGCGACGTCCGCACGCAGCGCGTACTGCAGGGAACAGGAGGCAGGGGACAGGGGACAGGAGGCAGGAGGCAGGGGATCGGGGTCAGTTGTCATAGGCAAATGAACGGAGTTGGCGTTTTGATCATAGACCCAATCATTTTCCCGACTTCGCGATTGAGTTCAACCAATGACTTGTGCTCTTTAGCATCGATATAACCGCAATCCTTGGAGAAATCCAACGAGGAGTCCGTTTCGTTGTTTTCTCCGTCGCAATCGGTCAGCTTGGATATGAAATGGGCTTCTTATCTTCGTTTGGCCCATGCTTCCCGCAAATTCAAGCACACCGATCGAGAAGACCTTCTGATCTGGCCAGTCAACGCGTAGCGCTCTTCCGGCGGAAATCGCTTGCTACACTCGAAAATCCGCATCGCAAGATCATAGGCTTTTCTATAAACGACAAGCTCCTTAACCGTCTGCGCCATTGTCTACTCCTCCCACTGTCTCCTGTCCCCTGTCTCCTGTCTCTTTTGCCCGACTGCCTCCCGTTCCCTGTCCCCTGTCTCCTGCCCCCTGACTCTTTTGCCCGACTGCCTCCTGTCCCCTGTCTCCTGTCTCCTGAAGAAACTTGCGATAACAGCACTCCGGATTCGCCACGTTCATCTCGCCGGTCCGCGTGTATTCGGCCGCGGGGCAGCCGCCGCTGCAGTACGGCCCCCACTCGCAACCGGCGCAGCCGGGCACCTGGTCCATCGGGATCGCGCCGCGCCCGCGCATTTCCTTCAGCAGCGGATGGTCCTGCCAGATGCGGCGGATCGACGTCTCGCCGATGGTGCCCAATGCGGCGGCGGCCAGCATGTTGCACGGCACGATCATCCCGTCGTGGTGCACCGCCAGCTTCGCGAACATGCAGCCGCAGGACGAGAGGCTGCCCATTTTCCAGCGCCGGGTTTTCTTTCCGGTGGCCTTCGCTTCTTCCATCTCCCGGAACATGTGCCACAGGGCCAGCGATCCCGCGGAGGCCTGGATGCGGCCGGGATAGCGCCGCTCCAGTTCCACGAGCGTCCGCATCGCCTCCGGCCGCTGCTCGGGCAAGAGGACGATGTCTTCCCGCCGCGCGCAGCCGGTGCCCATCGGCATCGCGTCGTTCGTGCCGACCCGCGCCAAACCGACGTCGTCCAGCAGCAGCCGGAACACGTTTTCCAGATCGCCGACGTTGTGCCGGTTGACCGTGACGCGGGCCGTCGCGGGGAAGCCCGCCGCTTTCAGCAGACGCAAGCCGCGAATGGCCTTGTCGAAACTCCCTTTGCCGCGCGACGCATCGTGGATTTCCGCGCAAGAACCGTCGATGGACACCTGGACCATGGTCAACCGCCGCCGCCGATGCGCCTGATCCAGCTGCGCGAGGACGTCTTCCGTCAGCAGCGTCCCGTTGGTCAGGATCGTATAGCGCATGCGCGCGTCCACGATTCCGTCGAGCAACTCCCACAGATCCGGCCGCATGAAGAGTTCGCCGCCGCTGAGCGTCAGGCTGCGCACGGCCAAGCCGTCCAGTTCGCGGAAAAAAGCCAGCCAGCGTTCCGCCGGCAAATCGCGGCGCCCGGCCATTTCGTCGGCGTAGAAGCAGTAGGCGCAACGCAGGTTGCAACGGCCGGTCAGGGACAAATCGAAACTGCGCGGGGCCTCGTGGAGCCAGGAATAGTTCTCCGCCGTTCGCGGCGTTGCCCGCGGCGCGGGCATGGCCTTGGCAAAACCGTCGCGCAACAGTTCCTCCGCGAACGCGCAGGCATCGGCGCTGAGTTCGTCCGTCGGCGCGATGTCGAAGTGCCGTGCCAACGCCGCGGCGAGGTCTTCCGTCCGCGCCGCCCCATTCATGGCCTCCCAGACGGCGGCACCGGCGCGGTTGACGACTTTTTCGCGCGCGCAATCGGGATCGAACAAGACGAGGTGGACCCCCTCGCGGCAGGCGGAAACTTGCGGCATCCGGTCCCAGAAAAGCGGCGTGGAATGGTCGGGCGTCATGCCGGCGCGGAGGGATTGGCCGGCGCGTATTCGGGCACGATTTCCTTGAGCGCGGCCTTGATCCGTTCGGGCTCGAAAGTGGCCGCCGCCGCCGCCAGCCGGTCGATCTGTCCCCGGACTTTTTGGTCCGGTTGCGCGGAGTCCGCCCGATGCCCGTCCCGCTTGAGCACCATGATTTTCTCGTGCGCCGTCGCCACGATGCCTTCGCCCTGCGTGATGAGTTCTTCGTAGAGCTTCTCTCCGGGCCGCAGGCCGGTGTAGACGATCTGGACGTCCTGGTCGGGCACCTTGCCGGACAGCCGGATCATGTCGCGGGCCATGTCGGCAATCCTGACCGGCGTGCCCATTTCCAGAATGAAGATCTCGCCCCCGGTGCCCATCGCGCCCGCCTGCAGGATCAATTGGCAGGCTTCGGGAATCATCATGAAGTAGCGGGTCATTTCCGGATGCGTCACCGTCACCGGTCCGCCGGAGTGGATCTGCTTGCGAAACAACGGAATCACCGAGCCCGAAGAGCCCAGCACGTTGCCGAACCGCACCGCCATGAACCGGGTCTTGCCGGGAACGCGCGACTGCAGCGCGATCTCGGCCACGCGCTTGCTGGCGCCCATGACGTTCGTCGGCCGCACCGCCTTGTCCGTCGAGACCTGCACGAACCGCTCGACGCCGTACTCCTCCGCCACGTCCATCAGCACTTGGCTGCCGATCACGTTGTTGGCGATGCCTTCCCAGGGATTGGTCTCCACCATCGGCACGTGCTTGCAGGCCGCGGCGTGGAACACGGCCTGGGGCCGGTATTTGTCGAAGACGTTCGCCATCAGCGCGCGATCCTGCACCCGGCCCAACACGACGCGCAGCACGCCCGCGTGGCGGTCGGCCAGCAGTTCCCGCTCGATCCGATAGAGATTGAATTCGTTGGCTTCGATCAGCACCAGCGCCGCCGGTTTGAAGCGCAGGATCTGCCGGCACAGTTCCGAGCCGATGGAACCGCCGGCTCCGGTCACGGCCACGGTCTTGTTCGCGAGACAGCTGCCGATCCCGGCATAATCCATCTGGACCGGCGCCCGCCCGAGGATGTCCTCGTAGCGCACTTCGCGGACGTCGTTGACCGTCACTTTGCCGTCCACCAGCGCTTCCAGCATCGGCAGGGTTTTGAACGGCAAGCCCGAGGCCTTGCACGCCGCGACGATCCGCCGCATGTCTGCGCCGACCACCGACGGCATCGCGATCAGGATTTCATCGGCCTGGAAGCGGTTCACGAAATACGGCAACCGCTCGATCGAGCCCCGCACGGGCACGTCGAGCAGCGTCTGGCCGTGCTTGCGATGGTCGTCGTCGATGCACGCCACCACTTCGTACTCCGACCGGCGGTTGCCTTGGATTTCGCGGATGATGTTGGCCGCCGCGTCGCCCGCGCCGACGATCATCAGCCGCCGGTGGCGCACCGGCAAACCGTCGTCGTCGTCCCGATCCCAATACTTGAGCATGGCGCGCTTGTTCGTGCCCAGGACCCGGATGGCCAACCGGAACCCGCCGCAGAAGAATACCGTGAAAATGCAATCCGCGAGGAACACGGAGCGGGAATAGCCGTAGAACTGCTGGAGCAACGTCAGAGCCGTCATGACGGTCAAAGTGGCCAGCACCGACGCCTTGACCAGGCGGAGGGCGTCCGGGACGCTGGTATAGCGCCACATGCCGCGATAAACGCCGGTCAAGAAAAAGACCACGGCCTTGGTCGGCAGCAGGAACGGCAGCAAAAAACCGATGCGGGCCCAGTCCTTCGCCGGGATATCCAGGGAAAACCGCAGGCCATAGGCGAGGATCAAAGACGCGGCGAAGAGGATCAGGTCGCCGCTCAGGATGACGTAGAAATTCCGGTTTTTGAATTGGTGGAACATGGTTTTCGGCCCGTCATGCCGTACGGGCCCATTTCGATGGAGTATACCGGCTTCCACGCCGAATGAAACGCCGAAGTTTTATTGAAGAGACTTTTTCTTCCGCCCGGCCTTGCCTCGCCCGACCGGCGGCACGTGGCCGTCCCCCTCGGAAAACGCGGGGGGACCGCCTCAGGCCGGCGGCGGCCAGAGGTGGGTTTTCGTGTCCTTGAAGCGGTCGAATTCGCTGAAGACGCAGCCGCAGTATTGCTGGTGGTAGAGCATCTGCACGAGTTTTTCGTCCGCTTCGGCGGCGCGCCAGTCGCGATAAAGGAATTCCACTCCGGCGGCTTGGGCGGCGGCCTCGCCCGCGGCGCGGATCAGGTCGTGGTCCTGGTGCCGGCTGGTGACGAGCGTGGAAGTGAAGACCCGGCAACCGGCGTCGCGCGCGACCTGCGCCGCGCGGCCGAGGCGCAGGGCGTAGCACCGCGCGCAGCGCTCGGGCACGGCTTCGTGGCCGTGCACCGCGCGGCAGAATTCCACCAGTCCGTAGGTTTCGTCGGCGATCAGCGGCAGGTGCGCGCGCTCCGCCAGCATCTTCACCGCCTTCAGCCGGCGGCGCCATTCGATCAGCGGATGGATGTTCGGATTGCCCCAGAAAATCGTCGGTTCGTAGGCGACCGGTTCCGCTTTCAAGCCCGCCAGCGTTTTGCCGAGGCAATGCGCGCAGCAGGCATGGATCAGGATGCGTTCCACGGCTCAGGCCCCTTTCTTGCGATACAGGCGGACGTCTTCGGGTCCGAGGCCCATCAGCAGCCAGGCGCCGGGTTCGGCGGTGGCCGCGAACAGGTCGAGGAAGAACGGCTCTTCGCCAGGCCACGGATAGACGTAGACCGCCGCGCGGCGCTTAGCCGTGAAAACCTTCAGCCCGGGCTTGGCGGCGTCGTAGGTGCCGTGCTCGAAGCGCGCGCGCACGTCGTAGCGCGCGGCCAGTTCGCGGGATTCGCGCAAGAGCTTTTCGTCGATTTCCACGCCGCAGGCGTCGTAGCCCAGCAGGGCGGCGAGGATCGTCGCCAACCCCTGCCCGCTGCCCCACTCCAGGAACGCCGCGCCGCGCGCCAGGCCACCTGTCCGCAACAGCCATTGCAGGACCTGGAAAACGGTTCGGACGTCGCCCGGAACGAACAGGCCGCCGCCGGGCCGGTCGCCGTATTCCTCCGCGCGGTCTTCGGCGTCCGCCAAAAAGGCATCCACGAACCGCGGCACGGGCAGGTCGCCCACTTCGAACGGCACGGGCACGCGTTCGAGCGCCGACGGAATGGCGAAATCCTGCGGCATGCCGGAATCAATCCCGATAAAGCATGCCGGTCGCCACGCGCCGGGCCGTTTCGGCGCCATCCAGCGTCTCGACCAGCGCGAGCGCGAACGCAAAGGCCGTGCCGGGCGCCTGGCTCGTCAAGATCTGTCCGTCGCGCACGACGGGTTGATCCACCCAGGTGCCGACCGTCAGTTCTTCGCGGCAGCTTGGATGGCTGGTGTAGGTCTTGTTCGCCAGCACGCCGGCGGCCTGCAGGACCGTCGGCCCCGCGCAGATCGCCGCGACGAGCTTGCCGGCCGTCAGGAAATCGTTGATGCCCTGCTGGACGCCGGCATCCGCGCGCATGGTTTCCGCCCCGCCGATGCCGCCCGGCACGACGAGGGCGTCGAAACGCATGTCTTCGCCCGGATCCCACGCGCCGTCGGGCGCGATGCGCACGCCGCGCGAGGTCGTCACCAGCCGGCTGTCGCCGACGCCCGCCAGAAAAACGCCGATGCCTGCGCGCCGCAGGACGTCGACGACGATGACGGCTTCCATTTCTTCCGTGCCGTCGGCAATCAGCACGCAGACGTTCTTTTTGCTCATTTCGGTTCTCCTGTTCAGCGGATTCAGGCCCGGGGATGGGCCTTGCCGTATTCTTCCTTGAGTTTTTCCACGCTGACGTGGGTGTAGATCTGGGTGGTCGAAAGGCTCGCGTGGCCCAGCAGTTCCTGCACGCTGCGCAGGTCCGCGCCGGCATCGAGCAGATGCGTGGCGAAGCTGTGCCGCAGGGCGTGCGGGGTGATGGCCGGGTCCAGTCCGGCCGCCGCCAGAAACTTCTTCAGCGACCGCTCCACCGACCGCGGCGTCAGCGGCCCGCCCCACCGGTTGACGAACAGATGCGGCGCGCGCCGGCCGGCGCCTTGCGCCGCGAGCCAGGCGTCGCGGGCGTCCAGAGCCGCCTGCAGAGCCGCCGCCGCGGGCCGGCCGATCGGACAGAGGCGCTCCTTCTTGCCCTTGCCGCGCACGAGCGCCGTGCCGGAGAGCAGGTCGAGCCGCGCCTCGGTCAACCCGCACAGTTCCGCGATGCGCATGCCCGTGCTGTAGAACAATTCGAGGATCGCCGCGTCGCGCAAGGCGGCGTAGTCGGCGAAGGCCCCCGAGCCGGGCCGTTCTTGCGCCTGCGCCGCTGCCCGCAGGCGCGCCGGGGCATCCAGCAGCCGCAAAACTTCATCGCGGCTCAGGACTTGCGGCAGCCGCCGCCGCGCCTTGGGCTGCTGCAGGCCGGAAAACGGATTGTTCTTCACCAGCTCTTCGCGCACGAGGAAGCGGAAAAACGACCGCAGGCTGGACATCTTGCGGCTGGCGGTCGCCGGCGCCAATCCCGCCTTCTGGAACGAGGCCAGGAACCGGCGCGCCGTGAAGCGGTCCGGCGATTTCCACGGGTACGGCGGTTTGGCGTCCGCGCCCCACACCTGTTCGCAGAACTGGCGGAGATCCCCCAGATAGGCGCTCAAGGTGTGGTCCGACGCATTGCGCTCGCCTCGCAGGTGCCGGATGAACTGCGCCACGGCCGGATCGTCCGCGACCGCGCCGGCCACGGCCGGCGCAGACGCGTCGGCGGCGGTGCGGCCGCGCAGGAAGAACGAATCGGCCATGGCGAGCGACTCCCGTTCGGGAAGGCTAGGCTTCGCTCTCGTCCCGCGGCGCGCTCTTCTTGGGCGCGCGCGGTTCCGGCAGGCCGTACTTCTGCACGGCGCCGGCGTAGTCCGGAATCTGGGCGGCGTAGAACATCGCCAGCCGCTTGAGCGCGCCGACCTGCTTGAAGGACAACTGGCGACGCTGGGCGAACTGGGCTTTCAGCGAGGCCAGGAATTCCTTGTCGTCCCACGTGCGGCCCTTGCGGGTCGCGGCAGGCCGCCATTCCGTCACCCCGTCGAACAGGGCCAAGATTTCGCCGAGATGGCTTTCCGACGGGGCGGCCGGCTCGGCGCCGAGGCCCAGCGCTTCCGCGTGCCGGTCGAAGTCGGGAATCTGCTTGGCGTACTTGCGCAGGATCTTGTCGAGATAGGCGACCTGGGCGGGCGAAAGCCGCTTGCCGCCGGACACCTGGCTGCGAAGCGAGTCGCAGAATTCGCGGTCGTCGTACACTTTCTTGCCGAACTTGCGGGGCGGATCGAACTCCACTTTTTCGAGCAGCGCCAGCTTGCCGATCGTTTCTTCGCGCGGCGGCTGGTTTTTTTCCGCATCGCCGGCGGGCTCGGCCAGCTGGAGGTCGGCGATCAGGGTCTCCACGGCCGGAATTTGCGCCTTGTAGCGGAAAACCAGCCGGGCCAGCGCATCCTGCTGGCGGCCCGAGATGGGCCGCTTCTTTTCGGCGGCCTGGCGGCGAATGGATTCGACGAATTTCTCGTCGCTGTAAACCGTCTTGGTGCCGCGCTTCATCGGCGGCTGCCACTCCTTGACGGCGGACAGGGCGGCCAGCATCTTTTCGACCGCGGCGGAATCGGCGGCCGGCCCGCGCGCCGCGCCGAGCCATTCCTGGAACTTGCCGTAGAACGCGGAGAGCATGTCCGTCCAGCCCACCTTGCCCTCTTCGATTTCGTCGAGCTGCTCTTCCATGCCGGCGGTGAACTGCACGTCGAAGAGGGCGTCGAGGTTCGCGATCAGGAAGTCGAACACCTTGAGCCCGAGCGGCGTGGGCACGAGGGCGCGTTTTTCGCGGTCGACGTACTTGCGGGCCAGGAGGGTCGAAATGATCTGGGCGTAGGTGCTCGGCCGGCCCACGCCGTTTTCTTCGAGCACTTTCACGAGCGACGCTTCGGTGAAACGCGGCGGCGGCTGGGTTTCCTTGCGATCGCTCAGCCATTCGACGGCATCGAGGCCCTCGCCTTTCGCGAGCGGCGGCAGGTTTTCCACCTCGTCGCCGTTCTCGCCTTCGGCTTCTTCTTTCTTGCGCTGCTCCTGGCCGGACACCCGCATGAAGCCGGGGAACGTCAGGTCCGACGCCGTGGCGCGGAACTGGAACGTGTCGGGGCCCGCGCCGACGGCTTCGATTTCGGCGGTGCGCTGGGCGATGCGGGCCGGCGCCATCTGGCTGGCCATGAAGCGCCGCCAGATCAGGTCGTAGAGCCGCCAGTCGTCGCGCTCGAGCACGTCCTTGAGACTCGCGGGCGTGCGGGCCGGATCGGTCGGCCGGATGGCCTCGTGGGCTTCCTGAGCGCTCGACCGGCTGCGGAACACGTTGGGCGTCTCGGGCAGGAAGTCCGGGCCATGCTCCTTGAGGATGAATTCCCGGGCCTGTTCGCGCGCTTCCTGCGCGATGGAAAACGAGTCGGTGCGCATGTAGGTGATCAAGCCCGAGGCCGAGCCGTGGCCGAGGTCCACGCCTTCGTAGAGCTTCTGGGCGATGCGCATGGTGCGCGAGGGCGAAAAACCCAGCGCGCTGCTGGCCGCCTGCTGCAGGCTGCTGGTGATGAACGGCGGCGGCGCGTTTTTGCGGATGGTCTTTTCGATGAGATCGGCCACGCGCAGCTCGCGGCCCTGCAGTTCGGCCGAAAGCCGCTGGGCCAGCGCTTCGTCTTTGATCTCGGCCTTCTCGCCGTTGACCTTGGCGAGATGGGCCGTGAACGGCGCGCGGGGATCCACGCGCTTGGCGGCCTTAACGCCCAGGATCCAGTACGGTTCGGGCTGGAAAGCGCGGATGGCGTTTTCGCGCTCGCAGACGAGCCGCAGCGCCACGGACTGCACGCGGCCGGCGCTCGACGCGCCCGGAATGCGCCGCCACAGCATCGGGCTGACCTTGTAGCCCACCACCCGGTCCAGGATGCGGCGAGCCTGCTGGCTATCCACCCGCAACTGGTTGATTTCGCCCGGCTGGGAAAAGGCCTTGCGGATCGCGGCGGCGGTGATTTCGTTGTAGGTCACGCGGCGGAACTTGTCGGCCGGCACCTTGGTTTGCAGCGCCTCGCGCAGATGCCAGGCGATGGCCTCCCCTTCGCGGTCGGGGTCGGGTGCCAGAAAAACCTGTTCGACTTTCGCGGCGGCCGCCTGCAGGTCCGAGAGGACCTTGGCGCGCCCCTTGATGGGCACGTATTGCGGCGCAAAGCCGTTTTCCACGTCCACGCCCAGCGCGCGTTCCGGCAGGTCGCGCACGTGGCCCATCGAGGCCTTCACGACGTAATCCTTGCCCAGCAGTTTGTTGATGGTCTTCGCCTTTGCGGGAGATTCCACGATCACCAGTGTCTTCGCCATTTCGTTCCTGTCCTTTCTATGAAGGGGTTTCTTCCGCGGCGGGCGGGTCCCACGCGCGGATTTCGTCGAGCAGCGCCAGGCGCCGGCCAGGGAGCCGGCGCAGGACGCGCTTCATTTCCAGTTGCATCGCCAACGTCATCAGCTGCGCGGAGGACAAGCCGGTCTTCCGCAGCAGCACGTCGAAATCCAGATCGGGTTCCGGCCACAGCGCGCGCACCACGCGCGCTTCGGGCGGCGCCAGGGTCAAGCGCTGCCGCGCGTCCTGCCGGCGGGCCAGACGGGCCTGTTCGTCCGGCGGGAAGAGAAACTCGAATTCCTTGAGGATGTCCGGCAAATCCGCCACCAGCCGCGCGCCGTTCTGGATCAGGCGGTGCGGCCCGCGCGAACCTTCCAGATCCACGCGGCCGGGCACGGCCATCACGCTGCGGCCCTGCTCCATGGCCTGGTCGGCGGTCTGCATCGCGCCGCTGTCCAGCCCGGCTTCGACCACCAGCACGCCCTTGGACAGGCCGCTGACGATCCGGTTGCGGTACGGGAACGTCGTGCGGTCCGGTTCGCGGCCCAGCGCGAATTCGCTGATCAGCGCGCCGTGCGCGGCGATTTCATCGGCCAGTTCGCGGTTTTCCGGCGGATAGAGCTTGTCGAGCGCGCCGCCGAGCACGGCCAGCGTGCGGCCGCCGGCCTTCAGCGCGGCGCGATGCGCCACGGTGTCGATGCCGCGGGCCAGGCCGCTGACGATAACAAAGCCAGCCTGCGCGGCCAGATAGGCCAGGCGCTCGGCCTGCGCGGCGCCGTAGTGGCTGGCGCGGCGCGTGCCCACGACCGCCAGCGCCTGCTCGTCCTTTTTTTCCAGCACGCCGCGCACGTAGAGGCACAGGGGCGGATCGTAGATGGTCTTCAGCGGCGCGGGATATTCCGCGTCCACCGGCGTGACCAGCCGCGCGCCGAGTTTCGCGGCGGCCGCCTCTTCCGCCGCCGCGTCGAGGCCCGCGCGCTGCGCGACGATGGTTTCGGCCACCTTGGGCCCGATGCCGCGGACGGCGGCCAGCGCCGCCGGCGACGCCTCCAGCACCGCCTCCGGCGCCCCCAGCGCGTCCACGAGCGCGCGCGTCCGGACCGGACCGATGCCCTCGATCCGGTTCAGCACGATATAGGCCGCGCGCGTCGTCATGAAATCATTTTTCTCACACGGAGATCCACGGAGGTTCACGGAGGTCGATCAGACGACCATCCGCTTGATGCCATCCTTCAGAAGCCGTTCGTGGAAATTGAAGATCAGGCCGGCTTTCAAATGGGAAAGCCGCAAATAGGTAAACAGGGTTTTATACACGCTTGGATCTATTGTCTTCACGGACTTCAGTTCCAAGATGAGCTGATCTTCCACGACGATGTCCGCCCGGAAGGCCTTCTCTACGATTTCTCCTTCATATACGATGGGCACCAAAACCTGATTCTGGGCCTGAATCCCGTTTCTTCGGAACTCGATCATCAGGGCCTGCTCATAGGCCGATTCCAAAAGGCCCGGACCCAGAATGCGGTGCACCTTGATCGCCAGTCCGATCACTTTCTCCGTCAATTCGTTCAAATCCACGTCACGTCTCCCCCGCATCTTGACTCTGTGGATCTCCGTGAATCTCCGTGGGAGACAATTCCCCGGTTCGATCCGGCGGGGCCGCGGCCGACTTGCGCCGGCGGACGTGCGCGAACAGGTCCATCTGGCCGCTCTTGAGCAGATCGTAGTTCTTGAGAATGCGCAGCAGCTGCAGCAAATCGGACTTCTCGTAGGTCTTCTTCACGTCGAGGCGTTCGGCCAGCTCCAGCAGCATCGGCCGGAACAGGATCACGCCGTCGATGCCCCGCGATTTCAGGAAGCCCAGCGCCTCGGCGCGGGGATCCGGGTCCGTCGGCAGGTCGGCCATGCACAGGATCCTGGCCGGAGCCGGCTGGCCCAATTCGGATTCGACGGCCCGGATCGCCTCGGGCTCGGCGAACCGGTAGATTTCCGGCGAACTCGCCAGCATGGCCGCCGTGAATTTCTCGGTATGCCAGCCGCGCACCGCGACGACCGCGCAGGAGACCTGCGCCAGCTCCGCCGCGCCCCAGATCTTGGCCTTCGGCAGCGGCTGGCCCGCCCGGATGGCGGGATTCACCGCCAGCAAATCGATTTCTTCATGGACGCTCTTCGAACGCGCCACGACCTGGTACTTCCGCGGCTGGCGCACGAGGAAGCCCAGCGCTTCCAGATATTCCCGGACGATCGCTTCATTCACGGACGACATCGCGGCACCATCCTTTCAGCAACTCGTCCAGGTCCGCGGCCGGAATTTCTTCCGGCAACCCGCAATGGCCCAGCCGGTCGCACAGCACGAAGCGCACCGCCCCGCTCTGCGCCTTCTTGTCCCGCCCCATCGCGTCGCGCAGCGCGCGCCAATCCAAATTCTTGGGTTTCAGCGCGGCGATATTCAATCCAAACCGGTCCAGCAAGTTCACCGCGCGGCCGGCGTCCTTGGGATCGAAGCCCTTGGCCGCGCTGGACCAGGCCAGCGCGAAGGGCATGCCCAACGCGACGGCCTCGCCGTGCAGCACGGTTCCGAAGCCCGCGACTTTCTCGATGGCGTGGCCCAGCGTGTGGCCGAAATTCAAGACGGCGCGCAGGCCGCCTTCGCGCTCGTCGCGCGAGACGACGTCGGCCTTGAGCTCGCAGCAGCGGGCGACCATCCGTTCCAGCGCGGCCGGTTCGCGCGCCTGGATGGCCGCGGCGTTTTGCTCCAGCCAGCCGAAGAACTCCGCATCCAGCGCCACGCCGTATTTGACCACCTCGGCCATGCCCGCGGCGAATTCCCGCGGCGGCAAGGTCGCCAGCACGTCCGTATCGGCGAAGACTCCGATCGGCTGGTGGAAAGCCCCGACCAGATTCTTGCCGGCCGCCAGATTGATGCCCGTCTTGCCGCCGACGGAGCTATCGACCATGGCCAGCAGGCTGGTCGGAACCTGCACGAAGCGGATGCCCCGCATGTAGGACGCGGCGGCAAATCCGGCCAAATCGCCCACCACGCCCCCGCCCAGGGCCACGAGCACGCCTTGGCGATCTAGCTTGGCGGCGGCGACTTGCTCCAGCAGATCCGCCCAGACGGCCGCCGACTTGGTGGCCTCCCCGGGCGGCAAAACGATCTGGCCCCACCCCGCGCCCAGCAAATCCATGGCCCGGGCCCCGTGGCAGGCCGCCACGTGGGCATCCGTCACGACCAACCCGCGCAGCCCCCGCAGCGCGGCCGGCAGCCGCGCCAGGACGCCGGAACCCACGGCGATCGGGTACGACCGGTCGCCCAATGAAATCTGAACCTCACGAGCCATAACGGGGTGAGGAAATATCCCCTAGCGGCGGATTTGTCAACGTCCAACCTGTCCGAACAGACCTCATTCACCCACGGGGCAAGCCCGTGGGGGTCTCCGACCCATGACCCCCACGCCCTTGCGGCGTGGGTGAAACAAGTTGTCCACGGAATGCCTACTTGTGGGGGTCTCCGATCCATGGACCCCCACGCCCTTGCGGCGTGGGTGAAACAAGTTGTCCACGGAATGCCTACTCGTGGGGGTCTCCGACCCATGACCCCCACGCCCTTGCGGCGTGGGTGAAACAGGTTGTCCACGGAATGCCTACTTGTGGGGGTCTCCGATCCATGACCCCCACGCCCTTGCGGCGTGGGTGAAACAAGTTGTCCACGGAATGCCTACTCGTGGGGGTCTCCGATCCATGACCCCCACGCCCTTGCGGCGTGGGTGAAACAGGTTGTCCACGGAATGCCTACTCGTGGGGGTCTCCGACCCATGACCCCCACGCCCTTGCGGCGTGGGTGAAACAGGTTGTCCAAAGCCCGTGGGGGTCGCAATCCGGCATCGAGCTTGAATCCCCTTCGCCGGTTGCCTAGATTCAGGGCCATGAAACGCTTGCGCCTCGTGATCCTGGATGCCTACACGGCCAACCCCGGCGATTTGTCGTGGAGTCCGGTCGAAGCCCTCGCCGATTGCACCATCCACGACCGGACGGCTCCGGCCGAGATCTTGGCGCGCGTCGGCGACGCCGACGCAGTCATGCTCAACAAGGGCGTGCTGAACGCGAACACCATCGCGCAGGCGCCGAACCTGAAGTACGTCGGCATCCTGGCCACCGGCTACAACACCATCGATCTGGCCGCCGCGAAGCAGCGCGGGCTGGTCGTCGCCAACGTTCCGGGCTACAGCACCGCTTCCGTGGCGCAACATGCCATTTCGCTCCTGCTGGAACTGACGAACCAGATCGGCGCGCATTCCGCCGACGCCCGCGCCGGCGGCTGGGCGCGCAATCCCGACTATTGCTATCGCCTCGGGCGCCTGACGGAACTGGCCGGACTGACGCTCGGCATCGTCGGCTTCGGCCAAATCGGCCAGGCCACGGCCCGCATCTGCCAGGCGTTGGGCATGCGCGTGCTGGCGAACCGGCGCGACGTTTCGGCGCCGCCGCCCGCGGGCGTCGAATACGCCGATCTCGACCGGATTTTCGCCGAAAGCGACGTCGTCAGCCTGCACTGCCCCCTCACGCCCGCCACCGCGGGTCTCGTGAATGCCCGGCGCCTCGCGCAGATGAAACCGACTGCGTTCCTCATCAATACGTCCCGCGGACCGCTCGTCGTCGAGGCCGATCTCGCCGCGGCCCTGCGCGAAAACCGGATCGCGGGCGCGGCCGTGGACGTGCTGTCCACCGAGCCGCCGGCGCCCGACAATCCCCTGCTTTCCGCGCCGCGCTGCCTCGTCACGCCGCACGTGGCCTGGGCGACCGACGCCGCGCGCCAGCGCCTGATCCAGATCGCCGCCGACAACCTCCGCGCCTATCTCGAAGGCCGACCGGTGAATCTCGTTCCGCTTGGCTGAGCGTAGGCATCGCGCCGATTCTTACGTAGCGCGGAAAAATCGCCGGACTATTTGCGGTGGCCCCCGGCATGCGGTACGGTGCGCCGATGAGAGCGCTCCTGACCAGTTGGATTTTCGCCTTGGCGACGCTCGCCGTCGCCGCCCCAGTCCGCAACGGGCCCGTTGCGGCCAAATTGATCGCCGAAACCCGATCCTTCGCGCCCGGCCAGCCCTTCACCGTCGCCCTGCGCCTCACGCTTGATCCGCCGTGGCACGCCTACTGGACGAACCCGGGCGATTCCGGGCTGGCGCCGTCCATCGAGTGGAAGTTGCCGGCCGGTTTCACCGCCGGCGAGTTGCAATTCCCCTATCCCCGCGCCATCGCCACGCCGCCGTTCATGACCTACGGCCTCGAGGGCGACGTCTGGCTGCTGGCCACGATCGCGCCCCCGGCGGAATGGAACGAAGCACGCGCCACCTTGGCGGCCACGGTCGATTGGCTCATTTGCGACGAATATTGCGTCCCGGGCAGCGCCGAGGTCGAACTGACGCTGCCCGTGGGCGCGGCCCCGGCGGAACCCGATCCCGTCCGGGCCGCCGCGTTCGCCGCGGCCCGGGCGCGCCTGCCCGCCGATCCGGGCGGCTGGGCGTTCCGGGCCCGGCGCGAAAGCGATCGCTTCGTGCTGGCGGCCGTTCCGCCGGCCGATTTCGCCGGCGACGTGCCCGCCGCAGAATTCTTCCCGTTCGCCGAAGATCTGATCCAGCACAACGCGCCGCAGGCTTGGCGACGCGCCGGCGCGGGCTACCGTCTCGAACTCGTCCCGGCCGATCCTTCCGCGCCGCCGCCCGCCGCATTGTCGGGCGTGCTCGTCGGCGCCAGCCCGTGGCATGCCGGAAGCTCCCGCCGCGCATTGCGCGTGGACGCGCCCTTTTCCGATTCCGAGGTTCCGCCTCGGTCCGCAAACCCAGAAAGGAAAACCCCATGAAAGCAAAATTCCTCCTCCCGATCCTGATCGCCGCGCTGGCGCTCGGCGCCGTCCAGGCCTGGGCCCAGGCCGCCGTCGGCGCGCCCGCACCGAGCTTCACGTTGACCGACACGAAAGGCGCGGCGCACGCGCTGGCCGACTTCGCCGGCAAACCCGTCGTGCTGGAATGGACGAATCCGGAGTGCCCGTTCGTCAAGAAGCACTACGGCGCGAAAAACATGCAGGCGCTGCAGGCCAAGTACGTCGCGCAGGGCGCGGTCTGGCTGTCCGTGTGTTCTTCCGCGCCCGGCAAGCAGGGCCATTACCCGGCGGACGAATGGAACCGCATCCTCGCCGAGCAAGGCAGCGCCGCCACCGCGCTGCTGCTGGATCCCGACGGCCAGGTCGGCCTTGCCTACGGCGCCAAGACCACGCCGCACCTGTTCGTGATCGATGCCGCCGGCACCTTGGTCTACGATGGCGCCATCGACGACAACCCCTCCACGGATTCCGCGGACATCCCCGGCGCGCGCGCCTACGTCGCCGAAGCGCTGGATGCCGTCCTGGCCGGCGCGCCCGTGCCCGTCGCCCAAACCAAGCCTTACGGCTGTTCCGTGAAGTATTGATCCGCTTTCTCCGCCGGCGGTTGCGCCCTTGCTCCGCAGGGGGCCGGGTGCTACGCTGGCGGAAATGAAAACGCTGGACTGTGATTTCCTGATCATCGGCGGCGGCCTCGCGGGACTTTCCGCCGCGCTGGAACTGGCGCCGCACGGCCACGTCGTTCTCTGCGCCAAGCGCACGCTGGACGAGAGCAATTCCTCCCACGCGCAAGGCGGCATCGCCGTGCCCATCGCCGAGGAAGATACGATCGAGGCGCACCTGCAGGACACCCTCGTCGCCGGCGCGGACCTGACCGACGCCGCGGTCGCCCGCGAAATCATCGCGGCCGGCGCCGAGCGCATCGCGGCGCTGGAAGCCTGGGGCGTGCGGTTCGAACGCAAACCCCACCATCCGCGCGAAGTGGACGCAGAATACGATCTGGGCCGCGAAGGCGGCCATTCCGTCCGGCGCATCCTCCACAGCGGCGACTTCACCGGCGCCGAGATCATCCGCGTCCTTTCGGAACGCGTCCGGCGGCAGCCCCCCGTGCAGGTGCTCGAAAACACCATGGCGATCGACCTGATCACCACCGGCTGGCTGAAGGTACCGGGCGACGACGCTTGCATCGGCGCCTATTTCCTCGATCGGACAACGAGCGAAATCTTCGCCGTGCGCGCGCCGCACGTGCTGCTGGCGACCGGCGGGGCCGGCAAGGTCTACCTCTACACCAGCAATCCGGACGTCGCCACCGGCGACGGCGTCGCCATGGCCTGGCGCGCCGGACTGGAAATCCGCAACATGGAGTTCGTGCAGTTCCATCCAACCTGCCTCTTCCATCCCGAAGCCAAGTCGTTCCTCGTCAGCGAAGCCGTCCGCGGCGAGGGCGCGCGCCTCCTCAACGGCGCGGGCAAGCCGTTCATGAAACGCTACGACCCGCGCGCCGAGCTGGCGCCGCGGGACATCGTCGCCCGCGCCATCGACCACGAGATGAAAACCCGCGGCGACGCCTGCGCCTATCTCGACATCACCCACAAGAGCGCGGCGTTCCTGAAACAGCGCTTTCCGAACATCTACGCCACCTGCAAGAAGTACGGCTTCGACATGGCCCGGCAGCCCATCCCCATCGTGCCGGCCGCGCACTACTTCTGCGGCGGCGTCGCCGCCGACGTGCGCGGGCGCACCGCGATGGCCGGGCTCCACGCCGCCGGCGAGGTCGCCTGCACCGGCCTGCACGGCGCCAACCGCCTCGCCAGCAATTCGCTGCTCGAAGCCCTCGTCTGCGGCCACGCCGCCGCCCGCGACATGCGGACCACGGCCCGCCCGAAGATGCGCAAGATCAAAATCCCCGCCTGGAAGACCGGCGACGCCGTGCCCTCCGACGAAGCCGTCGTGGTCACGCACAACTGGAACGAAGTCCGCACCGTGATGTGGGACTACGTCGGCATCGTGCGCACGAACCGGCGCCTGGCCCGCGCATTGCGGCGCATCGCGACCCTGCGGCGGGAAATCCGCGCCTACTACCGCGACTATCTCGTGACGTCCGATTTGCTCGAACTGCGCAACATCGCCGCCGTGGCCGAACTGGTCATCCGCTCCGCGATGCTGCGGCGGGAAAGCCGCGGGTTGCACTACACGCTGGACTACCCCTACCTCGCCGAAAGCATGCGGCGCGACACGGCCATCCACGATCTGCCCGGCGGCGGCGCCGTCTGAGTTGCCCGTGCGCCTCGTCCGCCAGCTCGTCCATGGGTTTCTCGTCGGACTGGCGGGCCTGTTGCCGGGGCTGTGCGGCAGCACCCTGCTGGTGCTGTTCGGGATCTACCGCCCTCTGACAGCCGCCCTCGCCCATCCGTTCGCGGATATCCAGGGCAACCTGCGCCGCTTCGGGCCGTTCTTCCTTGCGGCGGGCGTCGGAGTGCTGATCGGCAGCCGCGCGCTGGCCGCCACGTTCGCGCGGCACGAAACGGCGACCCTGTTCCTCTTCATGGGCTTCATGCTGGGCATCCTGCCCGATCTCTTCCACCAAGCCCGGCGCACGGGCGGACATCCTGCCGGCTGGCTGGCCTTCGCGACGCTGTTCCTGCTCTGCCTGGGCCTGGCCGCCGTGCAAGATCGACTGGTGCCGCGCGGCGAGCCGCTGGCCGGCCATTGGGGCATTTGGCTGGCGGCCGGAGCGGGCATCGGTCTCGGCAGCATCGTGCCCGGCGCCAGCGTCGCCTTTTTGCTGATCTACTTCGGCATCTACCAACCCCTGCTCGACGGCGTTGCCCGGCTCGATCCGCGCATCCTCGGTCCCGTGGTTCTCGGTGCGGCCGCCGCCATCCTGCTCTTCGCCCGGGCGGCCCATTGGCTGTTCGAAAAAGCCGAAGGCGCGGCCACCCGGGGGGTCCTCGGGCTCGTGGCAGGGTCGCTTGCTTTGGTTTACCCCGGCTGGCCCGCCGGACGCGCGGGCTGGGTTTGCCTTGGCCTGCTGGCCGGCGGATTCGCGCTCTCCGCCCTCCTCAACCGCCTGGCCCCTCCCGCCGAACCCACGGCCTGAACGGCAAAAGGGCGAAAACCGGTTTTTTCTTTCGCCCGGCCCGGGAAGGGGTTAATCTTCCATCCGTGCAGGATCATCCCGGAGGCCGCATGGCGAATTTCAAATCGAGGAAAGTGGTGGTGGTGGGCGCCGGCGCGGTCGGCTCGGGTTTCGCGTTCGCGCTGGCCCAGTCGGGCATTGCGGAAGAAATCGTGCTCGTCGACGTCAACGCCGACCTCGCCAAGGGACAGGCGCTGGACCTCGCCCACGGGGCGCCGTTCTACCGCCCGGTGAACATCCGCGCCGACGTCGCCCCCGAGGCCTACCGGAACGCGGCCATCGTCGTCGTCACCGCCGGCAAAGCGCAAGCGGGACCGGACCAAGGCCGCCTGGAACTCATGCAGATCAACGCCAAGATCGTCACGGCCATCGCAACCGACGTCCAGACAGTGAACCCCGACGCCATCCTGCTGATCGCGACGAATCCGGTGGACATCCTCACGCACGTCGCGCGGCTGCGCACGGCCTGGCCGCGCGGCCGCATCCTCGGCTCGGGCACCGTGCTCGACTCCGCGCGTTTCCGCTGGCTGCTGGCCGAACATTGCGGCATCTCGCCGCAGAACGTGCACGCCTCCATCCTCGGCGAGCACGGCGACAGCGAATTCGCCGCCTGGTCGCTCGTGCACGTCGGCGGCCTGCCGATGGACGACTACTGCACCGTCTGCCGCAAGTGCGACTTCATCCACCGCCGGCCGCAGATCCTCGAACAGGTGCGGCGCTCGGCCTACCACATCATCGGCTACAAGGGCTCCACCAGCTTCGGCGTCGCCATGGCCATGACGCAGATCGTGCGCGCCATCCTGCGCAACGAGCGCCGCGTCATGACGGTCTCCGCCCCGCTCGAAGGCGAATACGGCCTGAGCGACGTCACCCTCGGCATCCCCTGCGTGGTCGGTGCGGGCGGCATCGAGGACGTCATCGAAGCCCGCCTCACGCCCGAGGAAATGCAGGAGCTGGCCCATTCCGCCCAGATCTTGAAAGACAACCTCGCGCAACTCGGACCATGAAAATCCGGCCTGTTCGCCCAACGAAATTCCGGACCGCGCTGCGCACGGCCGGCGCGGCGGGCATCGTCTGGCTGGCGCTCTGGGCGCCCGCGCCGGCATCGGCCCAGACTTCCCGGCCGCCGTTGGTGGTGACGCTCGACGACAATTACCCGCCCTACGTGTTCCGCGACGCCGAAGGCCGCCTGAAGGGCATCCTCCCGGACCAGTGGGCGCGCTGGTCGGAAAAGACCGGCGTCCCCGTCGATCTGCAGGCCATGGACTGGGACAAGGCCCAGCAATTCATGCGCGCGGGCAAGGCCGACGTCCTCGACACCGCGTTCCGCACCGACGAGCGCCAGCAGCTCTACGACTTCACCCCGCCCTACGCCCGCATCCAGGTCCCCATCTACGCCCACAAATCCCTGGGCGGCCTCGCCGACGTTTCGTCGCTGAAAGGGTTCAACGTCGGCGTCAAGGCCGGCGACGCCGTCATCGACCACCTGACCGGCCGGGGCATCGAAACCCTCCAGGAATTCCCCAGCTACGAAGCCATCGTCCAGGCCGCGAAAAACCAGGAACTCAAGGTCTTTTCGATCGACGCGCCGGCCGCGGTCTATTTCATGTACAAGCTGGGCGTCGCCGGCGAATTCCGGGAGTCGTTCGTGCTCTATACGGGCGAATTCCACCGGGCGGTGCGCAAAAACCGTCCGGATCTGCTGCAACTGGTCCAATCCGGATTCGGCCGAATTTCGAAGCGCGAATACCGGACCATCGAGCGGAAATGGCTGGGCACGCCGTTCCTGCTGCGCGAAATCGTCCGCGAATGGGGTCCCGTTCTGCTGATCGTCCTGGTCGGCATCCTCGCGCTCGCCGCGCTCAACGCCGTGCTGTCCTTCCGGGTCCGCGCCCGGACCGCCGAACTGCGCGAATCCCGCGAATACTTCGCGACGGTCTTCGACTGCATCAACGACGCCCTGTTCATCCACGACGCACAGACGTTCCGCGTGCTCGACGTCAACCGGCGCATGCTGGAAATGTACGGGTACGACACGCGCGCGGAAGCCATCGACGCCTTCAATCGCATGTCCGGCGGCGAATCGCCCTTTTCGATGGACGACGCCATCCGCTGGATGACCCGGGCCCGCGACGAAGGGCCCCAGGTGTTCGAATGGCGTTCCGTCCACCGCGCCGGCCACCCGTTCTGGGTGGAAATCGCCATGCGCCGGGTGCGGTTCCGGAACGCCGACCGCCTGCTCGTCGTGGCCCGCGGGATTTCGGACCACAAAAAAGCCGAGGACGACCGGCGCGAGCTGGAGCGCCGGACGCTGGAAGCCCAGAAACTGGAAAGCCTCGGCCTGCTGGCCGGCGGCATCGCCCATGACTTCAACAACCGCCTGGCCGCCATCATGGGCAATCTCGATCTCGCCCTGCTGGCGCTGCCGCCGGACTCGCCCGTCCGCGACGATCTCATCGCCGTCGGCGTCTCCACGAAGCAAGCCGCCGAACTCGTCGAGCAGATGCTGGCGTTTTCCGGACAAAGCCGGTTCGCGCTCGAAACGGTGGACGTCGGAGCGATGCTGCACCGGACCCTCCAGATGGCCCGCACGACCCTGCCGCCGCAGGCCCAGATCCAACTGAAGATTCCCGCCGCGCTGCCCGCCATCGAGGCCGACGAAGGCCAAGTGCGCCAGGTCGTCATGAATCTCATCGCCAACGCCGCGGAATCCCTGGAAAACCGGCCCGGCACGATCGAACTGTCGGCCGGCGCCTGCGCGGCCCGCGACGTGCCGGCCGCGCCGCTCTGGCCCCATTCGCCGCTGGCGGCGGAACGCTACGTCTACGTCGAAGTGGCGGATCCCGGCGTCGGCATTCCCGCCGACCAGCTCGGCAAAGTCTTCGAGCCGTTCTACAGCACGAAGTTCACGGGCCGCGGCTTGGGCCTGCCGGCCGTGCTCGGCATCGTGCGCGGCCACAAGGGCGCCATCCAGGTCCACAGCGTCCCCGGCCAAGGGTCCACCTTCCGCGTGTTGCTCCCCGCCAAGCCGGTTCCGGCCTAGCGGGACTCGTCCAACCGCCCCAACAGGCGCAGCAAGCCGTCGAGAATCGCGACGGGGTGCGGCGGACAGCCGGGAATATACAGATCCACCGGCACGACGGCGTCCGCGCCGTTGCGGACTTCCGCATGGCCGGCGTAGGGCCCGCCGGAAATCGCGCAGGCGCCGACCGCGATCACCAGCCGCGGCTCGGGCAAGGCGGCGTAGGTTTTCTTCAGCGCCAGCGCCATGTTCTCCGTCACCGGCCCCGTGATCAGCAGGCCGTCGGCGTGCCGCGGCGAGGCCACGAACTGGATGCCGAAGCGCCCCAGATCGAACACGACGGTGCTCAGCACGTTGGTATCGGCCTCGCAGGCGTTGCAGCCGCCGGCGCTGACCTGGCGCAGCTTCAACGAACGGCCGAAGAGACTTTTCATCTTCGCGTCGAGGGTCTGGGCCAGCCGCCGTTCCGGCGAGCCGGCCACGAGTTCTCCGCGCCGCCGCGCCGCCACGCGATGGTCGCGCGTGAAGCGGATCGCGCCCGTCGGGCAGGCCGCCGCGCAATCGCCGCAGAACAGGCATTTCCCCAGATCGATGCGGATCGCGCCGGGCGCGAGTTCGAGCGCCCCCACGGGGCACGCCGCCGCGCAGGCCGCGCAACCGGCCGCGCATTTTTCCGGCGCGAGTTCCGGCTCGCCGCGGTAGCGCTCGGGAATCGTCGGCGGCCGCGCGGGATAGGCCACCGTGCGGTGCTTCTGGCGGAATCGTTCGAGAAGGGCCCGGATCATAGGTCGTGTCCGCAGTACGAAAGGTTGAAGCTCTTGTTGCAGAGCGGAAAGTCGGAGATTTCCTGGTTGCGCAGCGCCAGCGCCAATCCCAGCCAGTTGTGGAACGAAGGATCCACCACCTTGTAGCGCGCGAAACGGCCCGCGGCGTCCGTCGTCGCCACGTGGGCGATTTCGCCCCGCCAGCCTTCCTGCAGCGACACCACCGTCGTCTCCGCCGCCGGCGGCCCGCACGGCGCGCGCACCGCGCCGCCCGGCAGGGCCGCGATCTGGCCGCGGATGAACTCGACCGCGCGCTGGATTTCCAGCCAGCGCACGGTCGCCCGCGCGAACACGTCGCCGTCCGCGCACGTCGAGACCGGCAGCTGCGCGAACCGGTAGATGCCCGACGGGAAATCGCGGCGGACGTCGAGCTCCCGGCCGCAGGCCCGCGCCGCCGGGCCGACCAAGCCCAGTTCCACGGCGGTTTCCGGCGCCAGCGTGCCCGTATTCTCGAAGCGCGCCATCGCCGAGGGCGTTGCCCACAGCAGGTTCGCGGCCCCAGCCACGTCGCGGAAGGTGGCGTCCAGCCGCCCGCGCAAATCCGCGAGCAAGGCGGGATCCACGTCGAACGCGACACCGCCCGGGCGCACGAAGCCGCGTCCGAACCGGCTGCCGCACAGCAGCGCGGTCATGTTCAGGAAGTCGCCGCGCAGCCGCCCGCAGAAGGACGCCGTCGGCAAGAAGCCCACGTCGCCCGCCAGCGCGCCGAGATCGCCCACGTGGTTGGCCAGGCGCTCCAGTTCGAGCGCTACCGCCCGCAAGGCCTGCGCGCGCGCCGGCACCCGGCAGCCGGCCAGCGCTTCCAGCGCCTGGACGTAGGCCAGCGCATGGCCGATCGTCGTGTCGCCGGCCAGCGTTTCCGCGTGGTGGATCGTGCGCGGATGCGGGCCGCCCAGCAACGCGCGTTCCACGCCGCGATGCTGGTAGCCCAGCGATATTTCTAGATGGAGCACCTGCTCGCCGTGGCACTGGAACCGGAAATGGCCGGGCTCGATGATGCCCGCGTGGACCGGTCCGACCGCCACCTCGTGGATGCCCTCGCCTTCCACGCGGAAAAAATCCATCACCGAAGGCGCGGGAAGCTCGCCTTCCGGCCGGTCCCAGGCATCGTGTCCCGGGCGGTACGACCGGTGGAAACGCAACGGCTTGAGCCACGGGTGGCCGAGGGGCTTCACGCCCCACTGTTCCGCGATTTCGCGCTCGAATCCGGCGGCCTGCGGACACTCCGGCGTCAAAGCGGAATAGCTCTCGCCGGGATCCGTCGCCACGGCGCGCAATTCGGCGGCGGCCTCGCGGGCCAGCACCGCCACGAGCCGCACGGCCGGGCCGGCTTGCGGCTGCCCGTAGAACGCAACGAGCCGGCAACCTTCGGCGACGGCATCGAGCACGGCGCGGCGGAAGTCGTCGATCGGCAGCAGCGGAATCTGCCCGTTCGGAACCTTTTCGAGATGCTGGAAAACCAGAACGCTCACGGCGCACCTCCGCCCAGCAACCGCGCCGCATGTTCCAGCCCCGCCTGCAAGCCGGACGGAATCCAGAAGCCCAGCACCAGCGATACGGCCAGCAGCGCCAGCGCCGGCCAAACGGATGCCGCGGCTTCCCGCTCCGCCGGCGCGTCGTCCGGAGACCGCCCCAGCGCCATGCCGAGAAACGCCTTCGACATGCCCGCGAACGCGATCGCCAGCGCCGCCAAAGCCACGACGCCGACGGCCGTCCGGCCCGGCGCGAAGGCTTCCTTCAGGATCGTGAATTCGCTGGCGAACGTGCCGAAGGGCGGCGAACCGGCGATGGCAAACAGCCCCGCCAGCCACAGCAGGCCGCTCGCCGGCAGGCGCCGGATGCCGCCGCCGACGCGCGCGATGGTCTTCGTGCGGTAGGCCGCCAGGAAATTGCCGGCCAGCAGGAACAGGCCCGCCTTCACGGCGGAATGGTTCACGGCGTGGAGCAACGCGCCGTACAATGCGGCGCCGCCCAGCCCCGCGCCCAGCGCCAGCAGCCCCATGTGCTCGATGCTGGAATAGGCCAGCATCCGCTTGTAGTCGGCGGCGTTCGCCAGAAACGCCGCGGCCACCGCGACCGTGGCCAGGCCGAACGCGACCAGCAGCCCGCCGCTGAAATCGCCCAACCCCGCTGCGGCGCAAATCGAATGCGCGCGCAGGATGCCCAGGAACGCGCAGTTGAGCAGCGCGCCCGACAGCAGCGCGGATACGGGCGACGGCGCTTCGCTGTGGGCGTCCGGCAGCCAGGTGTGCATCGGCACGAGGCCCATCTTGGTCCCGTAACCCACCAGCAGGAGCGCAAAGGCGGCCTTCAGCCACGGCGCGCGCAGATCCGCGCCCCGCGCGACCAGCTCCGTCACCAGCAGCGTGCCGTCCGAGCCGTCGGCCGCGGCCGACGCCACCACGAGCAGAAAATTGCCCAGCAGCGCCAGCGCGATGCCCACGGAACACACCAGCAGGTATTTCCAGGTCGCCTCCAACGAACTCGGCTGGCGGTGGAAATAGATCAGCGGGGCCGTGGCCAGGGTCGTCGCCTCCACCGCCACCCAGAGCACGCCCAGATGGCGGCTGGCCGCCACCAGCGACATCGTGGAGAGGAACGCCAGCAGGCAGGCGGTGAAAACCGCCTCCGGCGCGTTCACGAAGACGGAACCCGTGTCCGCTTCGGTCTGCCGGCCGTGAGCCTCGCGCCCCAGGCTGTGCGCGGCATAGACCGCCGTCGCCAGGAACAGCAGGCTGGCGATGCCCAGGAACAGCCGGCCGGCCGCATCGAGCCCCACCCACGCGCCCGGCGCGACGTCCGGCGGCACGATCCAGCAGACCGCCATCAGGGCGAAATGCCCCGCGGCCGTGCCCACCAGCAACGCGCGGCGGCGACGGTCGGAGCGGATCAGCACCGCGGCCACGGCGGCCAGCAACGGCAGGATGACGAGCGTCCAGGTCATGGCGCCGGCTCCTTCAGCGCCCGGAGCTGGTCCACGTCGATGTGGTCGAACTCGCGGTTGATGTGGAACACGATGATGCCCATGACGAACACCGCCACGAACACGTCCAGCAGCACGCCCAGTTCGACCAGCAGCGGCATGGCTTCCACCAGCACCATGCCCAGCGCGAAGATCCCGTTTTCGAGCACGACGTAGCCGAGCACCTGCGTGATGGCTTTCCGCCGCGCCACGATCAGGAACAAGCCCGTCCAGACCGTGAACAGGCCCGCCGGCACCAGCCATTGCGAGGGCGCCGGCCACGGCAGCGGCAACCGCGCGCCGAACCCGAACGAGAGCGCCATCGCCCCCATCCCGATCAGCAGCGACGCCACGTAGCCGACCAGCGGCTCGATTTCGCGCCGGGCGTTGGTTTCCCGCAAGGCGCGGTTCAGCAAAGACGGGAACACGAAGCCCTTGAGCAGCGCGCTGCCCGCGCCCAGCAAGACCGCGGACCAGCCAAACCCGTGTCCGTGCGCGAGCAGCGGCAGCAGACCCAGCATCAGCCCCTGCAGCGCGACGATGCGGATCGCGTTCCGCAACCGGCTCGAGCCCAGCAGGACCAAGTCCGTCAGGACCAAAAACACCAACAACATGTCCAGCGCGTTGTTCATGCGGTCACCGGAACGT
>RZYG01000301.1 GCA_009930415.1 Spartobacteria bacterium | reverse complement strand
CGACGACGACTATCTCGACGTCAAAGGCCAGGAGTTTGCGCGGCGGGCCATCGAGGTGGCCGTGGCCGGCGGGCACAACATCCTGCTGGTGGGGCCGCCGGGCACCGGAAAATCCATGCTGGCCAAGCGGGTGCCGACGATCCTGCCCCCGCTGGGACTCGAGGAAGCGCTGGAAACGACGAAGATCCACAGCATCGCGGGCGCGCTGCCGGCGCATCAGGCCGTGGTTCACGGCCGGCCCTTCCGCGCGCCGCACCATACGATTTCCGATGCCGGGCTGCTGGGCGGGGGAGCGCACCCGATGCCCGGCGAAGTGAGCCTCGCGCACAACGGCGTGCTGTTCCTCGACGAGCTGCCGGAATTCCACCGCAACGTGCTCGAAGTGATGCGCCAGCCGCTGGAAGACGGCGTTGTGTCCGTCGCCCGCGCCGCCGCCTCGGTGACCTTTCCGTGCCGGTTCATGCTGGTCGCGGCGATGAATCCGTGTCCATGCGGCCATTACGGGGACGCCAAGCGGCAGTGCCGGTGCACGCCGATCCAGATGCAGCGCTACCGCAACAAGATTTCAGGGCCGCTGCTGGACCGCATCGACATCCACGTCGAGGTGCCGGCGATGGAATACCAGGAGCTGGCCTCGCTGCAGAAGGGCGAATCCTCCGCGGCGATCCGGGAACGGGTCGTGGCGTCGCGGGCCGTGCAGCGGGAGCGGTTCGCGAAAAGCAAAGGCCAGCATGCCATCCACTGCAACGCCAACATGCGCGCCAAGGACGTCCACAAGCATTGCGTGCTCGACGACGCGGCCCAAGGCCTGCTCAAGGCCGCGATGGCCGACCTGCACCTCAGCGCCCGCGCCTACGACCGCATCCTGAAAGTGGCCCGCACCATCGCCGATCTGGCCCAGGCGGCCGACATCGCCGCCGACCACGTCGCCGAAGCCATCCAGTACCGCTCGCTCGACCGCAGCTATTGGGCGTGAGAACCAATTTATAGATTATAGGACTGACCCCTGCGCCTCGTTGAGGAGGTCGCCCAGCCCAGATGGAGAGCCCTCGACGAGCCCTTGACCTATGCGGCGAGGTCGCACCGGGGGGGGCACTGGCGGCGGGACGGCGGGACAGAAGGGGGGACAATTCTTGACAACGGGGGCGGCATGGAGTCCAATCCTGCGCAGACAATCCGTCAACGCACAGGAGGAGCTTATGGCATCCAAAGGCAACATCGTCGGCATCGTGGCATGGGTTTTGGTGGTGGTTTTGGCCATCGGCGCGGGGGTGCTGGGATTCTTCGGGAATACCCAGGCGAAGCGGGCCGGTGAACTGCGCGAGGCGCTGGTCCAGGTGGCCCAGACGGCGGGCGTCCAGGAATGGGCCGCGCCGGCGGTTGCTCCGGCGGAAGGCGAGGAAGCGGCTCCGGCCGCGGAACCGCAACCCTTGACGGCCGACGTCTTGAAAGAGGCCGCCCAACTGGGGGAAGTGGTCCAGCAGGTCCAGACGGCCATCCAGGGAACGCAGCAGGAACTGGTGTCCACGAAGGATGCGCTGTCGGCGGCGCAGAACGAAGTCTCCGGCGTCCAGGCGGAAGTGGCCGCGTTGACGCAGAAGGTGGATGAGCAGACGGCGGCCGCGACGGCGGCGACCGCGGACCTGGCCGCCAAGGAAGAAGCGCTGGCCGCCGCCCAGACGGCGGCGGAGAAGGTCGCGGCGGACCTCAAGGCCGCGCAGGAAAGCGCCGCCAAGCAAAAGGCAAAACTGGAAAAAAGCCTGGCGGACGTGAAGGCCAAACAGGCCGAAGAAACGGCCCGCTTGCAGGCCGAACTGGAAGCCGCCCGCCAGGCGGCCCAGCCGGAATCCACCGAGGCGGGTTCCGAGACGGAACCGGCCGCGGCGGAAATGAGCGCGGAAGAAGCCGCGGCGTTGGCGGCCAAGCAGGCCGCGGAGGAGGAGGCGCAGCGGACGCGGATCATCGGTCCGTCCGCAATGATTTCGCTGATCCGCTATCTGCCGGACGAGCAAAGCCTGTTTCTGCAGCTGATGGATGGCCAGGAATTGACCTATCGGGACGTGCCGCTGGACGTTTACGACCAGTTCGTTTCCCAACCCGAAAAACTGGACATCGCCTATCGGTTCAAGATCCAAGGCGCGTTCAAGAGCGTGCCGCCGGACAGCGTGGTCGTGCGCAAGTTCTACAAGTGGCAGCGCCGCAAAGGCCAGATGGGCGACGTGCGCGTCGTCGATCCGCCGGCTCCGGTCGCCGAGGAAGCGCCGGCGGAGGAAGCGCCGGTTGCCGAAGAAGCGGCCCCGGCGCCGGACGCGGAACAAGCGCCGGCCGAAGCCGAAGCGGAAATCGAATTTCCGGCCGAACCGGCCGTCCCGGAGGAAACGCCGGGCGCGGCCGAAATTCCGGAACCGGAAGAGGTCCCGGCCGAATCCCCCGTGGTGGCGGAGGGAGCGCCGGCCGAGGCGGCCGCCCCGGCCGGGAATTGATCCGCATCCAGGCGGATCCTGCGAAGGCCGGGCGCGCGCCCGGCCTTTTGGGGGCGCATCTGCGATTCGGTGCATGCTTGGCGTCATCGGGATGTAAAGGGTTGTCTTCGTGGCATGCGG
>RZYG01000072.1 GCA_009930415.1 Spartobacteria bacterium | reverse complement strand
ACCGGATTCTTCACGATAGATTCGACCCTCGCTTGTAGGGGCTCAGCTTGCTGAGACCGCAGCTGTTCCCAAATTTCTCCAAACCCGGTCCGAGCAAGCCCGGCCCCTACGATTCAGAGCCCGAAATCCGTCTTGCGCCCCCGCCTGTCCCGGGCCGTTTTTTGGCTTTACCGGGCCGGGCGGGCGGGCCACACTGACGATCGATCGATTGCGGCGCGGTGCGTTGCCGGTCGCGAGCGAACTGGAAACAACTGGGAGAAACGACGATGAAGAAGTGGATTCTGGTTACGATGGCGATGGCAACGATGGGGCTGCCGCTGGCGGCCGGAGCCTTCCAGGCGGACGTGATCGCGCCTCCGCACGGGGATTTTCCCGTTTCGGTCGGCGGCCAGCTTTCGTTCGGCCTGCTCAACGGCGAGGCGAAGGAGCACGTCTACGACTACGAGACGGTCGACGGCAGCCGGCGGCAGCTGAGCCGGTTGGACTGGGAGTTGAAAGACGTCGTCATGGGCGGGGTCCAGTTTTCCGTCCGGCCCATCAAGCGCGACGTGTGGGATGCGCTGACGCTCAACTTCGGTTTCTGGAATGCCTTGACGGAAGGCAGCGGCGAGATGGACGACTACGACTGGATGGATCCGTATTCCACGGATTGGACCCACTATTCGCTCTCCGACGTCGACGTGACGGAAGGGTATATCTTCGACCTGAACGTGGCCTGGGACGCCCTGGAATGGAACGACCTGACCGTGCGCGGGTTCCTCGGCTACAAGCAGAACGGCTGGACCTGGGAAGACAGCGGCCGGTATCTGCTTTATCCCGAATACGGCTACGTGCCGCAGGACCTCGGCGGCGAAAACATGATCAACTACGAGCAGGAATTCCGCATGCCCTATCTCGGCGCCAGCGTGGACTGGACCCGGGGCGACTTCACGGTGGCCGGCCGCCTGACCTATAGCCCGTCCGTCGAAGCGACGGATTGGGACGAGCACGTGGCCCGATCCTTGCACTTCAAGGAGGAATTCGAAGACGGCGACATGCTTGGCTTCGGACTGGACGTCCGCTACGCCTTCTCGCGCGGCCCCCTGAAGAACGCTTTTCTGTCCGCGGCGTTCGACGTGCAGACCATCGACCTGATCGTCGGCGACATGGAAGTCTACGACGCCTCGACGGGCGAACGGGGCGGCGACGAAGACGTCGCCGGCATCGAAAACGAATATTGGGTCCTCTCGCTGGGCGGCGGCTATCGGTTCTGAGGATCGCGGAAAGGATCACGACATGGCGCGATGGATGAAAGCGGGAGCGGCGCTGTGCGCCGCCGGGCTGGGATGGGGGACGGCGGTTTCGGCCGAGCCGAGCACGGTTCCGGCGGAAGCGCCGGCGCCGGTCGGCGTCGCGCGGGAACTGTGCGATGCCGTCGCCGAAGGCCTGCGCGTGCTGGACGAGAGCCGGTTGGCCGCGCCCGTGGACGGCGCGGCCAAGGCCGCCCTGCTGGAAGCCCTGATCCGCGCCAGCGAACCTTCCGCGACCTTTCTCGACGAGGCGGAGCTGGCGGCGCGTTCGCGCCGCCTGTCCGACCGCGAGTGGGACGTCGGGCTGACGATCGTGGCCGAGGCGGAGGGCTTCCCCAAAGTGGCGGCCGTCCGCGCGGATTCGCCGGCCGCCGCCGCGGGAATCCAGCCGGGCGAGCAGATCGGAAAAGTCGGCGACACCGCCATCCCGACCGGTGCGGCGCTGAAAACCGTGCGCGGGCTGTTGACCGAAGGCGACGAACCGGGACTGGAAATCGGCTTGGTGGGCGCGGACGGCCAAAGCCGGACCGTGGCCGTGGAGCGCGCGCGCCGCGCGGAGAGTTCGCTGGCCGACGCGGAAGACCTGCCCGCGGGCATGGGCTACCTGCGCGCGGCCGGCCTCTTCGAAGGCGCCGGCGCCGAAATCGCCGCGGCCCTGGAACGCTGGCAGGCCGCGGACAAGTTCGGCGCCATCCTCGATCTGCGCGGCGCCAACGGCGTCGCCGCCGGGGAAATCCCGGCCGTGGCCGCCCGGTTCGTTCCGGTGGCCGCCGACCTGTACGCGTTCACCGATCGCCAAGGCAACGAAATCGAAGTCGTGAAGTCCGGCCCGGCCCCGGCGGAGACCCTGCCGCTGATGGTGCTGGTGGACGAGGAGACCAGCGGCGCGGCCGAATTGCTGGCGGCCGTGCTGTCCGGCAGCGTGCAAGGCGCCATGGTCATCGGCCGCGAAACCGCCGGCGATCCGCTGATCCGCGAGCCGAAAAAACTGTCCACCGGCCGCCATGCGCTGCTGGCCACGCGCCAGCTCAAGACGCCCGACGGCATGGTCTATGCCGGCGCCAACGGCGTGGTGCCCGACGTGGCCATCACCGATGCGGCGCTGGCCGAAACCGTCTACGAGCCGGAAGCCCCCGTGCTGCGCAAGGGCAAAAGCCTGACCGACGAGGAAAAGGAAGACAAGGCCCTGCGCGACCGCACGCGCAACGACACCTATCTGCGCCGGGCCACGGACGTGCTGCTGGGCCTCAAGGCGCTCGGCTATGGCGTCTCGCGCTGACCCGTCCGGCTGCGTTCCGGCCGCTCCCGCGGCGATCCGCCGCGCGGCGGAATTGTTGCGGGCGGGCGAGCTGGTGATCGTTCCGACCGAGACCGTCTACGGAGTCGCCGCGCGCGCCGATTCCCCGGACGCGCTGGCCAAGCTCTACGCCGCCAAGGGACGCGCCGACGCCAAGCGCATCGCGTTGTTCGCCGCTGGTTTGGAATCCGTGCGCGCGGCCGGCGCGCAGGTGGACGAAATCGCGGTCCGTCTCGCCGCCGCCTTCTGGCCCGGACCGCTCACCTTGGTGTTGGCGAACGGCGCGGGCGGTTGGGACGGATTCCGCGTGCCGGACCATCCCGTGGCCTTGGCGTGGCTGCGCGAACTGGCCGGCGTCGTGCCGGCGGTCACCAGCGCCAACCGCAGCGGCGAACCGCCGGCGCTGACCGCTCCGGACGCCTGGGCCGCGCTGGCGCCGCACGTCGCGCTGGCGCTCGACGCGGGCCCCGTCGCCGTCGGCGCCGCCAGCACCGTCGTCAAGATCGCCGCCGGCGGAATCGAAATCCTGCGACCCGGCCCCGTCGGCCGCGCCGATCTCGCGCGCGCCGGCCGCTGCCCCGTCCGCGGCTGAGTTTTACGTACGACGTAAAATTCCGGGAAAGTTGTTGCGTCGCACGTAAAACCGCGCGAACGTGTTACGTTCCGTAAAATTCCCGTTTCGCGAAACCAAACGTTTCATAAAACGTCTGGTTTTTGAAACTGGCCCGGTTGGCGCGGCGGCGGGGGACGGGCAGAAAAAATCCCCTGCCGCGGACGGCAGGGGAGGACCGGATTCACCCGCCCTGCAAGGGGGCGGGGGGCGCGGTGGGTGCGGCTCAGCCGTAGACGGCGGCGGTGCCGAGTTCCTCTTCGATGCGGAGGAGCTGGTTGTACTTGGCGATGCGGTCGGTGCGGCTGAGGGAGCCCGTCTTGATCTGGCCGGCGTTGACGGCGACGGCGAGGTCGGCGATGAAGGCGTCCTCGGTTTCGCCCGAGCGGTGGCTGATCACGTTGGTGTAGCCGTGGCGCTTGGCGAGGGCGATGGCGGCAAGCGTCTCGGAGACGGTGCCGATCTGGTTGACCTTGATCAGGATCGAGTTCGCGACGCCCAGGTCGATGCCCTTCTGCAGGAATTTGACGTTGGTGACGAACAGATCGTCGCCGACGAGCTGGATCTTGCCGCCGAGCTTGTCGGTCAGGAGCTTCCAGCCGTCCCAGTCGCCTTCGGCGCAGCCGTCTTCGATGGAGACGATCGGGAACTTCTTGCACCAGCCGTCGTACATGGCGACCATGTCGGCGGCGGTCTTCACGGACTGGTCGCTCTTGTGCAGCGTGTACTTCTTCGTCTTGCCGTCGAAGAATTCGCTGGCGGCGACGTCGAGGGCGATGAAGACGTCCTTGCCGGGCTTGTAGCCGGCGGCCTTGATCGCTTCGACGAGGACTTCGAGGGCCGCGACGTTGCTGGCGAGTTTGGGGGCGAAGCCGCCTTCGTCGCCGACGGCGGTGGAAAGTTTCTGGGACTTGAGAATCTTCTTGAGGGCGTGGAAGACTTCGGCGCCCATGCGCAGGCCTTCGGCGAAGGACTTGGCGCCGCGGGGCACGATCATGAATTCCTGCACGTCGATGGGGGCGTCGGAGTGGGCGCCGCCGTTGATGACGTTCATCATCGGGATGGGCAGGACGTGGGCGTTGAGGCCGCCGAGGTGGCGGTAGAGCGGAATTTCGAGCGCGGCGGCGGCGGCGCGGGCCACGGCCATGGAAACGCCGAGCATGGCGTTGGCGCCGAGCTTGGACTTGGTCTCGGTGCCGTCGAGCTTGAGCATCGCGTCGTCGATCGCCTTCTGGTCGCGGGCATCCAGGCCGCACAGCGCCTTGGCGATGGGGCCGTTGACGTTCTTGACGGCCTTGAGGGTGCCCTTGCCGAGGTAGCGCTTGGCGTCGCCGTCGCGCAGTTCGAGGGCTTCGTTGACGCCGGTGGAGGCGCCGGAGGGCACGGCGGCGCGGCCGAGCACGCCGCTGGTCAAGACGACGTCGGCTTCGAGGGTGGGGTTGCCGCGGGAATCGAGGATTTCGCGGGCGTGGATGGATGCGATCTGGAACATGTGGGATCTCCTGGGTTCTTTTTTGAAATTCCGGCACGGCCCCGGGGCGGCCGTTTAGGGGCGTACTGTACTCGCCCGCGGCGGAATGGCAACGATTTTTAGGGGAAAACGGTTGATTTTCCCTCGCGGGCAATGGCTTGGAGCAAGCGCTGGGCCTGCTCGCGCGGCAGAACCCGGTAGGCCGGAGCGCGGGCCTGTTCGTACTCGGGGCTGTGGTGGCAGGCCGGGTAGTTTAGCCCGCGCATTTTGCGGTCGAACCGGTGCCATTCGGCCGCGGTCAGGTGGCCGACGGATTGCTTCTCCAGTGCGCGGCCGAGGGCGCGCCAGGCGCGGCGGAACCGGGCGGGATCGGCATCGAAGGCTTGCGCGCCGGCGAGGAACGCGGCGTGGAGGGCTTCGATCGAACCGCCCCGGGCGCGGTAGGGGCGCAGGTTCAGGCGGCCGATGCGGCCATCGGCGGTCAGCGACGTCCAGAGCGCTTCGCCGGGTTGCGGCGGGCCGAGGGTCTGCCATTCCCGGTCGAGCCAAAGGCGGACGGCCGTTTCGTTCTCGACGGCGTGCTCGCCGCCGCGCGTGGCGTGGACGAGCCATTTGTAGGCGTCGGCCATGCGCACCTCGGGCTCGCCGCGGGCTTGCGCGAGGAAGAACGCGGCGTCGGGGTTGGGCGCGGTTGCGCACGATCCCCAAAACGCCAAGGGCAGAATAAACTTGAGAAAACCGGTTTTCACGTCATTACTACCAATATGAATATTCGTAATAACACGGCGGCGGCCGGCATTGCAAGGCTGAGCCTGTCGCTGCCCAACGGCCTGGCGGCGGACCTGGACCGCCTGGTGGCGGACAAAAAGGCAGCCAGCCGTTCGGCCCTGGTGGCGGACCTGGTGCGGGACGCGGTGGTCGAACACCGCTCGCGGCGCGGCAAGCAGGAGATCGCCGGGACGATCACGCTGGTCTACGACCACCACGCCCGCAACCTGCAGGCCAAGCTGACGGACCTCCAGCACGACGCGGAGGGTCTGATCGTGTCGGTCATGCACGTGCATTTGAGCCACCACGACTGCCTGGAGACGCTCGTGGTGCGCGGCCCGGCGGACCCGGTGCGGACGCTGGCGGACAAGCTGGCGGCGGTGCGCGGGGTGAAGCACGGCAAGCTGACGATCACGACGACGGGACACAAGGAATGAACGTGAAAACCAATGAGGCCCAGGTCGAGTCCGGAAGGGTAGGGACGCCGCGCCGTCGACGTCCGCTGCCGGCGAAAGGAACGGACGGCGCGGCGCGCCGTCCCTACCTTTCGAGCCCGATGAAAATGCGGCTGGCGCTGGCGGCGGTGGCGGGGAGCGTTTGCGCGGCGGCGTCCGCGCAGACGGCGGTGGTGACGCATGCGGAATTGCAGGCCGTCCAGACGAACGGGGCCAGCGACTGGGCGGAAACCCTGCCCTTCAAGATCCAGGGCGTGATCCTGAACGATCCGGAGGAGATGCTCGACGTGGCGTTCAACCCCGAGGCTGCGTTTCCACCGGACGGCGGACAGTACCAGATGTTCATCCAGGCCGCGGCGGAAGGGGATCGCGGCGGCACGGCGCTGTACATGGCGCAGCGCAGCGTGATGGGGGATCACTACGACGAAGCGACTTGGTCGAACGAGATGCAACGGGTGATGTTCGACGGGACCGGGCGGAAGTTCCGCAAGGGCGACCGGGTGGAGGTGACGGCGCGGAAAGCCGTGTTTTACAACGGCAAGCGGAACGTCAACGAGATGCACCGCACGACTTACTCGAACGATTTCGACGTGGCGCTGGTGCAGGCGAACGTCGGCCTGCCGGCCGCGGAGGCGATTGCGCTGGCGGACCTGAAGGATGCGGACGACCGCGCGATTTTCGACCCCGCGCGGGAGTCGGGCGGCGAGCATTGGCAGGGCATGCGGGTGCGCCTCGACGGCATCCGGCTGGCGGACACGAACGGCTGGGGCCAGGCGGCGTGGTCGAACCGGATTTGCATCGCCGCGGACGCCACGGGGCGGACCCTTCCGCTGCGGCTGCCCCGGACGGATCTGGGGCAGCCTCCCGCCACGTCGGACTGGTTTTCGGCCGTGGGGATCCTGAATCAGGAAAGCGACACCTGGATCGACGGCTACGAACTGTTCGTGCAGGAGATCGGCCCGGTTTTGCACGTGGCGCAGGGACCGCACGGCGGCGTGGCGGTGCAATTCACGACCGATTACGAGGACTTCGTCCTGGAAGCCACCACCAACCTGGAAGGCGGAATCTGGAGTCCGGTGGACGTCACGCCGGTCCGGGTCATCTTGATGGAAGATTTCAGCGCTGAGCCAAATCGAAATTATCGGTTGAGGAAGCGGGATTGAAGGCGGGTTTCACCCTGATCGAACTCCTGGTGGTGCTGGCGGTGCTGGGGCTGCTGGCGGCGCTGGCCGGCCCGCCGGTGCTGGCCGCGGTCGAGCGCGGCCGGGCCGGCCGGGTCGTGGTGGATCTGCGGACGGTGGAAGTCGCGCTGGAGGCGTACCGGGCCGACCATGGGCATTATCCGCCGGTGGTCGTGTCGTGCATGGCGGCGGATCGGCAAGAGGTGCTGCAGCTGCCGCAGGAACTGGCCGACGGCGGCTATCTGCCGAAGAACGAACGCTCGGCCACCTCGACGTTGCTGGAAGATCCGTTCCACCCGGGCAGCACCTACAAATACGCCGCGCCGGAAAACTACTGGATGAACGGCTCCAAGCAGGACGACCGCTATCCGGTCTGGGTGCCCACCGATTTTCCCTCCTGCCAGGCGCCGGGCGGCAAGTCGGACGACTCGCCGAATTCGCCGCTGGCCTGGGCGGTCTGGAGCCAGGGCCCGCGGCCGGATCCGGCGAAGGCCTTGAACGACCGGGCGCCGCTGGCGGCCTCCACCTGGTACCGGAAAACGGGCGACCATGGCGTGATCGCCCGCTACAAGCAGCGCGACGGCGCGACCTGGTCCACGCTGCGGTAGTTTTACGTGGAACGTAAAAAGTTTCAGGAAAATTTACGTGGAACGTAAAAACTTTGGGTGAAAATTACGTAGCACGTAAAAACTTTGCGCGGAATTTACGTGGAACGTAAAAACTTTGCGCGCACAGCGGTAACGGATCGGGGGCGGGGCGCGACTTTCCCGGCATGGACCTTTCAGGCCCAAAGCTTGGCGAACAGCCGCCGCGCGGTCGCGGTGGTTTCCGCGGCGATCGCGCCGGGCGTGGTTCCGCGCACCTCGGCCACGATCTGGCCGACCCATGGAACGTAGGCGGGTTCGGAGAGCAGCTTTCCATCTTCGCCGACGAGATGTTTTTCCGCGCCGGCGGGCAACGTCGGCGGCAGGTCGGGGGCGTCGGACTCGAGCAGGAACCGGCCGGCGGGCACGCGCGCGGCGTTTTCGCGGGCGCGGACGTTCTTGGGCCGGGTCAGGGTGCCGCCGAAGGAGACGTGGACGTTCTTTTCCGCGAGGGCGGGCAGGGCGTCGGGCGGGCCGGAGTAGGCGTGGATCAAGAGGCCGGCGGGATGCGGCGGGGCGGCCAAAAGTATTTTCAGCATGGGCTCCCACGCGTCGCGGCAATGCAGGCTGGCGGGGAGGGCGAGTTCATGGGAAAGCTCGAGCTGGGCGCGGAAGACGGCTTCGCGGTCGGCGTCGAGGCTGTCGCCCATCCGGGCGTCGAGGCCGATTTCGCCGATGCCGGCCGGCCGGGCGGCGAGGACGTCGCGCAGGTTTTGCAGCCAGCGGGCGGAGCGGTCGCGGATGAACCAGGGATGGACGCCGAAGGAAACGAGCGTCGCGCTGGGCTGGGCGTCGGCGAGGGCGGCGACGGCGGGCCAATCGGCTTCGCAGGTGGCATCGACGTGGATCCGGGCGACGCCGGCGGCGGCGGCGCGCGCGAAGACCTGCGGCAGGTGCGGTGCCAGCCGCGGATCCTGCAGGTGGGCGTGGGCGTCGATCCAAACGAGATTTTGACTGTCCGGCGGCATGGGCGGTGGTATGCTTTCCGGCTCATGGTGGAAGGCCGCTCCATTTCAGTCAACTGGCAAAAAGGGCGCGCGGCGGTTTTGGCGGCGTGCTGGGCGCTGCTGGCGGCGGGCTGCGGCACGTTCAGCCACTATCCGCAGGGGATGGAACAGACGACGTTGGCGCCGCTGCGGGCGGGGCGGAATCCGGACTACGAAAAGACGTTCCGCAAGCGGACGAAAGGGACCGCGGGCGCGCTGTTCGCGCTGGAATGGGGGCGCACGGCGCAGCTGGCGGGCGATTTTCCGGCGTCGCGCACGGCGTTCGAGACGGCCTTCGCGGCGATCGAGGACCGGGAGAACCGAGCCGTGGTGTCGGCGCGCGGCGCGGCGGCGCAAGGCGGCGCGGTGCTGGTGAACGACAAGGCCATTTCCTACCGGGTGCCGGCCTATGAGCGCACGCTGGCGCACCACTACCAGGCGCTGAACTATCTGGCGCTGGGCGACCTGACGGGCGCGGGCGTGGAAGTCCGCCGCGCCAACCGGGTGCAGGAAGAAGCCCTGGAGCGCCGCGAAAGAGAAGTCGCCCGGGCCCAGTCGCAGGAAACCCACGTGCCGGCGGAGGAGGACGCGCGCGATCCGCATCTGATCGGGGTCTACGCGGGCCTGGACCAGATGGCCGGCGCGGTGAAGTCGTCGTTCCAGAACGCCGCGACGTTTTTCACGTCGGCGACGATCTGGGAAATGCTCGGCGAACTCAACGACGCGTACATCGACGTCAAGAAAGCGCTGGAGATCGCGCCGGAAAACCATTTTTTGCAGCTGGACGCGGTGCGGCTGGCGAAACGGCTGGGCATGCGGGAGGATCTGGAGGATTACGAGCGGCGGTTTCCGCGCGCGGCGAAAATGCCGGCGGCCGGCAGCGACAAGCTCGCGGCCAAGGCGCGGCTGGTGGTGGTCTGCGAGGAAGGGCTCGTGCCGCCCAAGGTCGAACTGGAGGTGCCGTATCCGCTGACGTCGACGGATTCGATCGGGCTGATCGCGCTGCCGACCTATGCGGCGCCGCCGCCCCCCCCGGCGCCGCTCCGGGTGGCGCTGGACGGCCAGCCGCTGGCGTCCACGGCGCCGATCTGCAACGTGGCCGCGCTGGCGGCGCGGGCGCTGGGCGAACAGATGCCGGGTATTTTGACGCGGCAACTGGCGCGGGCGATCGCCAAGGGGGCCGCGGCCAAAGCCGCCCACGATGCGGGCGGCAGCGCGGGCCAATGGGCCGAACTGGCGGTGCTGTTGTACAACGTGGCTTCCGAGCAGGCCGACTTGCGCAGCTGGCTGACCCTGCCGGCGCACGTCCAGATTTTCAGCGCGTTCGTCGATCCGGGCGACCGGTCGGTGGCCTTGGCCGGTCCCGGCGGCGGCCCCGCCTGGACGGGACCGGTAACCTTGCGCGCGGGCAAAACGACCATGATCCACGTGACCCGCATCGATTTGGCTGTATATTCGCACGTGATCGTGCAACCATGACGATGGCAGGCAAAGGAGCGCAAACATGAACAAGACGTGGCAAACGGCGGTGGGGATCCTGATGCTGGCCGCGGCGGCGACGCAAGCCGCGCCGAAAGCGGCCCTGTTCGTCCAAAACCGGACCGGGGCGAAACTGGAAGCCCGGATCGACGCCTTCAACGACCTGCTCGGCACGCGGCTGACGGACGCCGGGTTCGAAGTGATCCGCTACCAGGACGCCCTGGACCGCTTCGTTGAATCGCGCCGGGCGGAAGACGCGCAGGCGCTGCGCCAGTTCGCCGAGACGGTCCAGACCGTGAAAGCCGAAGGCACCGTGGACGGCCCTTCCGCGGAAGCCTCCGCGCTGCGGACCGCGCAATTGCTGGAAGCGGACATGCTGGTGTTCGCGTCGCTGGTCTCCCTGGGCGAAAACAAAATGAACGTCCAGGCCTACGGCACGACGCAGGAGGCGACGACGACGACCCTGCGGCTGGCCCTGCGGGTGCTGGCGGGAGATTCCGGCGCGCAGATCTACGGCGACACCCTCGCGGTGAGCGAAAAGATCGTCCAGAACGCCTATGCGCAGACGGCGGCGGACGATCTGGTCGATGCCTTGCTCGACCGCGGCGCGGCCGAATTGGCCGAGCGCGTGGGCGCCAGCCGCGAAAAAATCGCGGCCGCCGCGGCCGCGGAAGCGGCGCTGGCCAGCGTGACGGTGAGCGCGTCCGAGCCCGGCGCGGCCGTGGAAGTGGACGGCGTCGTGGTCGGCACCGCGCCCGGCACGTTCCGGATCCGTCCGGGCGTGCACGAGGTGCGCGTGACCAAGGAAGGCTTCGCGACCTGGGAGAAAAGCGTGGCGTTCGCCGACGGCATGGAGCTCGACGTGCCGCTGGAACTGTCCGCGGTCGGGCTCGCGCGCAAGGGCGAACTGGAAGCGCAGGCCATCGCCCGCGAGCAGAGCGAGGCCGATGCCTTCGCGACGAAGACGGTCGCCGGCGGCGCCGGCGCCTCGCTCAGCAACACGTACATCCGGCTCGAAGGCATGCCGAACGAATCCCTGACCCTCGGCGGGGACGGCACCGGCGGCGGCGACGCGATCAACGTGATCCAGCAGGAAATCAAGTAAGGCAGAGGAGGAAACGCATGAAAAGGGGATGGATTCTGGCAACGGCGGCCTTGGCGGCCGCGCTGGCGGCGGGCTGCGCCTCGCCGAACACGTCGGGCCTCGCCGTGGGCGCGGAAACGGACGAAGAAGGCAATCTGCAGCAGCTCCTGCAGGTGGACAACGCCAAGCTGGCCCGCCAGCTGCAGGTGGACGATCTGGTCGTCGGCCAGACGAAAAACGGCCTGATGAAGGCCGGCGTCAAGCTGACCTCGCGGCAGAACAAGTCCATCGTGGCCCAGTCCAAGTTCGTCTGGTTCGACGCGGACGGGAACGAAATCGATCCGGACACCGATCCGTGGCGGCCGCTGGTCATCCACGGCAAGGAAACGCGGTCCATCCAGGGCGTGGCGCCGTCCGCCGCGGCGGCTTCGTTCAAGCTCCGCGTGCGCGCGGGCGAGAAGACCCGTTGGATCATCAAGTGACCAGGACGTCGAAACGGAACACGAGCCGGGGCGATCCGCCCCAAGGAGAACGGGCATGAACAGAACGATGAATGGAATGGCCGCCGCGGCGCTCGCGGCGCTGCTGGCGGGTTGCGCCACCACGGTGGAATACGGCGACGCGACGTCGTCGAAGCCGATCAGCACGGGCTTCGGCTCGTCCGACCTGCAGCAGATCGCGGCGACCATGGTCGATTCGATGCTGATGGACGAAGACCTGCAGGACGTCTCGCGCGACGGACCGCCGCTGTTGATCGTGGACAAGGTCAAGAACAAGACGATGCAGCACATCGATACCGAATCCGTCACCGACAGCATCCGCACCAAGCTGATCCGTTCGGGCAAGTTCAGCTTCCAGGACCGCACCACGGAAGCCGCCTTGCAGGAGGAACTGGCCTACCAGCAGGTGGCGGCCAAGGATCCGGTCGCCGGCGGCCAGCAGGACGCCCCGCGCTACATGCTGACCTCCAACCTGTCGGAGATCAAGCAGGAGCAGGGCCGCCTCAAAGACGTGTACTACAAGTTCACGATGAGCCTGCGCGACCTGAAG
>RZYG01000300.1 GCA_009930415.1 Spartobacteria bacterium | reverse complement strand
TTCATCAGCTTCATCAAATCCAGATCCGCCCAGTCCACGCGCGAATTGCACGACCAGATCATTCGCCGCTTCTGCTGCAGGATCAGCTCGCAGATCTGCCGGAGCCGCGGCCGGAACGTCGTCAGGGTGTCGTCCTCGAAAAAGACTTCCTGGATGGGATAGCGCTCGAAATCCTCGACCATTTCCCGCACCACGCGCTCGGGCGAGCAATAGCGGTAGCGCCGGCCGTGCATCACCTGCGGCCACTGGCAGAACGTGCAGCGGTTCGGGCAGCCGCGCCCGCTGATCTGGTCCAGGAACGGATAGAGATAGGTGTTGTTGCGGTACTTCTTCACGTCGAAGAAATGCCACGGCGGCACCGGAATCTCGTCGAGGTTCTCGATCGGCGCGCGCGCGCGGTTTTCGACGATTTCGCCCGCGGCGGTCCGGAACGTGATGCCCTCCACGGTTTCCAGCCCCGTCCCGCCCGCCAGCGCCGCGGCCAGATCGCGGATCGTGAAGTCGTATTCGCCGCGCGCGATGGAATCCACCGCGCCTTTCGCTTCCAGCAGCGTTTCTCGGGGATACACGCTGACGTGCGGGCCCACCAGCGCCACGTGCGTTTCCGGGCTCGCCGCCTTGCACAGCCGCGCGCATTCGACGTCGTTGTAGATCGACGGCGTCGTGGCGTCCAGCACCAGCAGGCCCGGCTTCCACTCGCCGCACCACTTCGCCACGTCCGCCAGCGAGGCTTCTTCGGCGATGAAATCGCGCAGCTCGACCTCGAAGCCCGCCTGGATCGCCACGCCGGCCGCATAGGCCAGCCAATCCGGATAGCGCTGCGCGCGCGTGCGGTTCACCACCGGCCAGCGCTGGCTGCGGCAGAAATTCGGCAAAAACGGCGGACTGATCAGGGCAACGCGCATGTCAATTCCCCTTGGGTTCCAGAAGCCGCACCGGGACGGCCCCCAATCCGCGACCTCGGCGCGCAAACGCTTGGTCGAAGGTATAGAATGACTCGGCGTCCTGCGCCCGGGCCAGATGGAAGGCATCGGCAAAATCCAGACCGTTTTCGGTCCAAGCCAGGGCGTTCTCAAAACAACGTGCATCTTCCACCACGACGTTTTCCAAGGCGCACGCCTGGCGGAGAGAATCCACGATCTCCGGCCATTCCAGCCGAAAACCTTTTCGTAAAACCCAGGCCGTTTCCAGCAGCACCGTCGTGGACAACCAGACCGGTCCAGCCGCGAACAACGCCTTGGCCGACGCGCTCTGCCGAGGATCGTCGCGAACCAGCAGGCGAACGAAGACGTTGGTATCGACGGCGATCACGGCGAAGGTTTCTTCCGGGTCTTTGGGGCCTTGTAGATCTCGTGCCGCTCGCATACGGCCCGGCCGATGGCCTCATCCATTTCCTCGATGCTTAGCGTAGGCTGACCGGGCCGGTGAAGACAGCCAAACACCTCGTCGAGCGTCACCGACCCTTTTTCATAGGGTCCGAACCGGCGCACGGCCTGCCGCTCCTCGTAATCCGCGATATCTTGCAACACGAAGCGCCCCCGGCCGTTCTTCGTCAGAAAGACCGGCTTGCCCCGGCCCACCTGCCGCAAAACCGCGGTGTAGTTCCTCAAGTCGGATATGGCATGGATGCTGGGCATGATTTTAGTTCTCCAATGTGCTGCTGGAAATATCACCTAATTTGACATCATTATCAACAGCATATCGGCTTTCTTTGGGTTATAAAATCTTTAAAACCTACCGCAACTCCCCACAGAATCGAAAAATTGCGCAAAAATGCCATGCCGAGGGATTTCGCGGCGAATTTCGGGCCTCTTTTGCGCGAAATTTCGGCCAAAAAGCCGAAATTGGCCGCCAAAACGCCCAAAAACAGCGGAAAACAGGCGATTCCGAGCCCCGTGAAGGCGATTTCGACGTAGAGCTGCTTGCCGTGATGGGTTTTCCGACCGCCGACCAGCGCCCGGTTGCCCAGCAGCATCGGCACCGCGTCCTTCGCGAAGCGGACTTGCTGTTTCAGATAGCCCTGCACCGTGTCCGCGAAGTCGTGGAACACGCCGTTGTCCGGATCCCACCAGAGCTTGTGGTCGCGCGACACCGCCCAGGAAAATTCCATGTCCTCGCTGCTGGCCGCGCAATAGGCTTCGGGAAAGCCACCCTTGGCGAGGAACAGCTCGCGCTCGCACCAGAGATTGTTCGACACCAGCGTCTCGACGTAACCGCGGTGGTGCCGCCGCCGCCACACGAGCTCCTCGTGCGCGAACTGCTGGATGAAGATTTCCTTCACCGGCCCCGCGTAGCCCCCGCCGCCGCAGGGCACGTTCTTTTCCGCGCGCGCCCGCAACGCCTTTGCGATCCAGTCCGGCGGCACCACCACGTCGGAATCGGTGAAAAACAGCACGTCGCCCGTGGCCGCGCGCGCCCCGACGTTGCGCGCCGCCCCCGCGCCCTTGCGTCCGCCCGTCGACAGCAGCCGGACCGGCGCTTGCACCAGCTCGGGCGTGCCGTCCGTCGAGCCGTCGTCCACGACGATGATTTCCACGCGCGGATGGGTCTGCCGTTGGAGACTGGCGAGGCAGCGCGGCAGGCAATGCGCGCCGTTGTAGACCGGCACG
>RZYG01000299.1 GCA_009930415.1 Spartobacteria bacterium | reverse complement strand
CATCCGTGGTTGTCTCCCCCCTCCCGATCTTTCCTCTCTCTGCCTCCCCTACGACGAATACTCGGATTCCGACCTCGCCCAGCGCGTGCTCTACGTCGAGTCCTCCCGCGGTTGCGCGATGCGCTGCGACTACTGCGTCTCCGCCAGCGACGAGTCCGTCCGGTTCTTCCCCATGCCCGCCCTGCTCGCCGCCTTCGACCAATTGCTCCAACGCGGCGCGCGGCAGTTCAAGTTCTGCGATCGCTCGTTCAACCTCGACGTGCCGCGCGCCGTCGCCATCCTCGCGTTCTTCCGCGAGCGCCTCCCGCGCTTTCCAGGCCTTTTCCTCCACTTCGAGATGCTGCCCGACCGCTTTCCCGCCGAACTGCGCACCGCCCTTGCGGCGTTTCCGCCGCGTTCGCTCCAGCTCGAAATCGGCATCCAGTCGTTCGCCCCCGCCGTTCTCGCCACCATCCGCCGCCCGCAAAACCTGGAGCGCGCCGCCGACAACCTGCGCTTCCTGCGCGAACGCACGCACGCCTGGCTGCACACGGACTTGATCGCGGGCCTGCCCGGCGAGACGCCCGACAGTTTCGCCGCCGGTTTCGACCGCCTCGTCGCCCTCGGCCCGCACGAAATCCAGCTCGGCATCCTGAAAAAGCTCCCCGGCGCGCCCATCGTCCGCCACGACGACGCCTTCGCGATGCGCTACCACTCCGCGCCGCCCTACGAAATCCTTGCCACCCGCGATTGGCCCGCCGAGCATTTGGCGCGCACCGCGCGCTTCGCCCACTACTGGGATGCCATCGTCAATTCCCAGCGCTTCATTCCCGCGGCGCCGCTGATCTGGAACGGCGCGCCGTCCGTTTTCGCGGCCTTCCTTGCGCTCTCCGACTGGCTGGGCGCGCGCTTCCCGCGCGAACACGGCGTGCCGCTCGCCGACCTCGTCGCGGCGCTTTTCGACTATCTGACGCAAGTCCGCGGCCTCTCTCCCGAAACGGCCGCCGAGGCCCTCATTCGCGGCTACCGCCACGCCGGCGCGCGCGACGTCCCCGCCGCCCTGGCGCCGCATCTCCGCCGCGAGCCCCCGCCCCCGACCCGCGGCCTTCCCAAACCTTTGCGCAGGCAACACCTGCGCTGGAAATGGGAACAGATGGATTCGCCGCTCCGTTTCCCCTCCCCGTTTCCTTGTCAGTAACCAACGACGGTGGTATAAACTCCGCCATGATCAAACGATCGCAAATCCGGCGATATGCTAGCCAAATCGGCAAATTTTTCAGGCCGCGCCAAATCATTCTCTTTGGTTCGCACGCCCGACGCCAAGCCACTGAAGATAGCGACGTCGATCTGCTGGTCATCATGGATCATGATAAACCCCGCAACGTGGAGCAGGCCATTGCGATTCGCCTGGCCATGGATGCGCCCTTCCCAATCGATTTGCTGGTGAAACGGCCGGCCGAAGTTGCCGACCGCCTGGCCATGAACGATATGTTCATGAAAACGTTGATCGAGGACGGCAAGGTGATCTATGAATGATTCCGTCCGGGAATGGATCGCCAAGGCGGAGGAGGATTTTCAAGTTGCCCTTTCCTTGGGCCGGCTCCGGCGTTTCCCCGCCCACAACTCCGTCTGTTTCCATGCCCAGCAGTGCCTGGAAAAATACCTGAAGGCCCTCCTCGAACACAGCGGCTGCCCCGTGCGCAAGATCCATGCCCTGCCTTCGTTGCTAGATCAATGTGCCGAAAACCAGCCGTTGCTGATTGCCCTCAGGCCGGATTTGGTACGACTGTCCATCTACGCCGTCGAATTCCGTTATCCGGGTGAATCCGCGACTCCCGAGGATGCCCGGATGGCGGTTGCCATCATGAAACGAGCCCGGTTGGAGTTGCGCCGGGTACTGCGGCTACGGCCGGTTTGATTTCTACAAACAACAGATTCTTTGATGAGGTCGGCGCAGCGCGCCGTCCCTACCTCCCCAGCCTGTGAATCCTGTCTAAAATGGATTTCTCCGCTTATACCCCCTGCCGTCTCTGTCCGCGCCAATGCGGCACGGACCGCCTGGGCGGCGCGCCGGGGGTCTGCGGCGAAACCGCCGAACTGCGCATCGCCTCGTGGGGCCCCCACATGGGCGAAGAGCCCTGCTTCAGCGGCACGCGCGGCTCGGGCGCGATCTTCTTCTCGGGCTGCGCCTGCCACTGCTTCTTCTGCCAGAATTGGCAGATTTCCACCGCCCGCGGCAAGGGCCAGGCCGTTTCCGCCGAGGAATTCCACCGCCTCGCGCTGGGTTTGATCGAGTTGGGCGTTCACAACTTGAACTTCGTCACCCCCGACCACTTCTGGCCACATATCGAGGAACTCTGCGCCCGCCTGCGCGCCGAAGGCATCCTGATTCCGTTCCTGTTCAATTCGTCCGGCTACCAGTTGCCGTCGATGATCTCGCGCTATGCCGCGCAAATGGACGTTTTCCTGCCGGATTTCAAGTTCGCCGATCCGGTTCTGGCCCGCGCCGTCATGCGCGACGAACGCTATCCCGAAATCGCGCTCGAAGCCCTGCGCCTGATGGTCGCCGAAAAAGGCTTTCTCGACCCCTTCGATCCCTCCGGCACCGAACTGGCCAAGCGCGGCGTCCTGGTGCGCCATCTCGTCCTGC
>RZYG01000298.1 GCA_009930415.1 Spartobacteria bacterium | reverse complement strand
TAGCTTCCGGGTCTCGCCCGCGTCGTACTTGCCGGGGGCGGTGGCGCTCCATGAGTCGAAAATCTGGAAACCAGAATCCCCGAGGGCGTTTTTGATCGCACAACCGATGGCCAGCCAATCGGCGCGGCTGCAACCGGCGTCCAGGACGGCGACGGCGGACCGGATGACGGCGGTGCCGGCGGCGGTGCTGGGCTTCGGGCTGGGGCTCGCGGCGGTGGCCTTGGGCGCTGCCGGTGCAGCGGGCTTCGGGGCCTCGGCTCTGGCGGTGAAGGGGCGGACCTCGCCCGTCCTTATGATCGCGCCCGGATCGTGACTCACGAAACACAACCGGCAAACGTCTTTCCCCGAGGGGTCCGTCTGGATGCTGTAGGTCGTGGCGAGATATTCGGCCAGCGCCCGCCAAGCTGATTTTGCCTCGGCATCGTCGGCGCACGTTCCGCAATAGATGATGGCTTTGACGCCTCGCCCGGACGGGCTGACAAAGGCGGCCAGGACGTGGGGGTCGGTCCCGAGGGTGTCGCGGGTGGCCTCGGCCTCTGCGGTGCTGGCGAGATGGTCCACGTCCACGATGATGCAGCCGGTCGGCTCCTTCGAATTGATCTTGGCGCGGGTGGGCGCGAACACTCCCGAGACGGTGAACCCTTCAAGCTGCGTTTTGAGCGTTTCGGCCTTGGCGGTGTCCCCTGCGGCCAGGGCCTCGCGGATGGCGGCGACGGGCTTCGACCAATGGCCTTCCCGGATGGCTTCGAGGATTTCGACAAGGGCGATGGGCTTCCCGCGGTTGTCGCGGGCGGATTGGTAGCGGCTGACCTTGCGCTCGGCAAGTTCGGCGGCGTCGGCGGGCATGAATCCCGAGAGATTTCCTGTGGCGGTGGTGGTGGTCATTGTGCTGCTCCAATAGCTTCGAGGGCGAGACGGCGGCGGGCTTCGAGTTCGTGGCATTCCTGGCGCTCTTCCTCGACTTCGAGATTGAAGGCGTCCACGTCGATCACGCTCTCGATGGTGTCCCGCAAAGCCTTTTCGAGTACGTCCCCGGGCATGGCGTCGAGCTCGACGGCGCGGGTTCCGTACTTGGTGGCAAACCGCTTGTAGTTGGGGGAGGATGCTTTTGCCTCCAATGCCGACGGCAAGTCCAAGGTGCGGACCTGTTCGGCGGTGAGGGCGGCTTTGACTGCGAAAATGGATCTTTCCGGGATGTCAAAGTCCTCCATCATGTAGCCGGTGAAGCTGGCGGCGATTTGCTCTCCGTCGGGGTCGTGGTCCGTGAGGAAAACCAGAACAAGGCGGTCTTTCCCGCTCCGCTGATAGCGCTGGAAAATGTGGGCGCGTGGCGCAAACGATGCGTAGCCCTTCCCTGCGGTGACTGGAATGGTGTAGTTGGATGCAATGCGCTGGGCCAGGGCGTAGCGGGTCCGCTTCTCGACAATGATCTCGATGTGATGCGGCTGGGATTGCATCAGGTCCCGCCAATACCCGCGCAAAAACTTGTCTTGTTGCCGGTGGATGAATGACGACGCCTCCCGATAGACGGGCCAGGTCTGCTCCGGTCGTTCATCGTCACAAATGCAGTCGATGGGTATGTCCCCGGTCGCCCTCATGCGGGTGAGGAGGTTGGAGAGCTTCTTCGAGGATGCGAGGTCGTTTCGGTAGTGCGATTGGGGCTTGGCGTCGTGCGTCAATGGCGGGTCGTTCAACAGCAGGTAGTGAATGAACCGATTGGAGACGGGCCATTCGTCCCGGTGGGCGAAAACCAGCTTGCGGACGGCGAGAAAGAAAGCCTCGGTCGTGATTTTTGCCCGTTTCCGGCGCTCGCCGGTGCAGATATTGGACTCCACCTCGATCTGACTGCGGGTGGCTCGGTACGATTGTACAGCGGCGTATGCGTCGGCGGGGTCCGTGGAAGCGATGCGCTCGGCGAGACGTTCGTCGACGGTCTTGTCGCGCTGCTGATTATAGGCGGCCAGGAGCCGGACCCGCTCGGATGGGGACAGGTCCACCCACTTGACGTTTTCGACAATGACGGGGACGGTCTGCTGCCTGCTGATCTTGGCGGCGGCAAGTCGGCGGTGGCCGTCAACGAGGACATTGTCGGCGGTCGTTCGGATCGGATTCAAAATCCCGTTGGCGACAATGCTCTCGACGAGCTCTCGGTCGTCCGGGTTGGCGGTTGAAAATGCGTTGTATAGCCTGGCGTTCTCCGGGGCCGGGGAGATGGCGTCCGGGGGCAAGAATTGGACTAGTCCCGTTCTTTCGGCGGCGTTAGCCTGGGCGGCTGGCATTCTTAGCCTCCTTGGATTCTTCGCGGATGGCGGTTTTGATATCGTGGAAAACAAAGCCGATGAACCGCGAAACGTCGGTTTCGAGTTTCGGGCTGGCCTGGCCGGTCGAGCGTAGGTGGTCCAGGAAACGGGCCTGCTGCCTGCGGCAAATCGTATCGAGTCGAGCGTCAAGGGCCGGGGGGCGCTCCATCGTGGCGGCGGCGGTCGGATTCATCGCGGCAACCTCCCTGCGCGGATGGCCTCGGCCTGCTGGCGTAGGCGGCGGCGGTCGCGGCTACGTTCGGGGCGGCGTTTTTTCATGCTGACTGCATCCATCTTTTGAGCTCCCCGGCCAGGATGCGGGGGCGGTTGCC
>RZYG01000297.1 GCA_009930415.1 Spartobacteria bacterium | reverse complement strand
AGCCCGACGAACGCGCCGCCGCAGATGAACAGGATGTTCTCGGTGTTGATCGGAATCGTCTCCTGCTGGGGATGCTTGCGCCCGCCCTGCGGCGGCACGTTGGCGATGGTCCCTTCCAGGATCTTCAGCAGGCCCTGCTGGACGCCCTCGCCGGAAACGTCGCGGGTGATGGAGACGTTCTCCATCCGCCGCGCGATCTTGTCGATCTCGTCGACGTAGACGATGCCCAGCTCGGCGCGCGCCACGTTGCCGTCCGCCGCCCGGATCAGGCGCAGCAGCACGTTCTCCACGTCGTCGCCGACGTAGCCGGCCTCGGTGATGGTCGTCGCGTCGGAAATGCTGAAGGGCACGTCGAGGATCCGCGCGAGGGTCCGCGCCAGCAGCGTCTTGCCGCAGCCCGTCGGGCCCAGCATCAGGATGTTGGCCTTGTCGATTTCGACGCCGTCGTCCTTCTTGCCGTCCAGGCGCGACTTGACGCGCTTGTAGTGGTTGTGGACGGCGACGGAGAGCACCTTCTTCACGCGGTCCTGGCCGACGACGAACTCGTCGAGCCGCGCATGGATCTCGTGCGGCTTGGGCACCTGCAGGCAGGCCGCCAGCGACGACCCCGAGGCGCCGCCGCGGGCTTCGGGCCGCTTGACCATCGCCTGGCAGATGTCCACGCACTCGTCGCAGATGTTCAGGTCGCCGGGCCCCGCGATGAGGGTCTTGACGGCGGACCGCGGCCGCCCGCAGAACGAGCAGGCCGATTCGGGCGGATGGTGTTTCTTGCCGGCCATGGCGCTACGCCTTCGCGGGGGCCGCGCCGAGCACGTCGTCCACCAGGCCGTATTTCACGGCTTCTTCGGCCGACATGAAGAAGTCGCGGTCGGTGTCCTTGGCGACTTCCTTGACGGCCTTGCCGGTGTGCTTGGCGAGGATGCCGTTGAGGTAGTCCTTCAGGCGCAGGATTTCCTGGGCCTGGATGTGGATGTCGCTGGCGGTGCCCTGCGTGCCGCCCCAGGGCTGGTGGATCATGATGCGCGCGCCGGGCAGCGCGTGGCGCTTGCCTTTCGCGCCCGCCGCCAGCAGCACCGCGCCCATGCTCGCCGCCTGGCCGACGCAGTAGGTCACCACGTCGCACTTCAGGAACTGCATGGTGTCGTAGATCGCCAGGCCGGCCGTGACGGACCCGCCGGGCGAATTGACGTACACGCTGACGTCCTTCGTCGCGTCCTCGCTCTGCAGGAACAGCAGCTGCGCCACGACCAGATTGGCCAGATCGTCGGTGATCTCGGAGCCGATGAACACGATCCGCTCCTTCAGCAGGCGCGAATAGATGTCGTAGGACCGCTCGCCGCGGCCCGTCTGCTCCACCACGATCGGAACCAGATATCCCTTCTCGTCCATGCCGGACCTCCCTATTCCTTCGCCGGCGCGCCGGCGCCGGTCAGTTTCGCGTGCCCCATCAGGGCGTCGATCGTCTTCGACGTCAGCAAATCGGCGCGCATGTTCTTGCGGACCTCGGCCTCCTTGAGCTTCGCCTTCTGGAGCCATTCCTTGACGGACTTCGCGCCGGAGCGCGCGGCGTACTGGGCCAGCAGCGCCGCCACTTCGGGCTCGGCCACCTCGATCTGCTCCTCGCGCGCGATCCGCTTGAGCAGATAGCGCAGTTTCAGGCGGTCCTGGGCGGCTTTCTTCGCCGACTCGGAAATCTTGCCGATGTTGTCGCGGATTTCCTGCTCGGGCACGCCGCGGCGGGTGTTTTCCTCGACCATTTCGTAGACGATGCGGTGCGATTCCTCGTGCGCCTCGGATTCGGGCACGTCGAGCGTCGCGTTCTTCATCAGCGCCTCGATCAGGAGATTGCGGCGGCGGGACAGCTCCTGCCGGTCGGCCTCGGCCTGCAGCATGTTCTTGAACGTCGCGCGCAGGTCGGCTTCGTCCTTCGCGCCGAGCTGCTTGAACAGCTCCTCGTTGAGCGCCGGCTTCGCGCGGGCGCGGATCTTCTTCACCGTCGCCGCGAAGACCGCCGTCTGGCCGCGCAGCTCCTCGATGGGCGACTGGGCGTCGAAGGCCACCGAAACGTCCTTGGCGGCGCCGACCTTCAGGCCGACCAGTTGCGGGCCGAAACCGGGCAGGAAGGAGTATTCCTCGTTCGCGATCACCCAGAAATCCGTGCCGGTCGCCAACCCCTTGGCCTTCTCGGCCACCTCGGCCATGGGCTTGCCGTCCACGGTGGCGACGTAATCCACGGCCACCATGTCGCCCTCTTTCACGGGGCGGTCTTCCGTCAGGTCCTCGTACTTGCCCATGCTTTCGAGATAGCGGTCCAGGGCCTGCGTCACCGCGTCGTCGGAAATCTCCACCTGCTTGGCGTCCACCTCGAGGCCCTTGTAGGTCGGCAGCTCGAATTCCGGCTCCACGTCCACGGCCAAAGAGAACGAAAACGCCTCGCCGGCCTTCAGCGGCGACTTTTTCAGGTCGTATTCCGCCACCGTCTGCAGCTTGTGCTCCTTCAGCGCCTGCGAGAATCCCTTGGCGAGCAGATGCTCGTGCAGGTTTTCGAGGATCTGCTTGTCGTACGTCCGCCGGATCAGGTCCACGGGCGCCTTGCCCGGGCGAAAGCCCTTCACCTTGCCGTGCTGGGCATAGACCGCCA
>RZYG01000296.1 GCA_009930415.1 Spartobacteria bacterium | reverse complement strand
GCTGTAGTTCGGGAAGCCGTCGTTATCCCAATCGCCGTCTGGGGCGTTGGTGGTCGTGCCCATCTTGAGCAGTTCCCAATCGTCGGGCATGCCGTCGGCATCGGCGTCCCACGGCACGACGATGACGACGGTGGCGGCGGTGGCGCTGGTGCCGTCGTAGGCGTTGAAGACCGTGTCGGCATAGGTCACGTCGACGGTGCGGCCGCCCTGGCTCAGCGCGGTCACGTGCCACGAGAAGATACCGGTGTTGGCATCGAACGTGGCCAGCTTGGAGCCGCCGACCGGCAGGTTGGAGGCCGTCAGCGTCGTGGCCGGGCTGTCGTAGTCGATGGCGGCGACCGTGAAGGAGGACGTGGCGCCGACCGGCATCACATAGGGGCTTTCGGGCGTGAATTCAAGGACCGGCGGCTCGTCGAGGGCCTGAATGGACGTGGCCAGTTCGAGGGTGAAGGCGAGCGAATCGGTGCCGACGATTTCCACCTGCCGGGTCTGGGCCTGGTTGCGCAGATTGACGACGTTCCAGGTGTTGCTCATATCCGTAGCGGCCGTATTGATCGCGCCGGTGGCGACGGCCAGCTTGACGGTGCTGGCGAGGCCGGCGGAGGGCCGGATGGCGGAGACCGCCAAGGCGGACGTACCGGTGGCTTCCTCGGCCAGGTTGCGCTGGCCGGTGCGCAGCAGGGCGTCGAGGTCGGGCGAAAGGCCGTTGCGGACGTAGAGCGTCTTGCCGGGCATCGCGTAGTTCACCGCGAAGACGTTGGTGGCCGAATTGGCCAGCGAAACCGTCTTGGCCACGCCCGCGTTGGAGAACGTGACGGAGTTGGCGCCGGTGGAAGGCGCATACAGCACGTTGACGCGGTTGGTGGTGCCGTCCCACCAGTCCTTGAGGGCGGACGTGCGGTAAGCCCCCACCCCGCCGCCGGAAACGTTGTCGGCGCCTTCGTCCTCGGTGCCGGAATCGGGCATCGAGACGAAATTGCCGATCATCTGGACAACGTTGGTGCCTTCCTTGCGCCAGGCGCCGACCATCCGGCCGCCGCTGCGCTCGAAGAGGGCCATCACCGCGTCGTTGCGCAGGATATATTCGGTCTCGCCGTCGAGATCGACGTCGGCGGCCACGGCTTCGACGGCAGAAAGCGTGCGGTTGGCCCAGTCGTCGACGGCGCCGTAGAGCGCGGCCATGCGGGTCTGGCCCTGCGCCTTCCAGGCGAAGCCCTGCAGGCCCTGCCATTCCGTCGCCGGCGAGGAATAGTCGCCGAAGCTCCACCGGGTCAGGTTGCCGTTGCTTTCGTTGTGGAAGGCGGTTTCGAACGTGGAAGCGAACAGCGTCTGCTGCGCGAGGCGCCGGACGGCCGCGTTGGTGAGGCCGCGGACGGTCTTCCACGCATTGGACAAAATGCCGTTGGTCATCGAGCCGTAGCGCGCGCCCGACGGCAGGTTCGTGCCGATGCGGACCTCGAAGAGCTTGGGCGCGAGGCCTTCGTGGCGGGCGGAACCGAAGTACCAGTTGTCGTAGTCCTGGTTGGCGGCGTGGTGCACCCAGTCCTGGGCCTGCATGCCGTCGGCGGCAGTCAGGTCGCGGTTGACGGTTTCGCCGTCGAGGGCTTCGTCGAGGGCGATGACCTGGATCCACGGATGGTTGGCCATCCAGCGCAGGTTGGCGTCGTAGGCGTCGGCGTTGGCGTTGGCGGACAGGTCTTCCCACATGTAGAAGATGGTGGAAATCTGGTCGGCGCCGGCGCGCGCGCGCCGGTTGAAGAGCCGGCGCAGTTCCGTCGGCAGGCCGCCGTCGGTGTTGACGTAGCGGTAGTTGTTGGCGGCGTTGGCGATCACGAAGGCATCGATGGACGGCCAGTCGCCCGAATGTTCCAGATAGATGCGGTTGATCTTGTAGGCGTTGTTGCCCAGCGCCTCTTCGCGGCCGTACCACTCGAGGAGGTGCGGCGTCTGGTCGATGATCGTCGCCCGGAACCCGAGGTTGGTCTTGATTTGCTTGAGGGTCTCGACGTCGGCGACGCGCTCGGGGATCCAGAAGACGTTGGTCGAAACCACGCCGCTGGTGACGGATCCGCCGTAGATTTCGTTGAGGACTTCGGTGGCGAGTTGGACGTTGGATTGGTTGTAGGCCGCGTCGAAGTACCTGAGGATATGGTCGGAGAACGTGCTGCCCAGCAGGCGGAACGTGCCGGCGGCAACGCCCGCGCGGATCTGTTCGTTGAGGCCGGGGCCGGAATACCACGTGTTCGAGTTGCCCACCTTGGCCCATTCCAGCGCCATCGCCAGCGTCGGGGTCACGTGCAGGTTGAGCGCCGCGTTGGAGTAGATGTTGTGGATCTTGACGGGGCGCTGGTAGCCGGCGCCGTTGCCGTTGTCCACGATGTTCTGGATGGTGACGCCCGGCTCGACGGCCTGGTTGCCGTGCGCCAGCATGGCCACCTTGGCGTGCTGGCCCATATTGTTCCAGACCGCGCCGCCGGCAGTGCGGCCGAGGCAGGTCGAATAGTAGCCGTTGGCGGCGACGTAGTTGTAGTCCTGATAGTAGTCGGAGCACAGCCAGTCGTCGCCGATGGTGTCGGTGAAGTCGTTGAGGCCGCCCTTGTCGCCGGCGCCGCCGTCGTCGCCCGTGAAGTCGCTGGTGGTGTAGACCTGGAACTTCAGGACGTCGGGATTGCCGTTCCAGCCCGCGGCGAC
>RZYG01000295.1 GCA_009930415.1 Spartobacteria bacterium | reverse complement strand
CCTGCCCACCATGACCAACCAGACCGCCTCGCTCTACACCCCCGCCGAATGGTTGACCGCCCGCACTGCAACAGTGCGGTAGCTCTTCGGACGCTTACATAGCAGTCGACGATGCGAGGGCGCGGGATTGGCGTGCGGGAGAGAAACTACGAAATGCGCGAAAACGCGAAAATGGGGGATGGGAAGGGCTATAATCCTGTTTTCCTGTATATTTCCTGTTTTCCTGCTTATTCGGTGGTTTTGGGGCTGAGGATGGGCGTTTGGCGATCCCCGGCCAAACAAAATTCAATCCGTGTCCATCCATGTTCATCCGTGGTTGGTTTTGGGCCTGGGATTTGCCAGCGGTCCGATGTCCGAGGTCGGAGGTCCGAAAAGGTCCATTTGCGTGGATTTGCGTTCATTTGCGGTAGATTTTCGGGGGGATTTCAGCAGGAAAACAGGAAATTTGCAGGAAAACAGGAGGGGATAGGGGCTTGATCCTGTTTTCCTGCTTGGTATTTGGGGTCGTAAGGCTGTTGGGGCGCGGCGGGTTGGGCCAACCCGCCCTACCGATGAGGAGAAGAAGATGGAGGAATATTCAATGATCAATATTCAATCTTCAATGTTCAAGTTGTTGGGGGGGGGGGATCACACCAGGAGGTCGGCGGCGCGCCAAAGGACGAGAGCGGCGGCGGGGCACGAAAAAGGCCGGGAGGAGGCCCTCCCGGCCGTGCGCGGTGGTGGCCGCTTACTTCTTGTGGGTCTGGATGTAGTCCCGGGCGGCATCCACCTGGCCGGCGCTGCCCAGCAGCACGTTCTTGGCCGCGATGAACTTGGCGTACTCGGGCATGAACACCTTGCCCGGATCGCGCAGGTCGAACTTTTCGGGGTGGTCCTTGAAGAATTCGCGGTGCACGCGGCACCAGACCAAACGGCCGTCGGTGTCGATGTTGATTTTCGTCACGCCGAGCTTGGCCGCGCCGAGGAATTGGGAGGCATCGACGCCCGAAGCGCCCTTGAGGTTGCCGCCGGCGGCGTTGATGCGGGCGACTTCGTCCTGCGGCACCGAGGAGGAGCCGTGCATGACGAGGGGGAAGCCCGGCAGCAGTTTCTGGATCTTCTCGAGGATGTCGAAGCGCAACTTCTGGTCGCCCTTGAACTTGAAGGCGCCGTGCGAGGTGCCGATCGCGCAGGCCAGGCTGTCGCAGCCGGTGGCCTTGACGAAGGCCTCGGCCTCTTCGGGCTGGGTGTAGACGTGCTCGGCGGCGACGATGTCTTCTTCGATGCCCTTGAGCTGGCCGATTTCGGCTTCGACGACGACGCCCTTGGCGTGGGCGGCTTCGACGACGCGCTTGGTGACGGCCACGTTTTCCTCGAAGGAGGCGTGGGAGTGGTCGATCATGACGGACGAGTAGCCCGACTGGATGCAGTCCATGCAGGTGGCTTCGTCGCCGTGGTCAAGGTGGATGGCGAAGACGGCTTCGGGGAAGATTTCGTTGGCGGTCTTCATCATGGCTTCGAGCATGAGCTTGTGGGTGTAGCTCCGCGCGCCCTTGGAGAGCTGGACGATGAACGGGGCCTGGCTGTCCACGTTGCCCTTGAACAGGCCCATGGTCTGCTCGAGGTTGTTGATGTTGTAGGCGCCGATGGCGTATTTGCCGTAGGCGTGGGCGAAGAGTTCCTTGGTGGTGACGATCATGGCGGGCTCCTGGGGTTGGGTCTTTTCTACGGCGTTTCTTCCGCGTCTTCGGCGGCTTCTTTCTCGAAGTCGGCGTCTTCGCCTTCGCCCGCGTCGTCGGCGAGGCGCTGGAAGTCGGTGAAGCGTTCGGGCGCGAGCAGGGCGGCCTGCCAGTCGCGGAAGAGGCCCTGGCCGCGGCGGTTGCGGATGGCGGCGGCGATTTCGGACTGGTAGGAATCGAAGGTGGCCGGATCGGCCGCCGTGCGGGCCTGGAGATAGGCCACGACGAGGCCGTCGCCGTGCGGCACGGGATCGGTGACTTCGCCCGGGTTGTAGCTGACGACGGCCTGCACGAGCGTCTGGACGACTTCGTTGGTGGCGCTGGACCCGGACAACCCGGTGAAGGGCTCGGTGGTCTGGACCGCGACGCCCGTGGCGGCGACGGCTTGCTTGAACGTCTTGCCGTCCGCGAGGCCGGCGGCGGCGGCTTCCTGGATCGCCGTGCCTCTGGCGGCCAGGGCGGCGGCCTCGGCTTTTTGCCGGGCGACTTCCCGGACCTGGTCGGCGACTTCCTCGAAGGCCGGCACGCGCGGTTCGTGGATTTTCTCGAGATACAGCACGTAGACGTGGTCCGTGCCCGCGATGGGGGCGCTCACGCGGTCGTAGGCGTTGGGCTCCAGTTCGAACGCGGCGGCGGCCACGGCGGCGCCGCCGTCTTCCAGCGGAACCGAAAACCGCGCGAACGGCGCAAGCTTCTGCGCCGGGCGGCCGGCCTTGTCGGCCTCGGCGGCGAACTCGGGCACCGTGCCGTCGCGGTCGGGGATGGCCCGGAAGGCCAGTTCCGCGGCGGCCGCGTCGGCCTGTTCGAGCGCGGCCTGGCGGCGCAGGGCCGCCACGATGCCGGCGCGCACCGCGTCGAGGTCGGCGACGACTTCGCGGGGCTGGCCGTTGGTGTCGGTTTCGGTGGTCGTGTAGTCCTCGATGCGCAATTCGTAGTAGTCCTGCACGTCCTCGTCGGAAATCTCGAGGGTTTCGTCGA
>RZYG01000071.1 GCA_009930415.1 Spartobacteria bacterium | reverse complement strand
CGCTCGGTCAGCACGTCGATGATCTTGCCTTTGCCTTCATCGCCCCATTGGGCGCCGATCAGGATGGTGTTGGGCATGGTCAGGCTCCTTGGTCATTGAACATTGAAGATTGATTATTGAACATTGAATATTGCGATCTTCGCTCTCTTGGAATCTTCAATATCCAATATTCAATCTTCAACCGATCAAGTGAACGGCCGACAAAACCGGAAGTTTTCGGGCCTTTGCCCACGTCAGACTCCGTAATACTCCCGATACCACGCGATGAAGCGCGCGATGCCGGTTTCGATGGGGGTGGCGGGGGCGAAGCCGACGTCGCGCCGGAGGTCCTCGACGTCGGCGCTGGTGGCGGCGACGTCGCCCGGCTGCATGGGCAGGTAGTTGCGGACGGCCTTCTTGCCGAGCGCGGCTTCGATGGCGCCGATGAAGTGGTCGAGCTCGACGGGCGTGTGGTTGCCGATGTTGTAGACGCGGTATGGCGCAGGGCTCGTGCCGGGATCCGGCGCGGCGGCGTCCCAGTCCGGATTCGGCGCGGCGACGCGGTCGGCCACGCGCACGACGCCCTGGACGATGTCGTCGATGAAGGTGAAGTCGCGGCGCATCTTGCCGTGGTTGAAGACGTCGATGGGTTTCCCGGCGAGGATGGCCTGGGTGAACAGGAACAGGGCCATGTCGGGGCGGCCCCAGGGGCCGTAGACGGTGAAGAACCGCAGGCCGGTGGTGGGCAACCCGTAGAGGTGCGAATAGGTGTGGGCCATCAGTTCGTTGGCCTTCTTGGTGGCGGCGTAGAGCGAGACGGGGTGGTCCACGACGTCGTGCACGGAAAACGGGAAATGGGCGTTGAGGCCGTAGACCGAACTGCTGGAGGCGTAGGCCAGGTGCGGCGTTTGGGCGTGCCGGCAGGCTTCGAGGATATGCAGGAAGCCGACGAGGTTGCTCTGGACGTAGGCGCCGGGGTTCGTGAGCGAATAGCGCACGCCCGCCTGCGCGGCGAGGTGGATCACGCGGTCGAAGGGTTTTCCGGCGAACAGCGCTTTCACGGCGGCCTCGTCTTCGAGGGCGCCCTTGACGAAGGCGAAGCCCGGTTCCCGGCGCAGCCGCGCCAGGCGCGCTTCCTTGAGCGTCGGGTCGTAGTAGTCGTTGACGTTGTCGAAGCCGACGACGACGTCGCCGCGCGCGAGCAGCGCGCGGGCCACGTGGAATCCGATGAAGCCGGCGGCGCCGGTGACGAGCACGTGCATGGTTAGACCAACTCCCCTTGTTCGCCCGCGCGGGGGGCGAGGCCGAGCAGGCGGTAGGCCGCGGCGGTCGCGACGCGGCCCTGCGGCGTCCGCGCCAGCAGGCCCTGCTGTATCAAATAGGGCTCGTAGACTTCTTCGAGCGTGTCGGGCTCTTCGCCCACCGAAACGGAGATGGTGGCCAGGCCGACCGGGCCGCCGCCGAACTTCTCGACGACGGTCGCCAGGATGCGCTTGTCCATCTCGTCGAGGCCGTGGCGGTCGACGTCGAGCATGGCCAGGGCCTGGTCGGCGATGGCGCGCGTGATGCGGCCGTCGGCGCGCACCTGGGCGAAATCGCGCACCCAGCGCAGGAGGTTGTTGGCGATGCGCGGGGTGCCGCGGGAGCGGGCGGCGATCTCCGCCGCGCCGTCGGCGTCGATTTCCGCGCCGAGGATCCGGGCCGCCCGGCACACCACCTGCTCCAGTTCCTCGGCGGAATAGTAGTCGAGGCGGTTGGTCAGGCCGAAGCGCGAGCGCATGGGGGCGCTCAGCAGGCCGCTGCGGGTCGTCGCGCCCACGAGCGTGAAGCGCGGCAGGTTCAGCCGCACGCTGCGGGCGTTGGCGCCCTGGTCGAGCACGATGTCGATGGCGAAGTCCTCCATCGCCGAATAGAGGTACTCCTCGACGCTCTTCTGGATGCGGTGGATTTCGTCGATGAACAGCAAATCGCCCTGCTCGAGGTTGGTCAGCATGCCGGCGAGATCGGCCGGCTTGGCCAGGATGGGGCCGGAGGTGGCCTTGACGTTCGCGCCCATCGCGGCGCCGAGGATGTAGGCCAAGGTGGTCTTGCCGAGGCCGGGCGGGCCGCACAGCAGCACGTGGTCCAGGACGTCTCCCCGCCCCTTGGCCGCCGCCACGCTCAATTCCAGCCGTTCGCGCACCTTGCCCTGCCCGACGAAGTCGCCGAACCGCCCCGGACGCAGGGTCCGGTCGAATTCCGCGTCGGCGCGATTGAGGGTTTCGGATACGAATCGTTCGGTCATGCGCGTTTCCGTGCCTGTCTCGCCATTCAAGCAAAAAGGCCCGCGCGACACAAGCACGGGCCTGAAAATGGTGCACCCGGAGGGACTCGAACCCACATGCTTTTTAAGGCATAAGAACCTGAATCTTACGTGTCTGCCAATTTCACCACGGGTGCGCCGGTTGTGAAATCGCGCAAACCATACCAGTCGCCCCCCCTCGCGTCAATGGGCGCGCCGACCTTTTTTTGCCGGCGGCCGGGCATTGCCGGACGGGGGGATCGGGCGTATACTGCGCCACCAGATAGGAGAACCCGCCTCATGAAAAAAATCGCCTTGATCGCCGTGGGAGCCCTGATCGGCGCCGGAGCCGCCTGGAGCGCCGAACCCGCCCCGGCCCCCGCTTCCGCCGCCGCCCCGCAGGACCGCCGGATCGCGGGACTGTCCGAAGACCTCCAGGAAGCCCGGGACCGGATCGCCGATCTGCAAAAGCGCCTGGACGAAGTCGAACAGCGCCTGGGCGAGAGCTATCGGCCGCTTTCCCCCTTCGACAGCGTCGAGCGCCGGCTCGAAGATCTCGAAAAGGACGTCGAAGACCTCCAGCGCCGCTGATTTTTCCCGCCGATGAAATACCTGGATTACTACGCCGTGCTGGGCGTCCCGCGCGACGCGTCCGCGGACGCCATCAAGAAGGCGTTTCGCAAGCTGGCGCGGGAATACCACCCCGACGTCAACAAATCGCCCGGCGCCGAGGCCCGCTTCAAGGAAATCAACGAAGCCAACGAGGTGCTCTCCGACCCCGAAAAGCGCAAGCGCTACGACGCGCTCGGCGCCAACTGGAAGACCGGCCAGGACTTCCGTCCGCCGCCGGGCTGGGGCGGCTTCGAGGGCGCCAGCAGCGGCCCCGGCGGCATCCGGTTCGATTTCGGCGACGGCCAAGGCGGCGGCGATTTCAGCGATTTCTTTTCGTCGCTGTTCGGCGATCTCGGCGGCGCCGGCCGCGCGGGCCGCGGGCGGCGCGGCGGCGGCAGCCCGTTCGGCGGCTTCGGCGGATTCGCGGGCGCGGAGGATTCCTTCACGCCGCGCGGGCAGGATTTCGAGGCGAACCTGGCGCTGACCATCGAGGAGCTCTACAACCGCGAACCCAAGACTCTCACGCTGCAGGTGCCGGTCGTCCAGCCGAACGGCATGGTCGCCCACCGGCCCAAGACCTTCCACGTGCGCATTCCGCCGGGGGCCACCGACGGCACGCGCATCCGCCTTTCCGGGCAGGGGGCGAGCGGCGGCAACCTCTATCTGAACCTGCGCGTCGCGCCGCACCCGACCTATCAGCTCCGCGGCCACGACCTCGACGTGGATTTGCCCCTGGCGCCGTGGGAAGCCGTGCTGGGCGCCAAGGTCCGCATCCCCACGCCCGACGGCGACGCCACGCTGACCATCCCGCCCGGCACGCAGGGCGGCACGCGCCTGCGCCTGGCCGGCAAGGGCCTGCCCGACAAGCACGGGTCGCGCGGCGACGTGTTCGCCCATCTCCGGATCGCGGTGCCCCACCCGCCGACGGCCAAGGAGAAAGCGTTGTTCGAGCAGCTGGCGCGGGAATCCAGCTTTCAGCCGCGCCCGCGTTGACGCGTTTTGCGCCGCATGATAGGGTTTCCGAGATGTCGATCGTTCGCAACAGAGTGAGGCTCGCGGGTTGGATCGGGTGGGCCTTGGCGGCGGCGGTCGTCTTGGGTCCGGGCCGAGCCGCCGCCGGACCGGGGGGATACGTGGCGCGGGCGCAAATCGTGGAAGTGAATCGCTCTTTCGTTCCGCAATCCGCCGGCGGCATGCCCGGCGCCGGCGTCCGGGCGTTCCGCGATCCCGAAGCCGAGTCCGGCGGCCAGGAACGGTTCGAGATCCGCTGGTACGCCCACCCCCCCGGCATTCCGCCCGGCACGGTCCTGCTGCTGGAAACGATCCAAGAGCGCAGTCCCCTCGTCAAAAACCACGTGCACCGCACCGCCGGCAAATCCGAGGGCCACGTCCGCACGGTCCTCGAGATCCCCGCCGCCGAAATCCGCCGCGCGGGCCGCGTCGTGAGCTGGCGCATGCGCGTGATCTGGCGCGGGCAGGCGCTGGCCACGGCGGCCTCGCCCGACTGGGGCACGTGACCTCCGCATGAACGCCGCCCCCCCCAACCAGATCCTCGCCGCGACGGCGGACAACTGCACGTTGGTGGCCGTGGACGGCGCGGCGACCTTCAAGCTGGCGCCGGCCTTCAAGCAGGCCGTCCAGGCCGCACGGCTGGCCGGCAGCGCCCTGGTCGTGATCGATCTGGCCGCCTGCCGTTCCATGGACAGCACCTTCATGGGCGCCATCGCGGGGCTGAACTTCGCGCTGCGCAAAGACGACCTCCATCTGGTGCTGATCAACCTCTCCCCGCATGCGGCGGGCCTGCTGAAGGGCCTGGGCCTGGACCGCGTGCTCAAAACCTACGCCGCCGGGGCCCTGCCGCCGGGGCTGGGCGACCTGTCGCACCTCGTGCAAAGCCTGCGGCCGGTGGAAGCCGCGCCGACGGACAACCACGAGCTGGCCGCCTTGATGTACGACGCCCACGAAACGCTCGCGCGCGTGGACCCGCAGAACCTGCAGCGGTTCAAGGACGTGCTCGCGTTCCTGCGCGAAGACCTCAAGCGCTTTTAGGACTGGCCGCGCCGGGGCGACGTGCTATTCTGATTCCCCGCCGAACCCATGCTGCGCCGAAGCTACAGATTCCAATCCGAACTCGCCGCGTTCCTGGACGCCATCCTGGTCTGCGCCACGTTGCTGGCCGCGCTGGTCACGCACAAGCTGCTGGCCTGGCTGTTCCCGGGCACGTTCGCCATTTTCGACATGTTCTGGTCGAACTCCTGGCTCTACGTCCTCGTCGTGCCCGTCTGGGGCTTCGTGCTGGATTTCTCCGGAGTCTACCGCCAGTTCCTGGGGCTGGCGCCGGGCCGGATTTTCCGGCGCATCGCGCGCGCCGGCCTGCTGAGCCTCGCGGTGCTGCTGGGCCTGCTCTACGTGCTGAAGCTGCACATGGTGCCCCGCACCATCCTGGGCATCCACTGCTTCTACGCCATCGCCGCCGTCGGCCTGCGCGCCGTCTATCTGCAGCCCTTCCTGCTGCGGCTGGAATCGCGCCGCCGCCTGCTGCTCGTGGGCGATCCCGCGCGCGTCGGCCCCCTCCGCGCCTGGCTCGAGCATCCCGACAACGTCCGGTTCTTCGAGGTGCTCGGCTTCCTGCCGCCCGCCGGCGTGCCGCCGCCGGCCGGCTTCGCCGCGCCCGGCACCCTCGACGACTTCGCGGCCATCCTGCACGCCACCGTCGTGGACGCCGTGCTGATGATGCCCGACGGCATCTCCACCTCGCAGGTGGGCCAATGGATCCGGCAATGCGAAATCGAAGGCATCGAGGCCTGGCTGCTGCCCGAATTCCTGCGCACCGAGCTCGCCGAGGTCTCGCTCGACGAACTCGCCGGCGAGCCCATGCTTCTGTTCAGCACCACCGCCAAATCCTCCTGGGCGCTGATGTTCAAGCGCCTGCTGGACATCGCGCTTTCGGCTTTGGCGCTCGTGGTCCTGTCCCCCGTGCTGCTGGGCATCTGGATCGCCATCCGCGCCACCTCCCCCGGCCCCGCCCTCTTCGTCCAGCGCCGGAGCACCCTGCGCGGGCGGACCTTCGACATGCTGAAGTTCCGCACCATGGTCGCCAACGCCGAGGAGATCCGCGCCGATCTCGCCGACCGCAACGAAGTTTCCGGCCCGGTCTTCAAGATCAAGGACGATCCGCGCGTCACGCCCCTCGGCCGCTGGCTGCGGCGCTATTCCCTCGACGAGCTGCCCCAGCTCTGGAACGTCTTCAAGGGCGACATGGCCATCGTCGGCCCCCGCCCGCCGATCCCCGCCGAAGTCGACAAGTACGAGCCCTGGCAGCGCCGCCGCCTCTCCATGCGCTCCGGCTGCACCTGCCTCTGGCAGATCGGCGGCCGCAACGAACTGGGCTTCGACGAATGGATGCGCCTCGACCTGAAATACATCGACGCCTGGTCGCTCGGCCTCGACTTCCGGATCATGCTGAAAACCTTCGGCGCGATTTTCCGCGGCACCGGATACTGAGCCCATGCCCGCCCCCGCCCTGCGCCCCTGCGTCTTCTTCGACCGCGACGGCGTCGTCAACCGCAGTCCCGGCCCCGGCTACGTCAACCACCTCGACGATTTCCACGTCCTGCCCGGCTTCGCCGACTGCGTGCGCGCCGCCGCCGAAAAAGGATTTCCCGCCGTCGTCGTCACCAACCAGCGCGGCATTGCCCGCGGCCTCACGCCGCCCGACCAGCTCGCCGCCATGCACGCCCAGCTGCGCGCCGAACTCGCCGCGGCAGGCCTCGCGCTGCTCGACGTCCTCGTCTGCACCAGCGCCGACGACGCCCACCCCGACCGCAAGCCCAATCCCGGCATGCTGCGCGCCGCCGCCGCGCGGCACGGGCTCGACCTCGCCCGCTCCTGGATGATCGGCGACCGCGAAAGCGACGTGAAGACCGGCCAGAACGCCGGCGTGGCCGTCACGGTGCTGGTGGCCGGCGGCTCCGCCCCCACCGCCGCGACGTTCCGCGTGCCCGACATGCCCGCCTGCGCCGCCCTCCTGCGCGAAAAACTCTGAACCGCCGGTTTTTACGTGGAACGTAAAAACTTTCAGCGAGTTTTACGTGGAACGTAAAAACTTTGAGCCCGGTTTTACGTGGAACGTAAAAACTTTGCGGGCGGCGGCTACACCCCGACCGATTCGCGCAGCGCGGGCGGGCACAGGCTGACGTGGACTTCGCGGCCGAGGCTGTCGGCCACCAGCCAGACGCCGTCGTCGTTCAGGTCGTCCGCGCGCACCAGCCGCACCGCCGCGGCCAGCCCCGCCGCATCGGGCGCGAGTTCCGCCAGCCGGTTCGGGGCCGCCAAAATCGGCTCGAGGTTCAGCCGGTTTCCGGGGCGGCCGGGAAACAGCGCGAAATAGAGGACGTTCATCTCCACCAGCTCGCCGAAGAAATGCGTGCCCAGCGAGACGTCCGGCGTGAGGAATTCGTGCATCATCATCAGCTCGCAGATGGCCGTCACGTGGCTGATCTCCGAAAAACGGACGGGCACGCCGAGCGCGGGCATGTGCGTGCCCCAGCGGCCGGGGCCGATCGCCAGCGCGCCGACGTCCACCGCGGCCAGCGCGCGGTTCACCGCGCCCACGGCGCGCGCGACGGCGTGGCGGTCGCGTTCGGGCAGCGCGCCGTAGACCTCCGGCACGACCAGCAGCAGCCAGTCGAGCCGCTCCACGCGGCTGTGGCCCACCACCGCGCCGCGCCCCACCAGCAGTTCGCCCTCGACGGGACACTCCACCGCCGGCAATTCGGGATGGTGCGTGCCCTGCACCTGCAGCGGCCGGCACTGGAGCAGGTTGATCGAGTAGTTCTTCCCGTCCGGCCGGAAGTTCACCGCGAATTCGACGTCCACCGGTTTGCCGTAGACGCGTTCCAGCGTCTGCAGCAGCAACCGGAAATCCGCCACGAAGTCCGTGCGCGTCAGCAGGCCGTCGAAGGTCAGGAAGCGGCCGCCTTCGGGCGTCTCCGTGGTAAACAAATCCACGGGCACGCCCTCGGCGCGGGCGATCAGGTCGGCGAATTCCCCGGCGGCGAGATGGCCGCCGGCGAGGTCCACGTAATCCACGCGCCGCTGGGTGTGGCGGACGATTTCGTCGAGGCTGCCTTCGGGCCGCCGCAGGGGGGCGTTGAGCGCCACGACGCGGGTGTAGTCGTCGTCCACGCGGTCCACCGCGCGCGTGCCGAGGCCGTAGACGAGGCGCAGGACGCCGGCCTTGGGATCGATCTCCGGCCCCCACACGAAGGGATTGTAGGAAAAGCCGACGCCGGCGAGGTGCGGATAGAACGCGCTGCCCTGCAGTTCGCCCGTCACGCGCATGACCAGCAGCGCCATCTGCTCGTCGCGCTTCAGCAAGCCGTGGCGCTCGCGGTAGGACAGCGCCTCGCGGCTCATGCTGCTGGCATAGACCGCGCGGATCGCGTCGAGAAACGCCCGCAGGCGCTCTTCCAGCGGCCCCTGGTTCGCGCAGAACACGCTGTCGTACTTGCCCGCGAACGAATTGCCGTAGGCGTCTTCCAGCAGCGAACTGGAGCGCACGATCACCGGATACTGCCCGAAATAGTCCAGCATCTTCTCGAACAGCGAGATCTCGTAGGCCGAGAATTTCCCGGTCAGGATGCGGTCCTGCGCCTGTTCCACGCCGTCGAGGAACGTGTCGGGCGAGTGCTGTTTTTCGCGGAGCTCCCAGAGCCCGTTGCGGACGAGGAAGCTGTAGAAGACGTCGGAGCCGATGTAGAACGAGTCGTGGGCTTCCAGCTTCGCGCCCAGCGCCGGGCTTTCGCGTTCCGCGATCTTGCGCGCCACGAGCATGCCGACGGCCTTGCCGCCGATCAGCCCCGTGCCGAACATGCGCCAGCGCACCTCGAGCACGTCTTCCAGCGCCAGATACTCGTCCACCAGCGCCCGCATGGATTCGTCGCGCGTGATCATCATGTCCACGAGCTGGCCCTTGAGCGCCTGGCCTTCCGGCTCCGCGGCGCGGCCGGCGCGCAGGCATTCCTCCGCGCGCCGCACGACGTCGTCGCCGTAGGTTTCGATCTGCGCGGAATTGGGCTGCACCCGGCCCAGCACCTGCGTGAGCAGCGCGCTCGACCGCACGCGGGAAAAGGTCTCCGCCCCGTCCCACTCCAACATCAGGTGGATCGTCGGCGAATGCCGGAACTGGGTCTTGATCGGCAACACGTAGAGCTTCCCGGCGTGGCCGTAGACTTCCAGGAAGAGCTGCGTCGTGCCGCGCACCGGCTCCACCGCGTGGCGCGAGTGCCGCCCGCGCAGCAGCCCGAAGTAGGCGACCGTTTCCAGCCGGTAGAGGTACGGGCAGGTCAGCAAAAAGAAGTTGCCCAGCATCGCGTCCGAACACCAGTTCGTCGCCAGATCCGAGAGGCAGTCGAACAGATAATAGGCCCCGAGGCCGTGCGCGCCGACGACGTCGTGGATCTTGTGCAGGAACACCTCGAATCCCGCCGCGGCGTCCAGCCGGCATTCCTCGCAGAAGCCTTCCGGGACCAGCCGTTCGTGCCGCGCGAAGCGGAAATAGACCAGTTTGCGGCCGTCGCGCTTCGCCGCTTCCGCATAGGGCCGCGCGATCCGGCGGTACTGCTCCACGTCGTCCACGTTCCAGACGACGTTGTCGCCGGCGAGAATGCCCGTCAGCGCCGCGTCCAGTTGCGGCAATCCGGTGGTGTCGATGGGGACGTTGTTTTTGGACATAGTCGAGGGTTCAGGGTTCAGCGGTTCAGCGGTTGGGCGCGCTTCCGGCGGACGCGGTAGCGGGTGGATTTCTCCTTCACGTCGAACCCGATGGGCGGCTTCGGCGGGGGTTCGAGCAGCGGCGGCGGATCGAGGATTTCCATGAAGCGCCGCAAAACGTCCACGATCGCCGCGTCGTGGCCATCGAGCCGCGCCTTCACCTCGCGCTCCAGCGCGGCCAGCTTGCGGGCCAGCGCCGCCGTGTCCGACAACGCTTCCCGCATGGCCACGAACGCCCGCACGACGAACACGCTCATCTGGACGGCGCGCGGGCTGTTCAGCACCGTGGCCGCCATGATCGCTCCGTGCTCGGTGAAGGCAAAGGGAAGATACCGGCGTCCGCCTTGCCCATTTGAGATGCCAATTTGGCATCTCAAATCCCTTACTTCTTCCGGGGCAAGCTGATAAATGAAATCAGAAGGGAAACGGCGAATATTCCGTTTGACTGCACGGTTTAACGCCCCCGTCTCCACGCCGTAAACCGCGGCAAGGTCAGCATCCAAGATGACTTTCTGACCCCGGAGCGTAAAAATCCCCCGTGAAACTCGCTCCACCTCGTATCGCGCCAGCACCTTGGTTTTCATTACATTTCACCTCGACTGTCGCAGGGGCTCATACCCCAATCTTGAGGTCACAAATTGTGACCTCAAGACGCGGCGGTTCTGGGCACGCTTTAACATCACGTTTTGTGATCTTAAAGATTTTCGAGCGGCGCTTTGCTTTCATGTATTCTCCTATGGGGTCACAAATTGTGACCACATATTCTCAAGAACATATCTCGCAGAGGGTTGGATTTAATCATCTGTCGCCTTTTGCCAGATGCTGCCCGCCGTCCACGAAGAGGATCTGGCCCGTCACCGACTCGCTCTCCGCCAGGAAGGCCACGGCGCGGGCGACGTCCTCGGGCGTGGGCCGCCGGCCCAAGGGCAGGTCGCCGGCGGCTTCGCGCACGCCTTCCGGCGCCAGCACGGGGCCGGGAGCCACGCCGTTCACGCGCGTGGCGGGCGCCCATTCCCGCGCCAGCCGCGCCACCGAATCCGCCAATTCGCGCTTTGTCGCCGCATAGCCGCGGAACGCGCCGGCTTCCGGCCGCGCGATGCGCGCGTCGAGCACGTGGATCACGCACCCGCCGCCGGGCTGGGCCGCCACGCGCGCGGCCAGATCCAGCGGCGCCTCGACGTTCACGGCGCGCAGTTCGGCCGGATCGATTTCGCCGTCGCGCGCGAACGTCGCCGCGTTGTTGACGAGGACGTCCACCCGCCCCAGCCATTCCGCCGCCTCGCGGAAGATCCATTCGCGCTCTTGCGGGTTCGCCAGATCTCCCCGCAACGAAAATACGCCGTGCTTGAGAACGCGGTTCATGGCGATGGCTTCGGCCTCCGAACGGCGGTAGTGCACGGCCACGGCTGCGCCCCGCGCGGCGAGTTCGCGGCAGATCGCCGCGCCGAGGCGGCGCGCGCCGCCCGTCACCAGCGCCGTCTTTCCCGTCCAGCTGTCCGTCGCGCCCATCTCGCGCCCGCGCCGAACGCGGGGTCAGCCTTTCTTCCGGCGGTCGATCACCCGCACCGCCTTGCCTTCGGAACGCGGCGTGCTGCCGGGTTCCACCAGCCGCACCTTCGCGTGCACCGCCAGCGAAGTTTCCAGCTTGCGCTCGATCTTTTCCTTCATCGCCTGCTGCTTCTGCATTTCGTCGAAGAACAGATTTTCGGTGACTTCCACGCGCACTTCCAGCTCGTCCAGCGCGCCGGCGCGGCTGACTTCGATCTGGTAGTGCGGCGCCACGCCTTCGATGGAAAGCAGGGCTTCCTCGATCTGCTGCGGATAGACGTTCACGCCGCGGATGATGAGCATGTCGTCGCTGCGGGCCGACACCTTGCTCATCCGCCGGCCGGTCCGGCCGCACGGGCATGCGCCGGGCAGGAACGTGCAGAGATCGCGCGTGCGGTAGCGGATCACGGGGATCGCTTCCTTGGTCAGCGTGGTGAGGACGAGTTCGCCGCCGGTCTGGGCGGGATCCGCGGCCGGATCGCCGGTGACCGGATCGATCAGTTCCGGCAGGAAATGGTCTTCGGCCAGGTGCATGCCGTTCTGCTCGACGCATTCGCACGACACGCCGGGACCCATGACTTCGCTGAGGCCGTAATTGTCCGTGGCGAACACGCCGAGGCCCTTCTGCAGGGCCTGGCGCATGGCGTCCGTCCAGGCCTCGCCGCCGAACAGGCCCAGGCGCAGCTTCAGGTCCTTGCGCGCATCGAGCTGGCCGATGAGTTCCGCCAGGTACATGCCGTAGGACGGCGTGCAGATCAGGACGGTCGTGCCGTAGTCCTTCATGATCTGGATTTGCCGCTCGCTCTTGCCCGACGAGACGGGCAGCACCGCCGCGCCCACCGTTTCCACGCCGTAGTGGTGGCCCAGGCCGCCCGTGAAGAAGCCGTAGCCGAAGGCGATCTGCACGACGTCGCTCTTGGTCACGCCCGCGGCGGTCTGGAGCCGGGCCATCAGTTCCGCCCACGTCGCGAGGTCCTGTTTCGTGTAGCCCACGACCGTGGCCTGTCCCGTCGTGCCCGAAGACGCGTGGATGCGCACGACGTCGTCCAGCGGCACGGCAAAGGCCTGATAGGGGAAACAGCCCCGCAGATCGTCCTTCGTCGTGAACGGCAGTTGGGCGACGTCCGCCAGCGTGCGGACGTCTTGGGGCGCGACCCCCGCCGCTTCCATCTTCGCCCGGTAGTACGGCACCTTGTCCCAGGCCGTCTGCACGACCTTCTTCAGCCGTTCCAGCTGCAGGGCTTCGAGGTCCTTCCGGGGCATGCACTCGCAGGCCGGATTCCAGACGCTATTTTCGGGCTTGATCACTGCGCTCATAGGCCGCCCACTGTATACCCCCCGCCCGGCGCCGTTCAACCCCGAATCCCGGCTTGGAAGGAACCGGGCGCATCTGCGATGGGGTGTTGTCCGCATGGACCCTTGTAGCGTGGGGCTCCCGCCCCGCGCGGATTCTTCCAGCCGCACGCGGCAGAGCCGCGTGCCACGAAGGCAACCCTTTACATCCCGATGACGCCAAGAATGCACCGAATCGCAGATGCGCCCAA
>RZYG01000294.1 GCA_009930415.1 Spartobacteria bacterium | reverse complement strand
GGGCGGGTTCGCCGAACCCGCCGGGATCGAAAACGGAATGCCCGGCGACTTGAGCCAAGTCGCCCTACCTTTTGAAGTCGCAAAATGCGACCTTAAACGAGCCGCGGGTTCCCGCCCGGATCGGAACGGGTCGGCACCCATCCTGTAAATCCTGTTAATCCTGTCTAAAAAAACAGGAGCCGAAAACCGTTCCGCTCAATCCTCGGCTGCGGGGGCGGCGGCGGGCTTGGGGCCGCCGACTTCCTTGCCGGAGGGCTTGGCGCCGTGTTCGGCGTGCTTGGCGACGACGGCGTCGCGGATCTTGGCGAGGAGCGCGGGATCCTGGCGGAGGTTGTCGCGGGCGGCGTCGCGCCCTTGGCCGATCTGCTGGCCGTCGTAGGACAGCCACGTGCCGCGCTTGTCGAGCAGGCCGAGGTCGTTGGCGGCGTCGATGACGGCGCCTTCCTTGGAAATGCCCTCGGCGTAGAGGATGTCGAACTCGGCCTCGGTGAAGGGCGGGGCCACTTTGTTCTTCACGACCTTGACGCGGGTGCGGTTGCCGACGAATTTGCCGTCGCCGCCCTTGATGCCGGCGATGCGGCGGATGTCGAGCCGGACGGACGAATAGAACTTGAGCGCGCGGCCGCCGGGGGTGGTTTCGGGGTTGCCGAACATCACGCCGATTTTCTCGCGGATCTGGTTGGTGAAGATGCAGACGGTCTTGGACTTGTCGAGAATGCCGGTCATCTTGCGCATGGCCTGGCTCATCAGGCGCGCCTGGAGGCCGACGTGCGAGTCGCCGATCTGGCCTTCGAGCTCGGCGCGCGGGGCGAGGGCGGCGACGGAATCCACGACGATCACGTCGAGGGAATTGGACCGGATGAGCTGGTCGGCGATGATGAGCGCTTCCTCGCCGGAATCGGGTTGCGAGACGAGCAGGTTGTCGATGTCCACGCCGATCTTCCGGGCATAGCCCGGGTCGAGGGCGTGCTCGGTGTCGATGAACGCGCACATCCCGCCGTTTTTCTGGGCTTCGGCGATGATGTGGAGGACGAGAGTGGTCTTGCCGGAGGATTCGGGGCCGAAGAGCTCGACGATGCGGCCGCGGGGCACGCCGCCGATGCCGAGGGCCATGTCGAGCGTCAGCGCGCTGGTGGAAATGCTGGCGATTTTGGAAACGGCGCCTTCGTTGCCGAGGCGCATGATGGCGCCTTCGCCGAATTCCTTCTGGATCTGGGCGAGGACGGCGGAAAGGGCGGGGGGCAGGTTGGCGTTGGGGTCTTTTTTGGCGGCGGCGGGCGTTTTGGGGGCCATGGCGATACTCCTGTTTCTGAACGACTGTTCAACACGCTATCACGGGCGCTGGGGGACGTCAATCGGTCATTTTTCGCATAAAACCGGGGGATGGTTCAAGCGTCGGGGGACAACCGGAGCTGCCGGCAAAAATCGCCTCGCCTGGACTGGTTTTCCGGTAGGGACGCCTCTCCGAGGCGTCCGAAATTTCCATTCAGCAGCCCGGACGGCTCGGAGAGCCGTCCCTACCGTGGATGCCGATCTCATGGCTCCGAAAGAATCGCCGGGCTTCCGCGCAACGAAATAGGCGGCAGGGAGTTGGCGGAGCCGGGCCGATTCTGGTAGGTTGTTCCGCACAACCAAGGAATCAGGAGCATACATGAAGCGGACAATGATCGTGTTGGGTTTGGCGGCGTGCGTGGCGGCGGCGGGTTGCGGCAAGAAGGCCGAAGAAAAACTGTCGGAAAAACTGACGGAAAAGCTGCTGGAAAAGAGCATGGCCAAGGACGGCGTGAAGGCCAAGGTGGACATCTCGGGCAACACGATGTCGTTCACGACGACGGATGCCGAGGGCAAGCAGGCCCACGTCAAGATGGACGGCGATTCGCTGGTCGTCGAAGGTCCCGACGGCGTGCAGACGTTCCGCGCGGGCGGCGCCGGCGAGATGCCCAAGGATTTCCCCGCCGACGTCTACGTGATGTCCGGCGCCAGCGTCGTGTCCTCGATCAGCACGCCCGGCGGGATGAACCTGGCGCTGAAAACTTCCGACTCGAAGGCCGACGTCGTGGCCCGATACGCCGCGGAAATGAAGGATCAAGGCTGGACGACCGAATCCACCATGGACATGGGCGAAATGGCCATGCTCTCCTTCGCGAAGGACAACCGCCAGGCCAGCGTCATCGTGCAGACCGAGGACGGCGCCACGTCCATCAACCTGACGGTGGGGACGGAGTAGGAATCGGCCACGCCGCTCGGACGCCTCGGAGAGGCGTCCCTACCTTTCGATCTGTTGGCCGTGGTAGGGACCGCTCTCTGAGCGGTCCGATTCCGAGATTGGGGCGGGTATGTCCGGCGCTTGCGAACTTCTGCGCCCCTTGCGTCAGAGCGTTTCCGGATTTGTTGTAGCCGGCCCCGCTGGGGCCGGGGCTGTTTTTCCCATGGCCGGCCTCGCCGAGGCCAGCTACAAAAAACCGAATCCGCCGGACGCCTCGGAGAGGCGTCCCTACCTTTCGATCTGTTGGCCGTGGTAGGGACCGCTCTCCGAGCGGTCCGAAAAGAGAGGGATTTTCCGACGCCTCAGTGCAAGAAATGCCGGCAGCCGGTGAAGACCATGGCGATGCCGGCGGCATCGGCCGCGGCGATGCACTCGGGGTCCTTCTTGGAGCCGCCCGGCTCGACGACGTACTGGATCCCGAACGCGGCCGCCGC
>RZYG01000070.1 GCA_009930415.1 Spartobacteria bacterium | reverse complement strand
TCAAGCGAACAGAAAATTAACGCCGCAGCGGCAAGACGGGGCTTGCTTGCGGCAACGGGTCGGTTTTAGAATCAAGCCATGAACAAAAGCGATGGGCGGGTCGTGGTGGTGGGCGCGGGCATCGGCGGCATGGCGGCCGCGGCCCGGTTGGCGAAAGACGGGTTTTCCGTCACGGTGGTGGAGCGCAACGACCAGGTGGGGGGGCGCGCGCGCATCTGGCAAAAGGACGGCTACGTCTTCGACATGGGGCCGTCGTGGTATCTGATGCCGGAGGTGTTCGAGCGGTTCTTCGCGCAGTTCGGCAAGACGCCGGCGGACTACTACGAACTGAAACAGCTCGCGCCGTCCTACCGCGTGTTCTTCGGAAACGGCGAGGCGCACGACGTGCCGCCGGATCCGGCCGGCGTGCGGGAACTCTTCGCGCGGTTGGAGCCGGACGGCGGCGCCAAGCTGGATCGCTACCTGGAAGAAGCGGCCTACAAATACCAAATAGCGGTCGGCGAATTTCTGTACCGCGATTATCGCACGGTTTTCGACTTCCTGAATGGCCGCATGCTGACGGAAGGCCTCAAGCTGAACGTGCTGGGCAAGCTGGACGCGGCGGTGCGGCGGCGCTTCTCCGACCGCCGCGCGCGGCAGATCCTGGAATACGCCATGGTGTTCCTGGGCACCTCGCCCACCGATGCGCCGGCGATGTATGCGCTGATGTCGCACGTGGACCTGACGCAAGGCGTGTTCTATCCGCTGGGCGGCCTGTCGGCCGTGGCGCAGGGCCTGCGCCGGCTGGCGGAAGAGCAGGGCGTGGAATTCCGCCTGTCCACGGAAGTGGTGCGGATCGCGACCGAAAACGGCCGGGCGGTCCGCGTGGAGGCGCGCGGGCCGGACGGCGCGGCGATCGCGTTCCCGTGCGACGCGGTGCTGGCCAACGCCGACTATGCGCACGTGGAAACCGAGCTGCTGGCCGCGGCCGACTGCGCCTATCCCCGGCGCTACTGGGAAAAGCGCGTGGTGGCGCCGAGCATGTTCCTGATGTATCTGGGCGTGAAGAAGCGGCTCGAGAAACTGGCCCACCACAACCTCTATTTCCAGCCCGACTGGAACGCGCATTTCGACACGATCTTCAAGCAGCCGGCCTGGCCGGACCATCCGTGCTTCTACGTCTCGTGCATCACCAAGACCGATCCGCAGATGGCGCCGCCGGGGCGGGAGAACGTCTTCGTGCTCGTGCCGATCGCGGCGGGGCTGGACGACACCGACGCGGTGCGCGCCGAATACGCCGAAAAAACGATCCGCCACGTGGAGCGGATGACCGGCGAGGAAATCGCGCCGCATATCGAGACGCAGCGGATCTTCGGTCCGCGGGATTTCGCGGCGGACTACCATGCGTGGAAAGGGACGGCGCTGGGGATTTCGCACACCTTGTTCCAGACGGCCGTGTTCCGGCCGGCGATGCGGAGCCGGAAGGTGGCCAACCTGCATTTCGCGGGACAATACACCCATCCGGGCGTCGGCGTGCCGATGGTGATGATCGCCGCGGAACTCGTCGCGGCGAACGTGCGGCAGCAGCTGGGCCCGGCATGAGCGGCGAGATCCAGGCGCGGGTGTTCAAGGCCGGCAGCACGACCTACTTCAACTCGAGCCTGTTTTTTCCGCCCCCGATGCGCGCGGAAGTCTTCGCGCTCTACGGCTTCGTGCGCGTGGCGGACAATTTCGTCGACGCGGTGCCGCAGGAAGCCGAGGCGTTTCAGCGCTTCGTCGCGCGCTACCGCGCGGCCTGGGCGGGCACGCCGGCGGACGACGCGATCATCGACGATTTCACGGCGCTGGCGCGGCGGCTGGAGTTCGATCCGGCGTGGACGGACGCCTTCCTGGCTTCGATGGAGGCCGATCTGACCCGGCGGTTCTACCGGACGGAAGCGGAGATGCTGGACTACGTCTACGGCTCGGCGGAAGTGATCGGACTGTACATGGCGCAGATCATGCGCCTGCCGGCGGAGTCGCGGTTCGCCGCGCAGCGGCTGGGCCGGGCCATGCAGGTCATCAATTTCATCCGCGACGCGGCGGAAGACGCCGGCCTGGGGCGGCGCTACCTGCCGCTGGAGCGGGACGGCGTCCGCCTGCTGGACGTGCCCGACGACTGGCTGCCGTCGCGGGCCTGGGCGCAGGCGCATCCGGCGGAATGGACGGGATTCCTGCGGGGGCATCTGGAACGTTACGCGGCGTGGCAGGCGGAAGCCGAGGCCGGCTATCAATTCATCCCGCGGCGGCCGCGGATGGCGGTGCGGACGGCGGGCGACATGTACAACTGGACCGCGCGGAAAATCGCGGCGGATCCGTTCGTGGTGTTCGCGCGCCAAGTGAAGCCGAAGAAGGGCCGCATCGTGCTGCAGGCGCTGTGGAACGGGCTGCGGGGGTAAAGGTGGACCTCTACGTGAAAATCGACCTGCTGGTGCTGGCGCTGCCGCTGGCGCTGTCGTTCGACCGCAAGGTGGCGTTCTGGCGCAAGTGGCCGCAGGTTTTCGCGGCGATCGCCGCGGTGGTGGTCGTGTTCGGCGCGTGGGATGCGTGGATGGCGGCGCGGGGCATCTGGAGCTTCAACCCGGCGCATGCGGGAGAAGCGCGATTCCTGCATCTGCCGCCGGGCGAATGGCTGTTCTTCGTCTGCGTGCCCTATGCCTGCCTGTTCGTGCTGGAATGCGTGCGGGCCTATTTCCCCGACCGCGCACTCCGGATTCCTTCCGGGGCCTTTTATGCGCTGGCGGCGTTCTTTGGCGTTTTGGCCATCCTGTATCGCGAGCTGGGCTACACGGCGACGGTGTTCCTCGCGTGCGGGCTGGTGGTGGCGGCCTTGCAGGCGTTCCTGCCCGCCACGGTGCGCTCGCGCAACTTCTGGATCGGGCTGGGGCTGACCTATCTGCCGTTTTTGATCGCCAACGGGTTCCTGACGGGCATCCCCATCGTGCTCTACGACGACGCGGAAAACCTGGCGGTCCGGGTCGGCACGATTCCGCTGGAGGATTTCTTCTTCAGTTTCGCGATGCTGGCGCTGGCGGCGCTGGTGCATGACGTCGTCGGCCGGCGGAGGGGCGCCGCATGAGGTCCGCCGGCCATGGCCGGAACAGCCCGGCTCGGCGAGGACGCCTCGCCCTGCCTAAAACCGCCGCCGCCCGATTCGGCAGGGCGAACCGTCCCGGTGAGCCGCGGTTGCCAGGCGGGAGCGTGCCTTGAGCAAAACCGTCGCCATCGTGGGCGCGGGCATCGGCGGGCTGGCCGCGGCGGCGCTGCTCGCGAAGGCGGGGCACCGGGTGACGGTTTTCGAGCAGGCGGCGCAGGCCGGGGGCAAGGCGGCGTCGGTGGAACTGAACGGCTATCGGTTCGACACCGGGCCGTCGCTGTTCACCCTGCCGGAGGTCTTCCGGGCGTTTTTCGAACGGCTGGGGCGGGACGTGCGCGACTATCTCGAGCCGGTGCCGCTGGCGCCGCTGTGCGCCTACGAATTCGCGGACGGCACGCGGCTGCACGGTTATTCCGACCGCGCGCGCTTCGCGGCCGAACTGGAAGCGGCGGGCGTGGCGCGGCGCGCCGAGCTGGAGGCCTATCTCGAGCGCAGCGCGCGGATGTGGGAATGGGCGGGCGAGCTGTTCCTGACGCGCAGCCTGCACGAACCGGCCACCTATGCCTCGCGCCGCGGCCTGAAGGCGCTGCTGAACGCGCCGCGGCTCTCGCCGTTCGCGAACCTGCACGCGGCCAACGCCCGCGCGTTCGCGGATCCGCGCGCGGTCCAGCTGTTCGACCGCTACGCCACCTACAACGGATCGAGCCCGTTCCGCACGCCGGCGACCCTGCGGATCATCCCGCACGTGGAATACGCTTTTGGCGGCTACGCGCTGAACGGCGGCATCGTGGCCCTGCCGCGCGCGCTGGAACGCGCGGCGCGGGAATGGGGCGTGGAATTCCGCTTCGGCGCGCGGGTGGAGCGCATCGTCGCGGAAAACGGCCGCTGCCGCGGCGTCGCGGCCGGCGGAGAACGGTTTCCGGCCGACGTCGTGGTGAGCAACGCCGACGTGCTGTCCACCTACCGGACGCTGCTGGGGCAACCCGAGGCGCCGGAAGCCCGCCGCTATGCGCGGCTGGAACCGTCGTCGTCGGGACTCGTTTTCCTGTGGGGCGTGGCGCGGACGTTTCCGCAGATGCAGGTGCACAACGTCTTCTTTTCGGGCGACTACCGGGCGGAATTCGCGGCGCTGTTCGAGCGGCTGGAGCTGCCGGAGGAGCCGACGATCTACGTCAACGTCACCAGCAAGGTCGAAGCGGCCGATGCCCCGCCCGGCGGCGAGAACTGGTTCGTGCTGCTGAACGCGCCGCGGAACGCGGGGCAGGACTGGTCCGCGGTGGCGGCGCGGGCGCGGCAGGCGGTGGTGAAACGGCTGTCGCGCGCGCTCGGGTGCGACGTCGGGGCGCTGATCGAGGCGGAAAATGTCATTGCTCCGCCGGACATCGAGCGCGACACGGGCTCGACGTACGGCAGCCTGTACGGCATTGCGTCGCATTCGCCGGTGGCGGCGTTCCTGCGGCATCCGAACCGGTCGCGGCGGATCGGGGGGCTCTATTTCGCGGGCGGCAGCGCGCATCCGGGCGGCGGGATGCCGCTGGCGCTGCTGTCGGGCATGTTGGCGGCGGAAATGGCGGAGAAAACCGAATCATGAATGCAACGCTTCCGGGAGCTTGGCGGTTGTATGCGCGGGTGGTGGCCTTCGTGCTGGCGGTGCTGTTCGCGGTGGGTGCCGCGGGGCACGTCGTGGCGCAGACGTTGCCGTGGATGCTGGTCCTGACGCCGGGGTTCTTGCTGTTGACCAGCGTGGCCGTGGCCGTGCCGTCGCTGGCGACGGGCGGCCGCCGGTTCGCGCTGTGGGCGGCGGGGGCCTATGCGCTGACGTTCGCGGCGGAAGCGGTCGGCGTGGCCACCGGCGCCGTGTTCGGCGAGTACGTCTACGGGCCGACGCTCGGCTGGAAGGCCTGGGACGTGCCGGTGATCATCGCGTTCAATTGGGTGATGGTGGTGAACGGGGCCATTTGCCTCGCGGGCCGGATCCTGCCGTCCCGCGCGGACGCCGGCCGGCGGATCGCGCTGCCGCTGCTGGCGGGGGCGATTTCCGCGGCGTTCGACTGGATCATGGAACCGGTGGCGATCCGGCTGGACTACTGGACGTGGGCCGGCGGCAACATCCCGCTGCAGAACTACGCGGCGTGGTTCGTCCTGGCGGCGGCGCTGGCGGCGTTCCATCCGCGGCAGCTCCAGCGGACGTGCGAACTGGGCACGACGGGCCGGCTCGCCGGCCTCTACGTGGTCATGCAGGCGGCGTTTTTCGGGGCGATGCGGATAGTTTGGCATTTCCAGGGTTCCTGAGGTAGGATTCGGCCCATGTTGGCGTATTTCCAGAAGGTCCGGCCGGGCATCGAACGGGCGATCGGCGAAATCCTGCGGGAGAACGCCCCCAAACTGGGAGCCGTCAGCCCGATGGGCGCGCAGTTGGCCGAACGGCTGGAAACCTACGCCCGCGCCGGCAAGATGATCCGGGGCATCCTGGTGCGGCTGGGCTACGAGCTGTGCGCGGAGGCGGCCCCCGCTGCCGCCATGGACGTCGTGCTGGATCGTGCCGGCGCGGCGATGGAGTTCCTGCAGGCGGGGCTGCTGATCCACGACGACATCATGGACCGCGACGTGCTGCGCCGCGGCCAGACGACGGTCCATGCGCAATACGAACGCGACGCCACGGATGCGCAGGCCGCCGATCCGGCGCACCATGGCGTCTCGCTGGGCGTGTGCGCCGGCGACGTGGCGTTTTTTCTCGGCTTCCACGCGCTGGCCGCCCTGCCGGTGCCGCCGGCGTTCCGGCCGCGCGCGCAAAGGGTGGCGGCTTTTGCGGCGCAGGAGCTCTGCTGGGTGGGCGTGGCCCAGATGCAGGACGTGCGCAACGGCGGGGGCGGCATCGGATCGCACCCCGATCCGGCCCAGATCCTGCGGGTCTACCGCTACAAGACCGGCCGCTACACGTTTTCGCTGCCGTTGGCCATCGGCGCGATCTTGGCGGATGCCGGGCCGGCGCAGATCGAAGCCCTCGACCAGGCCGGCGAAAACCTCGGCGTGGTGTTCCAGCTCAAGGACGACGAGCTGGGGATCTTCGGCGACGCCGCGCAATCCGGCAAGCGCGCCGATTCCGACGTGCGCGAGAACAAAAAAACCCTGCTGCGGCACTTTCTGTTCGAGGCGGCGGACGAGGCGCTGCGGACGAAGCTCGCCGACGTCTTCGGCAGCCGCGAACCGGGCGCGGAGGGCCTGCGCACCGTGCGCGAAGCGATGGAAGCCACGGGTGCCCGGGCCAAGGTGCGCGAGTATATGCACTGTTTCGCGCGGGAGGCGTCCGAACGCATTGCCAGCCTGCCCGCGCCGGCGGGCCGCCGCGCGCAGGACGCGCGCGATGCCTTCGCCGAACTGTTCCGCTACAGCGTGGAACGCAACGCCTGACGGAAGCCAGGACCGCGTGCGCCCCGCCGTTTACATCCTGTTGGCCGGACTGCTGGCCGCTTCGGCGCGGGCGGCGGCCGCGCCGGCGCCGGAAGCGGCCTATCGCGGCGCGGACCGCGCCGTGCTGGAACAGGTCCGCGGCCGGTTCAAGGCCGCCACGGAATCCGCGGCCGTCACCGCCGAACTCATCGCCCTGATGGACGGCCAATTGCCGGGCGACGTCGCCGGCTGGCCGGCGATTTTCCGGGCCTATCGCGCCTCCCTGGAAGGCTTGGTCGGCAAGCACAGCCACAAGCCGTGGGACAAATACGTGCAGGTCAAGGCGGCCCTGGCCCAGTTCGCCGGCCTGGTCGAAGCCCATCCAGAATCCATCGAAATCCGCGGGCTGCGGTTTGCGTTCTATTACCAGATCCCGAAGCTGTTCGACGTGCGGCCGCTGGCGCTCGCGGATCGGGCCGTTCTGGCCGATTTGCTCCTGCGCCGCGAAGATCCGACCGTGACGGCGGCCTACTGCCGGGAAATGGCCGAATGGATCCTGCAGAACGGGGATCCCCGGCCCGCCGAGCGGAAACAACTCGCGGCGGCGCTGGCCCGGCCGGACTGACGGCGGCTTTTTCGTAGCACGCGGCTCCCGCCGCGTGCAGATTTTGAGGAGCGCGCGGGGCAGAGCCCCACGCCACGGGGAACCAAGCGCGAGGGCGCCGAAAACCGCGCTGGGATTGCGGCGGGAATCGTGCTAGAAGGGGGACCTCAACAAGGAGTCGCGCCCATGCCGGTACCCATCACGATCGAGAAACTGACCAAGCGGTTCGGGACGAAAACGGTGTTGGACGGCATCGATCTGCAGATCGCGGCCGGCGAACTGTTTTTCCTGCTGGGGCCGTCCGGGTGCGGAAAGACCACCCTGCTGCGGGCCGTGGCGGGGCTGAACGAGCCCGACAGCGGCCGCATCCTCGCCGGGGAGCGCGACGTGACGCATCTGCCGCCGCACCGGCGCGACATGGGCATGGTGTTCCAGAGCTACGCGCTGTGGCCGCACATGACCCTGCGCGAAAACGTCGCCTTCGGTCTCGAAATGCGCTCCGTCCGGAAAACCGATGCCGCGCCCCGCGTGCGCCGCGCGCTGGAAATGGTCAAACTGGCCGACCGCGCGGACTCCAAGCCCAACGAGCTTTCCGGCGGCCAGCAGCAGCGCGTCGCGCTGGCCCGCGCGCTGGTCATCGAGCCCCAATGCCTGCTGCTCGACGAGCCGCTGTCCAATCTCGACGCCAAACTGCGGCTTGAAATGCGGACGGAAATCCGGCGCATCTGCAAAGAGGCCGGTCTGACCGCGATCTACGTCACCCACGACCAGAAAGAGGCCCTGTCCATCGCCGACCGGCTGGCGATCCTCGACCAAGGGCACCTGCTGCAGGTGGGGGCGCCGCAGGACGTCTACACTCGGCCGAAAACGAGGTTCATCGCGCAATTCATCGGTGAAACCACGTTCGTGGAAGGCCGCGTGCGCGCCGTGCGCGAGGACCGCGTGGACGTGGAAACCGCCGCCGGCGTCTGGACGGCCGCCGCGGGGGAACTTCCGTCCGTGGGCGCAACGGTTTGGCTGTCGGTACGGCCCGAAGCCGTCCAGCTGCACGTCGACCGGACGGACGGGCCCAACGTGTTTCCGGCGCGGATCCACGGCACGATCTATCTGGGCGAAGTCGCCCAGCATCTGGTGGAACTGAAGGGCGGTCTCAGCCTCAAGGCGCTCGAAACGCGCCCCCGCCTCGTCGCGCGCGACGGCGCTTCCGCCGAAACGAGAATCCACGTCGATCCGGCCGACGTCCTGGTGCTGCAGGAGTGAATTTCGACAGGATGACAGGATTCACAGGATCGACAGGATTAAGAAAAGGAAATCAAAATGGAAGAGCAAGAACTGACAAAAAAGATCATTGGTTGCGCGATTAAGGTTCACAGCGCTCTCGGGTGCGGTTTCTTGGAATCGGTCTACCAAAAAGCCCTCTTGCATGAACTGCGGAAAGCCGGGTTCAAGGCTGCGGAGCAGGTTTCTCTGCGGGTAACGTACGATGGCGTTGTGGTGGGGGACTTCTATGCGGACATTGTGGTGGAAGACAAAGTCATTGTGGAAAACAAAGCCGTGGAAGCTTTGGGGAAAGCCCATGAAGTCCAAGTGGTGAACTATTTGACGGCAACGGGACTCAACGTGGGGCTGCTCTTCAATTTTGGCGCGCCAAAATTGGATTTCAAACGCAAACATCGCATCTATCGGCAACCGCTGTCCGACTGAAAATCCATATGACTTATCCTGTTTATCCTGTAAATCCTGTCATCCTGTCCAACTGATGCGCAATCTTTCCATTCTGCTGGTTTTGGCCGCGATCGTGGCGTTGCCGTTCCTGTTCCGGCAGGAGACGGGGGTGCGGGAATGGCAGGCGGGCGATCCGGTGCTGGTGGTCATCACGCCGATGAACGAAGCCATCCGCCACGAGTACGCCTTGGCGTTCTCGCGCTGGCACGCGGCGACCTACGGTGCGCCCGTCAAGGTGGATTGGCGCAACATCGGCGGCTCGACGGAAATCTCGCGCTACCTGACGAGCGAGTTCACGTCGGCCTTCCGCGCCTGGTGGACGGGGCAGGGCCGGCCGTGGCGCGGCGATGCCGGCGCCATCATCCTGAACAAGTCGTTCGATCCGGACCGGAAGCCGGCGGACGCGACGGACGCGGACTGGGCGGAGCGGTGCGCGCTGTACCGCGCCTTCCGCGCAACGGACGACCCGGAGGCGTTCACCAGCCAGATCGACATGTATTTCGGCGGCGGGGCCTACGACGCCGACAGCGCGACGCGCCAAGGCCTGCTGGTTCCCGCGTGGGCGCCGGACGACGTTCCGCCCGGCCTGCTGGCGACGGAAACCGGCGCGGAACTGATTCCGACCGGCATGAGCGGCGAAACCTGGCGCGCGCCGACCTGGTACGGGACGACGCTGAGCACCTTCGGCATTTGCTACAACCGCGACCGGATGCGCGCGCAGGGCCTCGCGCGCGAGCCGGAGCAGTGGGAGGATCTGGCCGATCCGCGCTGGCTCGGCACGCTGGGTCTGGCCGATCCGACCAAGAGCGGCAGCATCGCCAAGGCGTTCGAGACCATCGTGCAGGTGCAATGCCGGAAGGCGGCCGAGGCGGCCGGATTCGGGCCGGCGATCGACGACTACGAAGCGCGGATCGCGGCGGCGGGCCTGCCGCCGGGCGAAATGCCGCCCGGCGTGCCGGCGGCCTACCAGCAGGCGATCGAAACGGGCTGGGCGAACGGCCTGCGGCTGCTCCAGAAACTCGGGGCCAACGCGCGCTATTTTACCGACAGCGCCAGCAAGGTGCCGCTGGACGTCGGCATGGGCAACGCCGCGGCGGGACTGGCGATCGATTTCTACGGCCGCTTCGAAGCGGAAGTCAGCAACGGAGGGCGCCCGGACGGCGCGATGGCCTACGTCACGCCGCGCGGGGGCTCGGGCGTCAGCGCCGACCCGATTTCCATTTTGCGCGGCGCGCCGCACCGCGAAACCGCCGAGCGGTTCATCGAATTCCTGCTGGGCGAGGACGGCCAGAAACTGTGGTGCTATCGCGTGGGCGCGCCCGGCGGGCCGGAGCAATATGCGTTGCAGCGCTTTCCGATCCGGCGGGATTTCTATCCGTCGGAACAGCCCGAGTTCCAGGCCGCCTATGAACGGCACCGGGCGCACACGACGGACGATTTGGGCACGCCGACGCTGGATGCCTATCGCCTGGCGCGGGAATACGTCTACCGGCCGCGCTGGACGGCGGGCTACTTCGGCATTCTCCGCGATTTGGTGCGCGCCATGTGCCTGGATTCGGGGCAGGAATTGCGCGCGGCGTGGCGGGCGATCGTCGCTGCCGGCGGGCCGGAGCGGTGTCCGCGCGCGCTGGCGGCGCTGGAGCGCCTGCCGCAGGCGCCCGAGCCGCTGACCTGGGTCTCGGGGCTCGCGATGGGGAAGAAATACGACCGGTTGGATTTGCTGCGGGAGTGGACGCTGCAATACCGCGCGCAATACGCCGAGGCCGCGCGCCTCGCGCGGGAGGAGGGCGGACCTGATTCACCCACGGGACAAGCCCGCGGGGGTCTGGAGACGAGGGCGGAAGAGCGCGGCTCACCGGGACGGTTCGCCCTACCTCGCCAAACCGAAACGGATTTGGGTAGGGCGAGGCCTCCGGCCGAGCCGGGCCCGGCGGAGACCTTGGCATCTGCAATTGTTTCCAAACAATTCGGCGATTTGGCGTGCAAGGGAGCGGAGGCGCGGCCATGAGGAAAAGCACGGCGTGGTTCGTTTTCGCGGCGGTGGCGGCGTTGCTCGGCGTCTTGTTCTTCTGGCCGCTGTGGACCGTGGTGTCGGGCGGATTCTGGGTGGATGGCCATTTCACGCCGCGCTATCTGCTCGGGGTATTCGCGAATCCGGTCTACGTGGAGGGTTTGCTCAACAGCCTGAAGCTGGCGCTGGGGACGACGGCGCTGGCGCTGGTCGTGGCGCTGCCGCTGGCGTGGATCGCCAACCAATTCGAGTTCCGCGGCAAGGCGGCGTTCTCGGCGCTGGTGCTGGTGCCGATGATTCTGCCGCCGTTCGTGGGCGCGATCGGGTTCCAGCAGATGTTCGGAGCCTACGGGATGGTCAATGCGCTGTTCGGGCTGGGCGCGCGCGATTGGCTGGGCGGGGGGCAGTACGCGGGCGTGGTGCTGCTGCAGACGCTGTCGCTGTATCCGATCCTCTACCTCAACGCGACGGCGGCGCTGGCGAACATCGATCCGGCCATGGAAGAGGCCGCGGCGAATCTCGGCTGCACGCGGCTGCGGCGGTTTTTCCGGATCACGCTGCCGCTGATGATGCCGGGGCTGTTCGCGGGCGGCACGTTGATCTTCATCTGGAGCTTCACGGAGCTGGGCACGCCGCTGATCATGAACTACACCCGCTGCGCGTCGGTGCAGGTGTACGACTCGCTGAAGGAAATCGGGTCGAATCCCTTCCCGTACGCGCTGGTGACGGTGATGCTGGCGGCCAGCACGGGGCTCTATGCCTTGAGCCGCGTGCTGTTCGGCGGGCGGGCCTACGCCATGCAGAGCAAGGCCAGCACGCAGGCCGCGACGCGCAAGCTGACGGGCGTTTCGGCCCTGCTGGCGGCCTTGCCGTTCGCGCTGGTGACGGGCTTGGCGCTGCTGCCGCATCTGGGGGTGGTGCTGACGAGCCTGGCGGCGCCGGGCAGCTGGTACCGGAGCGTGCTGCCGGCGGATTTCACGGGCGCGAATTTCGTGGCGGCGCTGGGCCACGACATGACGGTGTCGAGCATCCGCAACAGCCTGTTGTTTTCCACGCTGGCGGTGGGGTTCGACGTCGTGGTGGGCATCGCCATCGCTTTCGTGGTGGTGCGCTCGACGATCCGGGTCCGCGGCCTGCTGGACGCGCTGTCGATGGTTCCGCTGGCGGTGCCCGGCCTGGTGATGGCGTTCGGATTTCTGGCCGTCAGTTCCTGGCTGAGCAACCTGAAGGGGATGGCGGGGGTGGAGTGGTGGCCGCGGCTGGTGGACGTGCGGACGAATCCGACCTTGTTCCTCGTGCTGGCCTATTCGGTGCGGCGCCTGCCCTACATGGTGCGCAGCGCCGTCGCCGGCCTGCAGCAGACCAGCGCGACGTTCGAGGAGGCCGCCTGGAACCTCGGCGCCTCGCCGGCGACGACTTTGCGGCGGATCACGCTGCCGCTGATCCTGGCGAACCTGATCGCCGGGACGCTCCTGACCTTCGCGTTCAGCATGCTGGAGGTCAGCGACAGCCTGATGCTGGCGCAGCAGGCCGATTACATGCCCATCACGAAAGCCATCTACGAGCTGTTCCAGTTGCTGGGCACCGGCCGCTACGTGGCGGCGGCCCTGGGGGTGTGGGCCATGGCGTTCCTGACGGCCACCCTGGTCGGCAGCAGCCTGCTGCTGGGCAAGAAGCTCGGCGCCGTGTTCCGCGTGTAGGTCTCGGCACGGCGACAAGCCGAATCGGCCGCGGGTCGGACGGTTTCCGGGGGAATTCCCGCGCGGCGGCCGGGGCCGTCCGCCCGGGCCTCAAGTCGCGAGGACTTCGCGGATCTTGGCGGCGAGTTCGTCGCGGCTGAACGGTTTGCGGAGGAAGGGGAGTTCTCCGTCGAGGCGGCCGAGGGTGGCGATGACG
>RZYG01000293.1 GCA_009930415.1 Spartobacteria bacterium | reverse complement strand
ATCGCCAGGGTATCGGCCGGCAGGCGCGGCCCGCGGTAGCGGAATTCGCTGCCCAGGTCGGTTTCGCACGGAATGCCCGTCCAGCGTTCGAGCAGCAGGCGGCCGTACATGCCGGCGTAGTAGGCGGTGCCGCAGCTCAGGATCAGGATGCGCTGGGCGGTCCGGGCCTGGGCGGCCACGAATTCTTCCGCCACGCCGAGATCCACCGCGCCGTCCTTGCCCACGTGCGCGTCCAGCAGCGCCCGCAGCACGCGCGGCTGCTCGTGGATTTCCTTGAGCATGAACGTCTCGAACCCGGCGCGTTCGGCCGCCTCGGCCCGCAAGGTCACGGGTTTGATTTCGGGAGCCACGGGGGTGCCGTCGAGCTTGGAAACCGTCACGCCTGCGGGGCGCAGCTCGGCGACTTCGCCGTCGTTGAGATAGATCACCTGCTTGACGCGGTTGAGGATGGCCGGCACGTCGCTGGCGATGAACTGCTCGCCGACACCGGCGCCCACGATGAGCGGGCTGCCGCAGCGCGCGGCGTAGAGGACGCCGGGCTCGTCGCGAAAGACGATGCCCAGCGCATAGGCGCCTTTGGCCTGCCGCAGGGCTTCGCGGATCGCCTCGCCGGGACTCCGGCAGCCCTGTTTCAGGACTTCGCCGATGAGGTGGGGCAGGACTTCGGTGTCGGTCTGCGACCGGAACACGTGGCCCTTGGCTTCCAGCTGCGCCCGCAGCGCCTGGTAATTTTCAATGATGCCGTTGTGGACGACCGCGATGCCGCCGGCGCAATCGAGGTGCGGATGGGAATTGATCTCGGAGGGTTCTCCGTGCGTGGCCCAGCGGGTGTGGCCAATGCCCAGCCCGCCGGCGAGCGGCGCCGCCTCGAGCGCTTCTTCGAGATTCGACAGCCGCCCCACCCGCTTGCGGACCGCCAGCGCGCCGTCGGCTTGCCGCACGGCCACGCCCGCGGAATCATAGCCCCGGTATTCGAGCCGCTTCAGCCCTTCGATCAGCAGGGGCACCGCGTCCTTCGGCCCCACGTATCCCACGATACCGCACATATCTGCCTCTATTCCGCAACGAATCGGCCCATCTGCAACCTGCAAAAAAGACCGGGATCACGCCAAGGTGCCCGGTCTTCATCCATCTCGGAAAAACCGATTACGGATCGACGATCGCGATATCCGCGCTGTTGGTCAAGGCGGGATTGAAATTGATATTCTTCAACTGAGTGCCCCGCAGGGAGAAGGAAGCGCCGCCCTTGTGCACGACCACCATGCCGTCCTTGCGGAACGGATCCTGCGATTCGTCCAGGGTCACATCTCCGTCCGCAGTCGGCAACGCCGTAATGTTCGCATTCTGGGTAAAAATGAACGGTACGCCTTCCGACACGGAGCCCAACCCCAAAACCAGCTTCCAGGCGTTGTTGCTGTCGTCCAGATCGTCCATGGTCTCGGCTCGTGCCAATCCGCGGGCCGTGAAAAAGGAGGGGGGCACCTTCAGGACGTCTCTTTCGGCCAGATCGCGGAAATAGTCCGAGGAGCTATCGAAATCGCCGTTCGCGGGCCAAGACGAGCTCGATCCGGAAAACACCGCGTCTTCCATCTGGCCGGCAAAGACCGACTTGTAGATGTTGCCGCCGTTGGAGACGGTTTGAGTCAAAGCCGCATTGATCAGCGCCCGATTGACGGCGGGAACCAGGATGGCGGCGAGCATGGCGATGATGGCGATAACCACCAGCAGTTCGATCAGGGTGAAACCAAAGACCTTGCGCTTCATGACGATTTGTCTCCTTGCATTTGACGACTCTTGAAACATCATACTCTTTCGGCCCTTCCAGTCAACACCGTCCTAACAAAAATCGAGGCCGCGGGCACTCCGGGGAGCGCCTTGAAAAGCGGTTCCGCCTCAGGAAGCAAGGGCCCAGACGGGGAACGCGGCATGGACCCCGGCAGCCAGGACGACGCCCAACAGCAGGCCCATCAGCACTTCCAGGCGGGTATGGCCGAGGAATTCGACCAGTTTTTCGGGGGAAAACTTGTGGTTGCGGTAGATTTCGTCCGCCATTTGGTTCAGCAGGCGGGCCTGCGCCCCCGCCGCCCGCCGGACGCTCTGGGCATCGATCATGATCAGCGCCAGCATCCCCATGGCCACCGCGAAAACCGGCGAACCGAAGCCCGTCCGCAGGCCCACCGAGGTTGCGCAAGCCGCCGCCGAGGCCGTGTGCGAGCTGGGCATGCCCCCCAGCCGAAGCAAAAAGCCGTAATCGAACTTGCGTTCGCGCACCAGAAACAGCGCCAACTTGATGAACTGCGCCGCCAGCCAGCTGGCCACCGCTACGACCAGGGTCGAGTTGTTGATGAAATCGCGGAACATGATCTGCCGTTTATACGGGGATGGCCCGCCCGCCCGCAATCCCAAACCGCAGCAATCTGGCCGGCAATCTGGCCGGACGGGCGCATCTGCGAATGGGTGCATGCTTGGCGTCATCGGGATGAAAATGCTTGCCTTCGTGGCATGCGGCTCCTGCCGCGTGCGGCTGGAAGAATCCGCGCGGGACGGGAGCCCCGCGCCACAAGGGCCCATGCGGGCGACACCCCATCGCAGATGCGCCCTGACCGGGCCGCCTAGCCGCCCGCGCCCTTGTTGGCGATGCCGAAGGGCACGTGCACGGACGGCGTGCTGGCGGCCACGTTTTCCAGATGGACCATCTGGTCGTCGAAGAA
>RZYG01000292.1 GCA_009930415.1 Spartobacteria bacterium | reverse complement strand
CGCGTGCCGGTCAGATGGACCAGATTGAACTCGAAGTTGCCGGAGGCGGGCAGGTCGCCTTCGATCGTCGCGTTGTCGCCCAGCCAGCGGCCGGAAATATACTGGTCGTTGCCCTGCGCCAGGAAATTCACGATCAATCCCGAAACGAACAGGTTGGTCAGTTGGGCGGCATTCGTGACGCCGAGGGTCCAAAGGGGCACGGCGCACTCCCAGTTGGCGGCGAGGCGGCTGTCGGGGCCGTAGCCGACGAACTGCGAGAGGCGAGCGTTGTTCACGGCGGAGAACGTGGTGGCGCCGCCGCCCACGTACCACACGCCCTGGCCCCAGTCGAAGCCGCCGGGCTGGTACATTTCGAAACTCGCCGAGTTGGCGTAGTCGCCGTAGACGTCGCCCAGCTGGATCGCCACGAAGGCGGGCTGCGCGAAGGTGACGTTGTGGAGCAGGTCCAGTCCGTTCGGATTGCCGTTCAGGGCCCAGAGATTATCGCTACCGGCGACCGTGTCGGTGCTCAGGAAGACGACGGCCGCGTTGTTCCGGCTATCGTCGGGCAGGGCCGCGCCGGTGCCGCCGATATATAGGTTGGTGTCGTCGCAGTTGAGGTAGATCTGGCCGAAGCTGCCGAACCCGGTGCCGCCGGAGGTCGTCGCCGCGCCGCCCGAGACGTCGAAATCGAAGGCATCGTCGGAATTGTCCGGCGTGCCGGGCGCGCCGATTTGCGGCGTGTGGCGCACGATGCGGAAGGCCGCCAAGTCGCCAACGATGGCCGCGTAATTCTTGCCGGCATTGTCGTCTCGCACCGTCGTGCCGTTGGGCAGCGTGCCCAACACGTAGTATTTCACGGTCGCGCCGTCGGGATAAGGCCCGATCGCCACGCTCCAAAGGTCGTTGTTGCGCGCTTCGCCGGTCTTGGCGAAGTTCGTCGTCGCCCAGGTGGCGCCGCCATTGGCGCTGAAGACCAGCGCGACGTTCGTGGACGCGCCGATGGGCCAGCTTTCGCAGGCGATCTCGATGGCGTCGGTCGCGCCGATGGCGCCGTTGGCGGGCGTCTGGGCGACGTTGCCGACCCAGAGCACGTCGGACTCGCCGCCGCCGGCCGCCACTTCAATGTGGTAGTTCGCGCCGCCGTTGTTGTCCCAGTTGGTCGTACTGCCGTCGGTGGCCTCGACGTAGAAATTGAGGACGTCGCCGGCCGCGAACGGCCCGAGCTCGAGATTGTACCACTGGCCGCCGACGGAGCCCCACTCCGCGTTCGGGGCCATGTTCGTGCGGATCCACCCGTTGTCGTTGAGATAGTAGCCCAGCGTGACGCCCGTCACGGTGCCGGAGGGACCGGCTTCAACGTTGAAATAGATCGGATCGGCGTCGGTGACGTCGGCGGCGGCGGGCCAGGTATGCGTGCCGCGCAGCCAGACGTTCGGCGGCGGCACGATATCGCCGCCGGTGCCGCCGGTCTGCTCGCCCACCCACACGTGGAGGATGTTCGAGCGGTTGGTCTTGCCGTTGCTGTCCACGGCTTCCACGTAGTAGTCGATCAGGCAATTGGTCTGGCCGGCAATCGTCGCCTGGTAGCGCATCGCGCGGGCGCTGGGATCGGGCACCTGGGGACCTTTCACCGACGGCCACCAGTCGCTCGCCATATCCACGGCCGTCCACTCCGTGACGCCGTCGCCCTTGGCGAAGACTTCGTTCTCGGTCGAACTGAGGGGCCACTGGCCATCCAGATCCCGGCGCCACTTGAGGGTGGCGCTTTGCACGCCGCTGACGTCGTCGATGAACGTCCAGACGACGAAATCGGACGGGGCGTTGGAGGTTTCGTTCCACATCTTGCCGCCGGGGTTGTAGGGCGTGCGCTGGGGCGGGAAGATGCTGGGGCCGCGGTTGTCGCCGCCGGGATTGCGCGCGAGGACCTTGTTGGCCTCGGCGACCGCCAGGTTGCAGGCGCGCGTCGGGTTGCCGTCCCACGGATTGGCCGTGTCGTAGTCCCAATACCAGTAGCAGCTCGTTTCGCCGTTGAGATAGAAGTGCCAGGCCCGGGCGGTGTCGTTGCCGAGCCCCCACTCGACGTCGTTCACGTCGCGCGTGCCGGAGAGATAGCTGTTTTCCATATCGTCGGCGGTGAACACGCGGTTCTGCGCGGCGACGAGCACGCTCCACGACCACATGTCGGGCATGACGCCGTCGCGGTTTTCGTAGGACAGCCATTTTTCATAGTACGGGGTGCCGCCGTCGATGCCGATCCAGCTGCCGGGCTCGACGTGGATCACGTCGTTTTGATTCGGCGGATACAGGCTCAGGTAGTCCTGCACGCCGGTGTATTCGAAGTCGCCGTTGGCGTTGCACATGTCCACGAAGGCCTGGTGCTGGCCGTTCCAGGCGTCGGCGTTCTTCATGCCGTAGTTGTCGCCGTCGCTGTGGAGCAGCAGCAGCATCGGCTTGGCGGCATCGTTGTTCGCGGCGATCTGGCTGCCCCAGACGTTCTCGGGCTTGAAGGCGCCGTAGCCGCCGCGGCCGTTCTCGTTGCCCTCGTAGCGGCCGGCGGGCACGGCGACGATCTTGCGGACGGTGCCGCTGGCGGGATCGACGTGGCGCACGTAGTGCGGCTGGTAGGACCAGGGCGCGAGCACCTTCGTCGGCGCCCAGACGTTCTGCAGCCCGACCCAGGTGCTGGCGAGGTTCGTCGAGCTGCCGTTGCGGACGTCGGCCTTGTTGGGCCGGCAGGA
>RZYG01000069.1 GCA_009930415.1 Spartobacteria bacterium | reverse complement strand
CGCCTGCGCGCCGCGGGGCGGGAAACGGTGGCGGTTTTCGGCGAGGCCGACGTGGACGCGGCGGCCGTTTTCGCGCGCGAGCTTCCGGATTCGCCGGCGCTGGCGGGCCTGACGCTGGTGGAATTGGCCGGCGCGCTGGCGGAGTGCGGCGCGTTTTTGGGCAACGACTCGGGCATCGCTCATTTGGCCGCGGCGGTGGGGGTGCCGACGACGGCGCTGTTCGGGCCGTCGGATGCGGACGTCTGGGCACCGCGCGGCCGGGGCGGCGTGCGCGTGCTGCGCGCGCCCGAAGGCGAGCTGGAACGGCTGGAGATTTCCGCCGTGTGGGCGGCGCTCGCGCCGGCCTGATTGGCGGAACGGTTTCACCCGCGACACAAGGTCGTGGGGGGCTGAAGACCGCGGGAACACGTGGCCGCGAAGGTTTTGAATTGGTTTGCGCGGCGCGGCGGGGTGCGGTACAACCCATCGCCGAACCAGGAGCCCTTGGATGAAGCCCGAAGCCTACTACGTCACGACGCCGATCTACTACGTCAACGACAAGCCGCACCTCGGCCATGCCTACACGACGGTGCTGGCCGACGTGCTGGCGCGCTGCCAGCGCCAGTTCGGGCGCGACGTCTGGTTCCTGACGGGCACCGACGAGCACGGCCAGAAGGTGCAGGAGGCCGCGGCCAAGCTGGGCATCGATCCGCAAACCCACGTCGACGCGACCGTGGTGCGCTTCCAGGAAGCGTGGCAGCGGCTCGAGATCCGCAACGACGACTTCATCCGCACGACCGAGCCGCGCCACAAGCTCATCGTGCAGGAAATCCTCCAGGATCTCTACGACCGCGGCGAAATCTACCGCGACGAATACGACGGCTGGTATTGCGTGCCGTGCGAGCGGTTCTTCACGGAAAAGGATCTCGTCAACGGCAACTGCCCGGAATGCGGCCGGCCGGTGCAGCGCGTGCGCGAGGCCAACTATTTCTTCAAGATGAGCGCCTACCAGGATTGGCTCGTCGAATACATCCAAACCCATCCCGAGTTCATCCAGCCCGAATTCCGGCGCAACGAAACGCTGGGCTTCCTGCGCAAGCCGCTGCAGGACCTGTGCATTTCGAGGCCCAAGTCGCGCCTGGCCTGGGGCATCGAGCTGCCGTTCGACAAGGACTACGTGACCTACGTGTGGTTCGATGCGCTGGTCAACTATATCAGCGCGGTCGGCTACCGCCGCGACGACGCGCAGTTCGCGCGCCGCTGGCCAGCGATCCATTTGATCGGCAAGGACATCCTGACGACGCACACGGTCTATTGGCCCTGCATGCTCCAGGCGATGGGCGTGGCAATGCCCAAGACGATCTTCGCGCACGGCTGGTGGCTGATGGGCGCCGCCAAGATGAGCAAGAGTCTCGGCAACGCGGTGAATCCGCTGGACCTGATGGACCGCTACGGCGTCGATCCGTTCCGCTACTTCCTGATGGCCGAAATGGCGATGGGGCAGGACGCGTCCTTCACCGAAGATGCGTTCATCCGCCGCTACAACGCCGACCTGGCCAACGACCTGGGCAATCTGCTCAACCGCGTGGTCAGCATGGTCGGCAAGTATTGCGGCGGGAAGCTGCCGCCGCCGCCGGCGGGCACGTTCGCGAGCGGCCCGGCCGCCGACCTGTTCAACCAGGCTGCCGCGGCGGCCGCGGGCCTGCAAACCGCCGTCGAGACGTTCACGCTCCACGCCGGCGTCGCGCAGGTGATCGAGGCCGTGCGCGCCACCAACAAATTCATCGAAATCCAGCAGCCCTGGACGCAAGCCCGCGCGGCCGATCCGGGGCCGCTGCATGCCACGCTCTACGCCGCCGCCGAGTCGCTGCGCGTTTGCGCGGGACTGCTGATGCCGCTGATGCCCACCAAGATGGCCGAGCTGCGCGCCGCGCTCGGCATGGAGAATCCAATGACCGTGAATCCCGACGAATTGACGAAGCCCGAAGTCCTGCAACCCGGCACGCCGGTGGCTGCGCCCGGGGCGCTGTTCCCGCGCATCGAGGCGCCCGCGCCCGCCGCGGAAACGAAGATCGAATCCCCGGCCGCGCCGGCGCCGGCCGCCAAGCCGGCGGCGGTTCCGGGCACGCTGGGCCATCCCGAAGGCGTGATCGCCTACGACGATTTCGCGAAGGTGCAGTTGCGCACGGCGAAGATCATGAGCGCCGAGGCCATCGAGGGCGCGGTGAAGTTGCTGAAGCTGACCGTGCTGATGGGCGACGAGCGCCGGCAGATCGTCGCCGGCATCGCGCTTTACTACAAGCCCGAAGATCTGCTTGGCAAGACCGTCGTCGTCGTGTCGAACCTCGCGCCGATCAAGCTGCGCGGCGTCGAAAGCCAAGGCATGCTGCTGGCCGCCAGCAAGGGCGAGCGCCTGCGCCTGGTGACGGTGGACGGCGACCTGTCCAGCGGCGCCGTCGTCAAGTAGCCGCCGCGATCAGGCTGAACGGGCCGGCCCAGACGATGCGGGCCGCGATTGCGTCGCCGGGGGCGGCGGTGGAGCCATCGACGAAGACCGGTTTGTTGTCGGGCGTGCGCCCGTGGCGGCGGCCGTTTTTCTCGATGGATTCCACGAGGATTTCGACCGTTTGGCCCAGCAGCGGCGCGTTCTTTTCCGTCAGCCGCGCGCGGAGCTGGGCTTCCAGCGCGACGCGCCGCCGTTCCTTCTCGGCTTCGGGCACGTCGTCGGGCAGATGCCGCGCGGAATAGGTCAGGGGCCGCGGGGAATACTTGGCCACGCGGATCATGTCGGGATCGACCCGGCGCATGAGGGCCATGGTTTCCTCGAATTGCGCGGCGGTTTCGCCGGGGAAGCCGACGATGACGTCGGTGGAGACGCCCACGTGCGGGATCGCGGCGCGGATCTTGGCGACGAGCGTTTTGTAGTCGGCCACGGCATAGCCGCGCCGCATCGCGGCGAGGATGGCGTCGGATCCGGCCTGCACCGGGAGTTCGAAATAGGGGCACAAGCCGGGCGTGGTCGCGACGGCGGCGATCAGGTCGTCCGTGATCCAGCGCGGATGGCTGGTGAGGAAGCGGACGCGAAGGATGCCGGGGACGGCGGCGACGCGGCGGAGCAGCTCGGGCAAATGGATTTCACCGGGGCGGTCGAGGCCGTAGCGGTCCACGATCTGGCCGAGCAGGATGATTTCGCGCACGCCGCGCGCGGCGAGCCCCGCCGTCTCGGCGAGGATTTCGGCGGAGGGCCGCGACCGTTCGCCGCCGCGGCGGTAGGGGATGACGCAATAGGTGCAGGCGTGCGAGCAGCCCAGCACGACGGGCACGTGCGCGACGACGGCCCGCCCGGTCTGCGAATCGGGCAGGGGCGGCGGCGGCAGGTCGTCGGCCGCGGCGGCCGCGGAAGGAAGCCGGCCGCGCGCTTCCAGGAACGCGCGCAGCGGAGCGAGATCCGACGGCGGCAGGAAGAGATCGACGAACGGAAAGCGGGCGCGGAAGCGGTCGAGCTCGCGGGGATTTTTCCCGACGAGGCACCCCATGAGCGCGACGGTCCGGTCGGGATGGGCCCGCTTGAGTTCGGCCACGTAGGTCAGGCGCGAATGGATCTTGTCCTCGGCCTGCTGGCGGACGACGCAGGTGTTCAGCAGCAGCAGCGCGGCGTCGCGGGCGCGCTCCACGGGGCGGAATCCGGCGGATTCCAGCAGCGCGGCCGCGCGCAGGGCGTCGGCCTCGTTCATCTGGCACCCGATGGTCCAGAGATGATAAGTCGCGGGCGTCAAAGGAAGGGGGGCTGGGGCGCCGGTCCGCCGGGCTCAGCGTTTCTTCTTGGCCGGGGCCTTGCGCTTGGCCGGCGCTTTTTTCGCGGCCGGTTTCTTGGCTTTGGCCGGGGCCTTTTTCGCGACGGGCTTCCTCCGGGCGGTTTTCGTTGCCGGCGCCTTGGCGGGTTTCGCGGCTTTGGGCGTCGCCTTGGTTTTGGCGGGCGCCGGCGCCGGTTTCTTCGCCGGCGGGACGGGCGCCGATGCCATGGCCTCCTCGTCGGGCTCGTCGTCGTCGAATCCTTCGAGCAGGAGGAGTTCCTTCTCCTCTTCGCTCGGCTCATCCTCGTCGTCGTCGTCGAATTCGGCCTGGGCGGCGCAGTCGGAACACAGCGCGGATTGCGGGAAGCAGGCCGAGCAGAATTCGATCCCGCACATGGTGCATTCGCGCAGGAAATCCTCGCCGTGGAGTTCGCATCCGCTCGTGTAGCCGCCGAAGGGGTTGAATTCCTCTTCTTCCATGTTCATGTTTGCATCCCTCAAGGTTTCAAGTCGGTGGATGCGCCCGCGCATCCTGTCCGTACTGTTCGCACGGGATGGGCTCATCGTCAAGCGGCGAAATGCGCAAATGTCGCCGCGCCGTTTTTTTGTTTGCGGCCGCGCGGCGCATCGTGGAAAGTACGGGCATCGCGCGGGTCGCGCAGGACATGAAATCGGCATTCTGGAACAAATTGATCGAACGGCTGGACAAGCTCGATCCGGGCAGCGTCCAGGCCCAGTTCCTCCGGCTGGCCTCGGAACGAGGGTTGCTCGAAACGATTTTCCATGCGCTGCGCGAGGGCATCCTGGTTTTGGACGCGGAAGGCCGCGTCGTGTATGCCAACCGCGGCGCCGGCCGGCTGTTGGGGATGGACGAGGCGACGGCCGTGGGCCAGCCGATGGGCCGCTACGTGCGCGACATCGAGTGGGAGCGGCTGCTGCGGCAGGACGAACGCGAATGGACCCGCCTGGCCAGCCGCGAAATCGAGATTTCCTATCCCGAGCACCGGTTTCTGGCGGTCTATCTCGCGCCGCTGGAAAATTCGGCCGACGGCCGCACCGGCGCGGTGATGATCCTGCGCGACGTGACGCAGGAACGGGATCACGCCGAGGAAATCGTCGAATCGGAACGCCTGAACGCCATCCTGATGCTGGCCGCGGGCGTCGCCCACGAAATCGGCAATCCGCTCAATTCGTTGGGCATCCACTTGCAGTTGATCGAGCGGGAACTGCGGGCGCTGCCGGAAGGGGGGACGGGGCCGCTGAAGGAGCTGCTGGACGTCGCCCGGGGGGAGATCCGGCGCCTGGACCAGATTCTGGCGCAATTCCTGAAGGCGATCCGGCCCAGCCAGCCCAATTGCGCGCCGCACGCGCTGCCGGACCTCGTCGCGCAGACGCTGGAAACGCTGGCGGCGGAAATCCGCGATCGGAAGATCGTGGTGGCGGTGGAAGACGCGGACGACCTGCCGCCGGCCTGGGTGGATGCCGGGCAGGTGCGGCAGGCGTTCTTCAACGTGATCCGCAACGCCCTCCAGGCCATGCCCGGCGGCGGCGTGCTGCGCATCTCCTTCGCGGCGTCGGAACGCCTCGTCGGCGCGACGTTCCAGGACACGGGGCCGGGCATCCCGCCCGGCAAGATGGGCGATCTGTTCGAGCCGTTCCGCTCGACGAAGGCGGAGGGCCACGGCATGGGCCTGATGATCGTGCAGCGCATCGTGCGCGACCATGGCGGCACCGTGCAGGTGGACAGCCTGCCGTCCGGCGCGCGCATCCAGCTCAATTTCCGGCGCGACGACCAGCGCATCCGGCTGCTGGCCGCGCCGCCCGCCGAGCCGGCGGAGGCCGCGCCGTGAGTTCCCGGCCCGTCATCCTCGTCGTCGACGACGAAAAAAACACCCGCGAAGGCCTGGTCCGCGCGCTGCGCGGCGAGTATGCCGTGGCCGAGGCCGAGAACGGCCAGCGCGCGCTGGAATGGCTGGAAACCCATGCGGCGGACGTCGTCCTGACCGACCTGCGCATGCCGGGCCTGGACGGCATGGCCTTGCTGTCGCGGCTGCTGGGCCGCGACGCCAAGCCGATCGTCATCCTGCTGACGGCCTACGGCAGCGTCGAGACGGCCGTGGAGGCGATGAAGCGCGGCGCCTACGATTTCCTGGCGAAACCGGTGAATCTCGACCGGCTCGACCTGCTGCTGCGGCGCGCGCTGGCCGAACGCCGGCTGGGGGACGAAAACGAGCGGCTCAAGGCGCAGCTCGACTCGAAGTACGGCTTCGAGAACATCATCGGCACTTCGCCGGCGATGCAGGAGGTGTTCGCGACGATCCGCCAGGCCGCGCCGACGCGCGCCACGGTGCTGATCCAGGGCGCAAGCGGCACGGGCAAGGAGCTGGTGGCCCGCGCGCTGCACCAGTGCAGCCCGCGCCGCGACGGGCCTTTCATTCCCGTGCATTGCGCCGCGCTGGCCCCGACCCTGCTGGAAAGCGAACTGTTCGGGCACGAAAAAGGCGCGTTCACCGGCGCGGTGGAACGGCGCCGCGGCCGCTTCGAGCTGGCCGACGGCGGCACGCTGTTCCTCGACGAGATCGGCGAGATCGATCCCGCGCTGCAGGTGAAGATCCTGCGCGTGCTGGAAGAACGGAAGTTCGAGCGGGTCGGCGGCACGGAAACGATCCACGTGGACGTGCGCCTCGTCGCCGCCACCAACCGCGACCTGCGCGCGCGGGTGGCGGAAGGCGCCTTCCGCGAAGACCTCTTCTACCGGCTCCACGTGGTGAACCTGACCTTGCCGCCGCTGCGGGAACGGACCGGCGACGTCGTCCTGCTCGCGCAGCACTATCTCAAGACGCTGGCCGCGGAAAACGGCAAGAAACCGCCGGCGATTTCGCCCGAGGCGATGGACGTTCTCCAGGCCTATGCCTGGCCCGGCAACGTGCGCGAGCTGCGCAACGTGATCGAACGCCTGGTGGTGCTGGGCACGGGCGACCGGTTGACGGTGGCCGACTTGCCCGCGGCCGTCCGGGACGGCGCCGCCGGCGGCCTGGCCATTCCGTCGCGCGCCGGACGCGTCCTGCGCGACGCGGAGCGCCAGCTCATCGCCGACGCCCTGCGCCGGCACCGGGACAACCGCACGAAAGCGGCGCAGGATCTGGGCATCAGCCGCCGGACCCTGCACCGCAAAATCAACGAATTCGGTTTGCGCGCCCCCGGGGACGCATGAAGAAAGGGCGGACGCCATGGCGCTAGCATTCGAAACCGGCATGCAGAATCTCGTCTACCAGATGGACCAGGGTTCGGGGCGAAAGGTCATCCACGCGGTGTTGTTCGCGCTGTTCGCGTTCGCGATGGCCGCGCTCTACACCTTCACGAACTTCCAGGGCCTGCGCGACGCCCGCGCGATGGAAGAAGCCCAATTGGCGCGCAACTTCGCGCAGCGGGGGAGACTCGTCACGCAGTGCGTGCGGCCGTTCGAGATCGGCCGGCTGGCGGAGCGATCGCCGGACGGAACCACGGCGGTGCGGGAGCATCCCGATCTGGGGCATCCGCCGGTTTGGCCCGCGCTTCTCGCCGGCGCGTTCAAGCTGGTCGGGCTGCCGGAGCCCGGCACGCCGACGACGGCCTACGTGAGCGGCATGGACTACCTGCCGGTCGCGGCCAGCCATTTCTTCACGGCATTGGCGGCGATTCTGGTCTGGCTGCTTGGCGGCAAGCTGTTCGACCAGCGCGTGGGCGTGCTGGCGGCCAGTTCGTTTCTGCTGAGCGATCTGGTCTGGCGCGGCAGCCTGCTGGGGTCGGACCTGTCCGCCGCCGTCTTTTTCGCCTTGGCCGCGGTCTATGCGGGCGTCTGGGCGGCGGAACTGCCGCCGGGCGGGGGGCCGGAAACGGAGCAGGGGCCCGTCGGGCGCTGGTTGATCCCGCTCGGGCTGGCGGCATTGCTGGCGGCGACGGCGTTCCTGACGCGCTACGCCGTCGGCATCGCGGCCTGGATCGTCGTGTTCCTGCATGTGGGCGTTTCGCGGCGGCGGCAGCCTTGGACGAAGGCGATCCTGTTCGCCGCGCTCGCGGTGCTGCCGGTCGTCCCGTGGATGGCCCGCAACGTCGCCCTCTGCGGTCGGCCCTTCGGATTCGTGGTGCGTGAATTGCTGGCCGACACCACCTTGTTCCCCGGCGACGCGCTCGCCCGTTCCCTGTCGGCCGAATTGCCGGACGTCGCGTCCGCCTTCTATGCCCTGCAGATCAAGGCGGTCGCGAACCTGCGGACGTTTTTCGCGCAAGGCTTCGGCCTGGCGTCGGGCGGGATCCTGCTGGCGCTGTTCGGCGCGATGTATCTGCACCGGTTCGTGCGCCATGCCAGCCGCACCCTGCGCTGGTGCCTGCTGCCGGCGGGGGCGATCGCCATTTTGAATGCCGCGGCGTTCGGCGCAGAAAGCCTGCGCGCGCTGGTCGTCTTCTGGCCGTTGGCGCTGCCCTACGGCTGGGCGTTCTTCCTCGTCTTGCTCGATCGCCTCCAGTTCGAGATGCGCGCGTTCGCCTCCGCGGCCATCACGGCGGTCTTGCTGCTGACGGCGCTGCCGTTGCTCGCCCACGTGCTGCCGCCGCGCTCGGGCCTGCCGTATCCGCCTTATTTCCACAGCTACGTCGGCTGGGTGACCGCCATGCTTGAACCCGACGAATGCCTGACGACGGACATCCCGTGGGCGACGGCCTGGTACGGCGGGCGCACCTCGATCCTGCTGCCGCGGGACATCGACGGGTTCTACCAGATCGCGGAAAAACACCAGCGCATCTCGCTGGCCTACTTCACGACCGTCACGCGCGACAAACCCTGGGTGCGCGGGCTGTCCGATCCCACCGCGCCGGAATACACCTGGTATCAGGTTTTCGCCGCCGGCAAAGTTCCCGGCAATTTCCCGCTGACCCACGGCCGGTTCCTGGCCGGCAGCGACCAGCTCATCCTGGCCGACCGCCAGCGGTGGTGAGCCGCCGGCGGGCCACGCCGCGTTTTGGGGGGTGGGCCTGATGCAAAACGAACCCGGACGCCACGGAGGTCGTCCCTTCAGAGGCGAAAACAAACCGGTTTGGCGGTTTTATGGAGGGGCGGGTTCCACCCCGACCGTTGGGGCCTTCGTTTTGCAAAAAGCCAAGGTAAAAGGTTTTTCCCGGGTAGGCTTTATTTCCTTCTAAAGGGTGGGGGACTCGGGCATCTTATACAAAATTAATGCCGATGGGTGTTTGTCGGCATCCGGTAGAATCGCCCGAGGAGTCGAATCATGAACAAGAGAATAGTCCTGCCCGTCCTGTCGTCTCTTTTGTTGTGTTTGTCGGATGCACAGGCACAGACCCCCCTTGATATCGGCGGCTATGTGCTGACCCAGGCCAACAGCGCCCAGACGTTCACGTTGCCGGCCGGCACTCTGATCCCCGCCGGCGGCTATGTGATCGTGGGCCGCACCGCCGATCAAGCTGCATTTGAAACGGCCTGGGGCGTCACCTTGGGCGAAGATGTCGTGTATGTAAATTCCGAAGGAAAGGTGCCGCAGATCAACGGCGCTGAAACCTACACCTTGAGCGATGCGAGTTCCACGGTTGTAGATGGGCCCACGCCGTCGACACTCGATCCTGTCAGCAGTTCAGTACAACGCACGGCGCTGGGCAGTGTGGCTTCCGACGCAGCCAGTTGGACCAAGGTGGCGATGGCTTCCGCGACGCCGGGCACGGGTGCAACGGGCGACGGCACGGCCGGCTTGCGTATCAGCGAGTATTCGGATGCTACGGATTTCGCAAATGAATTTGTTGAGCTTTTCTACGATATTCCCGTGATCCCGCCGTCCAATATGCCGCCTTCCATCGCCATCGTGCCGAACGACACGTCGTTGTCGGTGGCGGTCGGCAATGAGATCAGTTTTGCCATTACGGGAAGCGAGATTCCGAACGACGCGGCGGATCAGATTACGCTGCGGGCGACGGGGTTGCCGGCGGGCGCGAGCTTTCCGGAGGTGTCCGGCACGAGCGTGCTGACGAACGTCTTCAGCTGGACGCCGGCGGCAACCGGCACCACGGTGGTCAGCTTCTTCGCCGGCGACAAGGACGGCACGAACCAGATCGACGTGACCATCCAGGCGTACGAGCAGCAGCCGGTGGGGACGTACCGCGCCGTGATCTGCGGCATCTCGGATTACGACGGAACGATCAACGACCTGACCTACTGCGACGACGATGCGCAGGACCTGTACGACCTGCTGCTGACCGGATCCAACTGGGAGGCCGGCAACGTCCAGCTTCTGCTGAACAACCAGGCCACGGAAGGCAACATCCAGGCGGCGATCGCCGCGATGGGTGCCGCTTCCCAGCCCGGCGACGTCAACCTGTTCTTCTTTTCCGGACACGGCGGCGACGATATGCCGGACACGGACGGCGACGAGGGCGGCGACGGCTACGACGAATATCTCTGCCCCTACATGATCATGGACACCGAAATCACCGACGACGAGCTCAGCGACTGGCTGGACGCCCTGCCGACGGACAATATCATCGTCCTGTTGGATACCTGCCACAGCGGCGGGCATTTGAAGGCACCGACTAGCTTGACGCCCAAGGGCATTTCCCGCACGGATGCCGTGGTGACGGACCGCTCCAACGGGTTCGTGGACGATCTTCGCAAGAAGGGCGTCAAGGACGTCGACGACCTGACCTCGCCCTACATTTCCACGGCGGCGGACGACGACGAATATTCCTACGAGGACCCCGAAATCGGTCACGGCGTGTATACCCTGTTCCTGCTGGATGCCATCACGAATTCGGTGGCCAGCGACACCAGCGGAGACGGCTGGGTGTCCGGAGAGGAATCCTTTACTTATCTATATCCCAAGGTCGTGGCATACGAATCCACCCAGCATCCGCAGGAATACGACGGCTGGAACGGACTGGCCAACATCGTGGGATGGGAACCGCTGGTGGATCAACCGCCGCGTATCACGCTGGATCCCGCTGGAACCAACAAGACGGTGGTCTTCGACAACCCGCTCAGCTTCACCGTCACGGCCACGGATTCCGACGGGCTGGCCGTTTCGCTGACGGCCTCCGATCTGCCGACGGGCGCGACGGCGCCCGAGGCCAACGGCACGGGCACGGCCTCCACGACCTTCAGCTGGACGCCCGGCGAGGCCCAGGTGGGCACCTACCACGTGACCTTCTCCGCCACGGACGACGACGGTACGACCGTCCTGGGCGTGAAAATCGCCGTGCGCGACGGCAGCATGGCGGCGGACTTGTTCATTTCGGAATACATCGAAGGTTCGAGCAACAACAAGGCCGTCGAGATCTTCAACGGCACTGGCGCGGCCGTCGATTTGGGCACGGCCGGCTACGTCCTGCGGATCTATTCCAACGGCAGCACGACGCCGACGACGATCACCCTGGCCGGCACCGTCGCCGACGGCGACGTGTTCGTCGTTGCCAAGAACGATGCCAACGCGACGATCCTCGCCTTGGCCGACCAGACCTCGGGCAGTCTGACCCACAACGGCAACGACGTGGTGGCGCTGGCCAAGAACGACGCCAACATCGACGTGGTCGGCACCATTGGCAGCGACGTCGTCTTCGCCGCGGACGTCACCAAGGTCCGCAAGAGCACCGTGGTGGAAGGCACGACGACCTACGATCCGCTGGAGTGGGACGACTACGCCGCGGACACCACCGACTACCTCGGCAGCCACGAGTTCGGCGCGGCAGAACCGTCGGCTCCGTCGTTCGCGGCCATTCCGCCGCAATCGGCGAGCGTGGGCGTCCTCTTCTCGCTGGACGTCTCCGCCTACGACTCGGGCAATCCCGTGCCGGCGCTTTCGCTGGTTTCCTCTACGGCGGACGCGGGCGACTACTCCTTCGCGGGCAGCACGCTCTCCTTCACGCCGAGCGTCGCGGGCGAATTCGAGTTCGTCTTCCAGGCCTCGAACGAGCTGGGCACGGCGATGGCCACGGCCACCGTGACCGCCGTCGCAGGCCCGGTCGAACTTCTCGCCCCCGTCATCCAAGCCGCCAGCGCCATCGATGCGACCCAATTCAACGCCAACTGGCTGGCCTCCGCCGGCGCGACGGGCTACATCCTCGACGTCGATACAAACGGCACCTTCTACGCCGGGGGCAGTACAAAAGCCACGCTCGTTTCCGAGAACATCCAAAGTTGGACGGACCATGCGGGTTACGGCACTTGGACGCAAAGCATCCCGGCGGGAACCGTGAACATGACCGAATGCATCGTGGCTCCCGCCGCGGCAGCCAGCGGGATCGGTTCGACCGGACGGGTGCAGTTGCGGGCCAGCACTGGCATCCTGGAGTTGCCGGCCCTGAACACCGTGGGCACCGTTACGATGAACATAGCCGCCGGCGGCGCAGATCGTTCCGCCAAGCTGCAGAAGTACAACGGCAGCACTTGGGATGATCTCACCACATGGACGGGAATTGGGATCGAGGGTGCGGCGTTCACCTTTGACGTGAACGATTCCGGTGCCAGCGTCCAATTGCGCATTGCTTCGCCGAGTTCGGCCATCTATGTCCACGACATCGTCGTGACCTCTTATGGCGGTGGCGGCGGCGGTTCGACTTTTGTCCCGGGCTACGAGAACCTCGACGTCGGCGACGTCGTCACCCACACGGTGACGGGCCTGACGGAAGGCGTGACGTACTACTACCGCGCCAAGGCCTACAATGCCTTGTCCAACAGCCCGTACTCGGCCGTGACGAGCGTCGTGACCCAGGCGTCCTCGGGCGAGCAGCCGGATATCGCCGCGTTTGAAGTCCCGGCCGGCGCGGCGGCGGCGGCGACGTTGACCACGTCGGCCGTTGGCAAGACCTACAAGCTGCAGTTCACCACCGACCTCACGACGCAGCCGGAGCCCTTCTGGACGGATGCAGATTCCGAACACGGAACCGGCACGGAACTGCTTCTGGAGGACACCGACCTGGCAGACACTGCGCGCTACTATCGCGTGGTCGTTCAGTAGGCCGCCCCTGCCTCACAGCCGCCGGACCCGTTCGCGGGCCCGGCGGCTTTTTCATCGGCGATGGGTAGGGCGACTTG
>RZYG01000291.1 GCA_009930415.1 Spartobacteria bacterium | reverse complement strand
GCTTTTTCCCAAGTATCTGTTCCACCTGATAAATTAACTTCTATTCTTTTAAGAGTTAAAAGCCTAGTATCAGTTGATAATACATATTCTTGCTGTCCTGATATTATATTTGTAGTAGCTACTTCTCCTGAAACTTCCCATTCTCCTGAAGCTCTTAACGCTATTTCTATTGCTTTTTTATAATATTTGTCTATTTGGCGATCTAAATTTAAGTCGGAATATTCTGAAGATGTGATATTTCCTAGTTGAAATCTAGTATCTGCACGAAGTTGCTTTATATTCATAATTTTATTCTTATATATTTATTATACCACGAATAGATAAGTGCTATGATAATAATTCTATAAAATAGACGACACCACTACCTCCGTGTCCACCTCTAGCAGCATTAGTAGAACCATCATAAGCTGCACCAGAACCACCACCACCACATCCTGTGTTACTTCTAGCGTCTTTTTTTTCATAATTATTACCATTACCAGATGTTCCAGAGGGTGTTCCGGCATATCCTTCTCCTCCACCAGCACCTAAATCTGCTCCACCACTTCCACCAGCACCAATACCATAAAAACCAATTCCAGCAATATCTCCATAACCTGTTCCTCCTGTACCATATCCACCATCTCCACCATTTATATCACCTGTTCCTCCATTTCCACCACTAGCGCTTGTCATTTCTCCTCTAATTCCTCCATTTCCACCACTTGTTGTCAATGTTATACCACCAACTAAGGTTGTATTATATCCAGATGTTCCATCACTAGCTATATCACCTGTTCCACCTAATCCTATTGTTATTGTAACTATATCTGTTATTTCATCATTTAAGTATAATCTAATATTTGTTGCACCACCTCCACCTCCACCTCCGCCATATGTTCCTGAATATTCAGCTCCACCAGCACCTCCACCTCCAACACAAACAGCTAATAAACCAACAAGATTTATTGGTTTTGTATAAGTATCGTCTGATGTATATGTTATTTTATTTATGGAATTTATTTGTGTCCCAGAATTAACAAGTTCTTTTATTTTCCTAACTAAATCAAATATTTCTGGTTCTCTTGATATTAAAAAACTATCTAATTGTACATTTTCTATATTCATTTTAATTTATTATAAATTTTAACTAATTCAGAATATATTTCATTTTGTAAATCTAATTTTAATCTCTCACTATTATCAGTATTTTCTAATTCATCTGTATTTGTTAAATCGTCTATTTTTTCTTCCATATATAAATTATAATTGATAAGTATGACCTCCTATTTGTATTTCTTGTATTTCTACTACATCACCAATTTTACCTACACTAAAATCTAATTTAATCTTAAATTCTTCTATTCCAGATATTCCAAGATTTCTAAATATGTGTCTTGTTTTATTTTCTCCAGATATTTCAAGGGTTTTTGATGCTGTCCCACTTCTATTTGTATATATTTCTAGATTACATTTTGCATCCTCTTCTAAAGCGTTTGTTTTTACAAAAATAGAATCTATCATAGACAATTCGTCTATAGTAGAAGTTATCCAAGTTTTAGAAGTCCAATAAGCATCTATACCTTTACTGGTTAAATTATAAAATTCTACATAAAATTTACTAGCACCTGAATAAGAATGTAATAATCTACTGCCGGTACTTTTTAAACCACCACCACCAAGAGAAGTACCACTTACTACATCTAAAGGTCTAGTTAACAAAAACTGATTAGAATTATATGGAGTAGAAAGACCTAAAACACTTTCTTCTGAAGTAAAAAACATAATATCACTAACAAATTCTATTTGTGATGGAGTTCCTTCATAAAATATATCTAATTCTATTATTCTATTTCCTGAAATATAACCTATTTTACTAGCATCTTCTCCCATTGTTTCTCTATGAAAAACATATATTATTCCATTTACAGTATATAATTCATCTATTTGATCTCCAACATTTATCATATCTATTATAGATACATCTGAATCTATATTATTGTTTATTATGTAAATATATCCTAGATCAGAATTTTTGTTATTTACTGCTATATATATATAACCACCTTGTTCTGTTATAGCTTTAATTCTTAAATTAGAACCAAAATCATAGAATTTAGTATCTAAAGTTGTTCCGTCATACCATCCTAAATACTGTCCATTACCAAATATTAAAATATTATCTAAAGTCACATATACAGGAGTATAATCTCCTTCTTCTAAATTATCATCCTCAGTAGAACCCCAATCATCATCAAAACTAGGTGTTGCTGTTATGCTAGTTGCTTTACCTATATCCCCGCCACTAAATGTGTGCCAAAAATAATATAAATTATCTTTATAAACAACTATATTGTTCCAAAATCCAGCAGCAGCAGCTCCACTAATAGTATGTGGATAATTTGCTGAATCTGTTACGGAAGACCCAACTTGAAAAACTTTAGTATTAGAAATACCATACGAATTTCCTTGAGAATCTAAATTTGAAAACTTATAAATAACCTCAGATGTTTCCTCTGTTTTAGCTGGAGTATATCCCGGAGTTATATAACTGCTTTTATTCAAACTAATACATTTCATATCATTAGCCTGATTATTTGCTCCTACATTAATATAATCATCTAAATAATATTTTCTTAGAAATCCACCAAAAGGTGCTTTTATGTCTATTTTCCACATATTATTTATTTTTTAATTCTTTTATATCTACTTTTATTTCCTCCATTGTTTTCTTTAACCATTTCATATCAAC
>RZYG01000290.1 GCA_009930415.1 Spartobacteria bacterium | reverse complement strand
CAAGTACGGCATCGGGCGCACGTTTCGGGTGATTCTCGACCTGCTGACGGTGAAGTTCCTGCTGCGGTTCACGGGCGGGCCGATGCAGCTGTTCGGCAAATTCGCGTTTTTCTTCGGCGGCCTCGGATTGCTGATGCTGCTGGTGGTGCTGTTCGACCAGGTCGTCCCGCTGGTCGCCGCGGAGCATCTCAGCCTGGTCAAGCGGCCGTTCTGGGTCATCACGCCCTTCATGCTGCTGGCCTTCTGCATGCAGTTCCTGTCGATGGGCCTGCTGGCGGAAGTGCAGATCCGCACCTACCACGAATCGCAGGCCAAGCCGATCTACGCGATCCGCGAGACCTGCGCGTCGCCCGGCGCGTGATGCCCGCGGCCGCCCACGCGACCTGGTTGGCGGCGCTCGTCGCCGGGTTGGGGGTCCTGCTGGCGGCGGGGTTCGCCGCCGGATTCCACCTCGCCGCGCGCCGGCGCGGCGCCACCCCGTGGCCGCTCGTGCTGGCGCAGTTCGCCGCGGCCAGCCCGTGGCGGCCGCGCGACCTGTGGGCGGTGGTGCTCGTGCTGGCCGCCGCGCAGTTCCTGCGACGGTTCGCGCCCCCCGCCCTGCTCTACGACGTGCTGGCGTTCCAGATCGCGCTGCTGGCGGCCATCCTCTGGCGGATGCGCGGCAAGCCGCAGGCGCTGGGCGCGCGGGCGGCGCCACGGACGGTGCTGGCCGAAGCCGCCTTGCGCTGGCTGGCCATCCTGCCCCTGATCTGGTTCCTGGGATTCGCCTGGAACCTGGGGCTGAACCTGCTGGGCCGCGAGCCGGCCTTCCAGCACGCCGTCGCGCTGTTCCTGGAGACCGATACGGTCTGGGAGCAGGCGCGGTTCGTGTTCTTCGCCGTGATCGTCGCGCCCGTCGCGGAGGAAGCGCTGTTCCGCGGCCTGCTGCTGCCCCTGCTGGTGCGGCACGCGGGGGCGGCCGCCGGCGTGGCGCTGACGGCGCTGGGCTTCGCGGCGCTGCACGGCCTGGAAAGCTTGCCGGCGCTGGCGGCGTTTTCCGTGGCGCTGTCGCTGGCCTACGCGCGCACCGGCACGCTGTGGGTGCCCATGGCGATGCACGCGCTGTTCAACGCGGCGAATCTCGCGCTCGTGGCGGCGCTGGTCCGCAGCGGCGCGCTGCCGGGCTAGCCGACGCGGACGTTTCCATTCTTCCGATGCGGGCCCCATGGCCTTGCGCCATGGGGGAGCCAACTTCGCTACCCACGGCACAAGGCCGTGGGGGAGCGCAACCACTGTTCAGCGCGGGAACGCCGCCGCCCCCGTGGCGATCAGCGCGCCCCATTTTTCCTTGGCCAGCGCCAGCGCGCGGCCGCGGTGGCTGAGCTGGTTTTTCTGCTCGTTGCCCATTTCGGCGAACGTGCGGTCGTAGCCGTCCGGCACGAAGAGCGGATCGTAGCCGAAACCCTGCGCGCCGCGCAGCGCGTCGACGATGCGCCCCGGGCAGGAGCCCGAGACCGTCTCGGCGCGGCCGGTCGGATCGCTCAAGGCCGCCACGCAACGGAACCGCGCGGAACGGTCGGACTGGCCGGCCAGTTCGCGCAGGAGCTTGGCGTTGTTGTTGGCGTGGTTGCAGGGCTCGCCGGCGTAGCGCGCGGACCAGACGCCCGGCGCGTTGCCCAGCGCGGTCACTTCGAGCCCGGAATCGTCCGCCAGGGCCCAGAGGCCCGTCGCGCGCGCCAGCTCGGTCGCCTTCTTGAGCGCGTTGGCCTCGAAGGTGTCGCCGTCCTCGATCACGTCGTGCAGATCCGGAAATTCCGCCGTGGAGACCCATTCCACGCCGGGCAAATCGAAGATCTCGCGGATTTCCTGGATCTTGTGGGCGTTGCGGGAAGCGATCAGGATCTTCACGGGGGCCTTTCAGCCGACGAAGCGGCGTTCGATCTGGCGGGAGATGCCCGTCAGGATTTCATAGGGAATGGTGCCGCAGTGCTTGGCCAGTTCGTCGGCCCAGATGCGTTCGCCGCCCTGTTCCCCGATCAGGACGACTTCGTCGCCGGCGCGGACGCCGCTGGCCGGTCCGAGATCGGCGGAAATCCAGTTCATGCTGACGCGGCCGACGACGGGCCGGCGCTGGCCGCCGATGAGGACGTGGCCCTTGTTGCCGAGATGCCGCTGGTAGCCGTCGGTATAGCCGCAACTCAGGGTGGCCAGATCGGTCGGCGCGGGCGTGCGGTAGCTGCCGTAGTAGCCCACGGCGAAACCGGCGGGTACGGTCTTGACCTGGAGCACGCGCGTTTTCCAGCTTAGGACGGGGACGGTCGCGAAGCGCTGGGCGGGATCGGCGGAGCCGTAGCCGTAGAGCGAAATGCCCACGCGGACGGCGTCTTGGTCGCAGTCCTGCAGCAGCAGCGCGGCGCGGCTGCTGGACATGTGGCGGAACAGGCGCCGGCCGGCCGCGGCGTCGAGCGCCGGCAGGGCCTGCCGGAATTTTTCGGCCTGGCCCTTGGCCGCGGTCGGTTTCCGCTCCGGCTCGACCATGGCGAAATGGGTGCAGACGCCTTGGGCGTCCAGGCCAGGCAGGCGCGCGGCGGCCGCCGCCTGGTCGAGTTCGGCGGGCAGGACGAACCCGAGCCGCCCCATGCCGGTATCGAGCTTGAGGTGCATGGACAGGCGTCCGCCGGCGGCCCCGGCCGCCGCGGAAAGCGCCTGCGCATGCGCGGACGAAACCACGACGGGCACGATCCGGTCGCGCAGCAT
>RZYG01000068.1 GCA_009930415.1 Spartobacteria bacterium | reverse complement strand
ATCGTGTCGCCCGGCTGCAGCATCGCGAAATAGACCGCCATGTTCGCGCCGCTGCCGCTGTGCGGCTGCACGTTGGCGTGCTCCGCGCCGAAGAGCTGCCGGGCCCGTTCGAGCGCCAGCCGCTCGGCTTCGTCCACGAACTCGCAGCCGTTGTAGTAGCGCTTGCCGGGATAGCCCTCCGCGTACTTGTTCGTCAGCACCGAGCCCTGCGCCTCGCGCACCGCCCGGCTGACGTAGTTTTCGGACGCGATCAGCTCGACGTTCTGCCGCTGGCGTTTCACCTCGTTCTGGATGGCCGCGTAGATCTCCGTGTCGCGCTCGTGGATCGCCTCCGGTTCCGTCACCCGCAGCGCGCAGGCATTGATTTTGCCCACCCGGCGGTCATGGCGCGTGCCCGGCTCGAATTCCGCCGCGAACCAGGCCTCCAGGATCGCCGGAATCTCCTCCAGCGGCGTGACGGCCGCCCCGAGGGCCAGGACGTTGGCGTTGTTGTGCTCCCGCGCCATGCGGGCCATCTTCGCGGTGAACACCTGCGCCGCGCGCACCCGCGGGAACTTGTTCGCCGTCATGGCCATGCCGACGCCCGTCGTGCAGACCAGGATGCCCTGGTCCAAGGCGCCGTCCGACACCCGGCGCGACACCTCGACCGCGAAATCGGGATAATCCACCGATTCCGGGCTGTAGGTGCCGAAATCCGTAGGCTCCACGTCCGCGCGCGCCGCCAGCCAATCCTTGATCTTCTGCTTCATTTCGAAGCCGCCGTGATCCGAGCCCAAACCGATTTTCATGTTCCGTTCCTTCCCAATTTCCCGCCCATGGAGCAAAGTGGCGCGTCCGGCAGGACTCGAACCTGCAACCTTCTGATCCGAAGTCAGAAGCTCTGTCCAATTGAGCTACGAACGCCGAAGCGCCGCACGGGGCGATTTCAACCGGGCGCACACTCTACCGCACCCGGCCCATCCGGTCGAGCGCATTCCCCTATCCCCCTCTCTTCCATTTGGTTGCTATCGGCAGGTCCCGGCCTTGGCCCGCCCGGAACATCCCCTGTCGGGACCGCTCGTCCGCAGGGAACACCGGCCGGCGCCCGATCGACCGCCGCGCGATTCGCCGGGAAACCGGCTGATTGGCCATTTACATTCCGGGATTTCTCGACTATCCATTTACCCGGGTTTTGCCATGAATGCCGTGTCCCTCATCGCCTCCGATTGGTTTCCGCGCGCCGCCACCGGCGGCCACCGCGCACGGCCGGTCCCCTGCGGCGTGAGCGAACCGCCGCCCACGCCGCCCGCGCCGTTCACCGAACGCCACCTGCAATGCGTTTGGGCCGACGACCGCCTGCGCCCGGCCCACCTCGCCACCGCCGCCGGCGAACGCGTGCAAGTCGAGCATCCCGGCGAATGGAACGTCGGCCCCGGCCCCGATTTCCTCCACGCCGCGCTGCGCGTCGGCCCTGAACTGCGGCGGATCGTCGGCGACGTCGAAATCCACGTCCGTCCCGCCGATTGGCAACGCCATCGCCATGCCGGCGACCCGCGCTACCGCCGCGTCTGCGCGCACGTGGCATATTTTCCCGGCACCTTGCCCGCCGCGGACCTGCCCCCCGGCGCCCTCCAGATCGCCCTGCGCCCCGCGCTCGACGCCACGCCCGATTTCGCCTTCGACAACATCGACCTGCTGGCCTACCCCGTTGCCGCCCGCGCCACGCCCCCGCCCTGCCGCGCCGTCCTTTCACGCCTGACCCCCGCGCAGCGCGGCGCCGTTCTCGACGCCGCCGGCGAATCCCGCCTGCGCCGGCGCGCCGAACTCCTGCAAGCCGCCATGCTCGACCGCGGCCCCGCCCAAGTCGTCTACGAGGAAACCATGGCCGCCCTCGGCTACCGCCCCAACCAGGCCCCGTTCCGCCGCCTCGCGCGCCGGTTGCCCCTCGACCGCCTGCGCGAAAGTTCCGCCGGCGACCCCGTCCGTGCCTACGCCCTGCTCATGGGCGTCGCCGGCCTGCTGCCCGATCCCACCGCGCGCCGCGCCCAGGACTCCGAAACCAAGGCATTCCTCCGCCGCTGCTGGGACGCGTGGTGGCCGCGGTCCGACGAATTCCTTGCGCGCCGCATCCCGCGATCCGACTGGAGCAGGGTCGGCCTGCGCCCCGCCAACCGACCCGAGCGGCGCCTCATGGCCGCCGCCCTGCTCTTCGCCCCCGCCGCCAGCCTGCCCGAACGCATCGCCGACGTCGTCCGCGATCCGCGCGGCGTTCCCGCCGAGCGCCTGCTGGCGCTCTTCGACCTGCCCGGCGCGCCCTATTGGTCCCATCGCCTCTCGTTCGCGACCGCCCCGACCTCGGAGCCGGTCGCGCTGGTGGGCCGGTCCCGCGCCCGCGCCATCCTCGTGAACCTGCTGCTGCCGGCGTTCGCGGCCTTGGGCGCGCCGGCCGAGGCTTGGAAATCCCTGCTCGACGCGCTCCCCGCCGAAGAACCCAACGAACTCATCCGGCAAACCGCCTTGCGCTTGTTCGGCCCGGACCACTCGCCCCGCCTCTATCGCTCCGGCCTCCGCCGCCAAGGCCTCATCCAGATCCACCACGACTATTGCCTCGGCGACCGCACCCTCTGCGCCGCCTGCCCGTTCCCGCCCGCCCTGCCCCCCGCCGCCCCGTGAAAAAAAACCCCGTTCCCGTCTACGTCCACCGCTTTTCGTTCCCGCCCGAGGCGGAGGACGAAAACCACCACGTGAACAACGTCGAGTACGTCCGCAAGCTGCAGGAAGCGGCCATCGCCCACACGCGCCAAAACGGCTGGGACCCGGAAGAACTGCACGAACGCGGCTGGACCTGGGTCGTGCGTTCGCACTTCATCGAATATCTCCAGCCCTGCCGGGCCGGCGAGGAAATCGCGCTCCGCACCTGGGTCGCGAACTTCAAGAAAATCCGTTCCCTGCGCAAGTACCGCTTCGTGCGCGCCGCCGACGGCGCCGTCCTGGCCGAAGCGCAGACGGATTGGGTCTTCCTGGATTTCCGCCAGGGGCGCCCCGTGGCCATCCCGCCGGAAGTTCTCGCCGCCTACGTCGTCGTGCCGGAGGAAGAGGAGCGCAATATTCAATAATCAATATTCAACCGATCAATGATCAGTGATGATTGAATGTTGGATATTGAACATTGAGGTTTTCAGCCCTTGTCTTTTTGCCGGATCTCCACGCGCCGGATCTTCCCGCTGATGGTCTTGGGCAATTCCGGCACGAACTCGACCACGCGCGGATATTTGTAGGGCGCCGTGACCTTCTTCACGTGGGCCTGCAGCTCGTGCTTCAGCTCCTCGGACGCCGCGTAGCCCTTGGCCAGCACGACGGTCGCCTTGACGATCTGCCCGCGTTCTTCGTCCGGCACGCCCGTCACCGCGCACTCCATCACGGCCGGGTGCTCCATCAGCGCGCTTTCGACCTCGAACGGGCCGATGCGGTAGCCGCTGCTTTTGATCAGGTCGTCGTCGCGGCCCACGTACCAGAAATAGCCGTCTTCGTCCTGCCACGCCACGTCGCCCGTGTGGTAGACCCCGCCGCGCCGGCAGCGCTCGCTCCCTTCCGGATCGCGGTGATAGCCCAGAAACATCCCCAGCGGCCGCCCGCGGTCCAGCGGAATCACGAGTTCCCCCTGTTCGCCCGCGTCGCACGGCGTCCCGTCGGGCCGCGCCAGGAACATGCGGTACAGCGGCGACGGCTTGCCCATCGACCCCGGCTTGGGCTCCATGCCGGTGAAATTGCCGACGCCGACCGTCATCTCGGTCTGGCCATAGGCTTCCATCAGCTTCAGGCCCGTGGCTTTTCCGAACTGCTCGTAGACCTCCGGATTCAGCGGCTCGCCCGCCACCACCGCGTATTCCAGCTTGGAAAAATCGTATTTCGACAGGTCTTCCTTGATGAGAAACCGATAGACCGTCGGCGGCGCGCAGAACGACGTCACGCCGTATTTCGCGCAAACCTCGAGCGTCTGGGTGGCCGAAAACTTCTCGTAGTCGTGCACGAACACCGCGCAGCCGGCGATCCACTGGCCGTAGAGCTTGCCCCACATGGATTTTGCCCAGCCGGTGTCGGCCACCGTGTAGTGCAGCCCGCCGTCCCGCACGTTCTGCCAGAACGTCGCGGTCACGACGTGCCCCAGCGGATAGGTGAAATCGTGCACCACCATCTTCGGCTGCCCCGTCGTGCCCGACGAGAAATAGATCAGCATCGGGTCGCCGTTTTGCGTCGCCTCCGCGCCCGCCGGGCGTTCCCATTTTCCGTCCGCCGCCGCCAGTTCCGCCGCGAAATCGAACCAGCCCGCGCGCGCCCCCGCCAACTGCATCTTCGCGATGGACGCGCCCGGCGTCTTCGCCGCCGCGCCGTCGATGGCGTCCTGCAGCGCCGCGTCGGGCACCGCGACCACCAGGCGGATGCCGGCCCGCTCGAAGCGGTACGCCAGATCGTGTTCCTTCAGCATGTGCGTCGCGGGCACGGCCACCGCGCCGAGCTTGTGCAAGCCCAGCAGGCCGTACCAGAATTCCAGCCGCCCCTTCAGGATCAGCAGCACCGCGTCGCCCTTGCGGATGCCGTGCTTCTGAAAGACCTGCGCCGCGCGGTCGCTCCCCGCCTTCAGGTCGGCGTAGGTCACGAACTTCTCCGCACCCTCGTCGTTGCACCAGACCATCGCCCGCCGCGCCGGCTCGGCCTGCGCGGTCGCGTCCACCACGTCGTAGGCGAAATTGAAGTCGTCCGGCACGCGGATGTCCAGGTGGTCGCGGAAATCCTCGTAGGACGCGAAACGGGTCCGGTTGACGAATTGCTCCAGCATCGACATGGCCATTCCTCCGCGCGTCAGATGATCATGGCCAAAAAGCGCGCCGGCTGGCCGTCGAGCGCCTCCATCGAGTGGCCGTGGTTGGAATCGAAATACACGCAATCGCCCGCTTCCAGCGTCAGTTCGTTGCCGTGGATGCGCACCCGCATGCGGCCCTCCAGCACGTAATCGAACTCCTGGCCGGGATGCGAATTGGCGTGCGCGCCCGAAGCGCCCGCGTCCGCCGGCACCGTCACCTCGAACACGTCGACTTTCCGGCCCGCGAAATTCGCCGCCAGGTTGCGGTATCGGTAATCCTTGCGCCGCTCGACCGTCACCCCGCCGCCGGTGCGCGTCACGGTGAACACCTTCATGCGCGGCGCTTCGCCCGTCAGCAGTTCCGTCAGGTCGGCTTTCAGGAAACGGGCCGCGTCGTGCAGCGCGCTCGCCGGAATGTCGGCCTGCCCCGCTTCAAACGCCGCGTATTCCGTTGCCGACACCCCCAGCGCCTGCGCCAGCGTTTCCGTCGATGCGCCTTCGATTTCCCGCAGCTCCTTCAGCCGCGCCGCGATGTCCTGCCGCCGTTCTTCCATGGTCTCGCTCCCGTTTGAAAAGTACCGGTGGCCATGATGCGCCCAAAACGCTCCCCGCGCCAGCGCTTTTCGCCGGCCCGGCCGCGGCCTATGGCGCCGGCAGCCGCTCCAGCGCCTGGCGGGCGGCATTCGTTTCGGCTTGGCGCTTGGTGGACCCCGCGCCCCGGCCGAGGCATTCCTCGTCCCGGAACACGGCCACCTTGAACAGCACGTCGTGGGAGGGACCCGATTCTTCCACGACTTCGTAACGCGGATTTTCGCGGTGTTCCCGCTGGAGCCGTTCCTGCAGTTCGCCCTTGGGATTGTCGTCGCGGCCAGCCGCCAGCGCGGCTTCGAGTTCGGCGGCGAATTCGTTCGCGAAGACCGGCCGGACGGCCGCGGCGCCGCCATCGAGCCACAGCGCGCCGAGCACGGCCTCGAGGGCGTCGGCCAGCAGCGACTCCTTGTCGCGCCCCCCGTCCCGTTCCTCGCCGCGGCCCAGGAGCAGGTAGCGGCCCAAATCCAGCCGGCGCGCCACGCGCGCCAGCGCCGCCGCGTTCGTCAAGCGGCTGCGCACCTGGGTCAGTTGGCCTTCCCGCCAGTCGCCGCGCCGCGCCACCAGCCATTCGGCCGAAATCGCGCCGAGCACCGCGTCGCCCAGGAATTCCAGGCGCTGGCTCTCGGCCGACTCCGCCCGGCCGGCTTCCGCCGAATAGGAGCGATGGGTCAGCGCGGCGGCCAGCCGTTCGGGCGCGGTGAAGACGTATCCCAGCCGCGCGGCCAATTCCGCCGGATCCGGATGCGGTTCGTTCGGTTCCATGCGCTCAGGCCCTCGGATGGTATTGGCGATGCACCGCTTGCAGGCGGCCTTGGTCGACGTGGGTATAGATCTGCGTGGTCGCGATGTCCGCGTGCCCCAGCATCTCCTGGATCACGCGCAGCGAGGCGCCGTTGGCCAGCAAATGCGACGCGAACGAATGCCGCAGCACGTGCGGCGAGATCTCCTTGCGGATGCCCGCCTGCCGGGCATAGGCCCGGATGTGCCGCCAAATCGTGATCCGCGACAACGGCCGGCCCAGCCGCGACAGAAACACCGCGCGGCTCGCGCCGCCGCCTTTCGCCGCATAGCCCGGGCGACCGCGCGCCAACCACGCCTCCACCGCCGCGATGGCCCGCCCACCGATCGGCACCACCCGCTCCTTGTCGCCCTTGCCCACGCAGCGCACGTATTCTGCGTCCAGATGCAGCGATTCCAGCGTCAACCCGGCCAGTTCGCTCACGCGCAGGCCCGTCGCATAGAACGTCTCCAGGATCGCCCGGTCGCGCAGGCCGCGCACGGTGGCCGCGTTCGGCGCGGCCAGCAGGCGGTCCGTTTCCTCGTGCGACAGCGTCGGCGGCAGGACTTTCCACAGGCGCGGCGAATCCATCGCGTCGGCCACGTTCGTCGCCAGCAACCCCTCTTGCGCCAGATGGCGGAAGAACACCTTGATGGCCACCAGCCGCCGGGCGAGGCTCGCCGGCGCCAGCCCCTGCTGCTTGCCCGCCAGCAGGAAATCGACGATGTCGCGCCGCTGCGTTTCCTGGATGCCGCTGCGCCCTTTGCGCGCCAAAAACGCCAGGAATTCAGAAAGGTCGTGGCCGTAGCCCAGCCGCGTGTGGGGACTCAGCCCCCGCTCCAGCGTCAGGTAGTCCATGAACTGATCGAGCAGGAAGCGCATCGCGCCCGCGTCAGGAATCCAAGGTCGTGCGCGCGGCCCAGTCGGCCAGGAGCCGCGCCGGGACCAGCGTCGCGCCGGCCGCGCCGCACGCTTCGTCCTTCTCCAGCCACGCGGTGCCCGCGACGTCCAGATGCGCCCATGGAACCCCCGCCGGCACGAACGCCTTCAGGAACGCGCCGCCCGCGATGGTGCCGGCGGAGCCGTCGCCGACGTTCTTCAGGTCCGCGAACTGGCCTTTGAGCATCTCGTCGTATTCCGGCCACAGCGGCAGTTGCCAGAGCCGCTCGCCCGTGGCCTCGCCCGACAGCATCAAGTCCAGCACCAGGCGGTCGTCGTTGCCCAGCACCGCCGTCGCCTCGTGGCCCAGCGCGACGATCACGGCGCCGGTCAGCGTCGCCACGTCGACGATCGCCGCCGGCTTTTCGTCCGCCGCGAACGACAGCGCGTCGGCCAGGATCAGCCGGCCTTCGGCATCCGTATTCAGGATTTCGATGGTCTTGCCGATGCGGGCCGTCACGATGTCGCCGGGGCGCGTCGCGCCGCCGCCGGGCATGTTCTCGACGGCGGGGATATAGGCCACGACGGGCCGCGGCAGCTTGAGGCGCGCGGCCAGCAACACCGTCGCCAGCGCGGCCATGCCGCCGCTCTTGTCGTACTTCATCCACTCCATGTTCTTGCCGGGCTTGAGGCTGATGCCGCCCGAGTCGAACGTGACGGCCTTGCCGACCACCACCAGGGGCTTTTGGCCGCGCTGGCCCGCGTGGGCCAACCGAATGAGACAACCCGGCCGGCGGCTGCCCCGGGCCACCGCCAGCAGCGCGCCGCATTTTTCCTTCGCCAGCGCCGCCGCATCCCAGACCCGGCACGACACGCCGGCGGCCCGCGCCAGCTTCCGGGACTCCGCGGCCAGTTCCGCCGGGCCCAGCTCGTTCGCCGGCCGGTTGGCCAGTTCGCGCACGTCGCGCAAAACCGCGCCCGCGGTTTCCGCGCGGCGCACCGCGGCGCGCGCCGGCTCCGCCGCCAGCGCCGCGCCGACCCACTCGAACGTCCAGGCGCGCGCGCTCTTTTTCGTCTTGTAGGCTTCAAAGGCATAGGCCCCCGCCAGCAGGCCGTCCGCCGCCAACCCCGCCAGCGCCGCGGTCTCCAACGGGAACGTCGCGGCGGCCGGCCACTCGAACGCCGCCCGGCGCACCGCCGCGGCCTGCGCCAGCGCGCGCCCCGCCGCCGCCCAGGCGCGCCGCCAGCGCGCCGCGTGGAATTCCTCTTTCCGGCCGATCCCCACCAGCAGCACCGGCGCCGGCAGATTCGTAGGCCAAGCCGTCGCGCCGACCGCTCCGGCGAACTCCGCGGCCCGGCACCAGGCCTCGATGGCATGTCGGTCTACCGCCGGCAGCGAGGCCGGCGCCAACGTCTTTCCGGACTGCACCGGCACGATCCGCACGTCGGGACGGGTCGCACGCGCGGACCAATGGAAGGCGACCGGCTTATTCATCGCCGCGGCACTCCGGCGGCAGCTTCGCGCGCGCCTCTTCGTCGGCCGGCAAATCGTTCACCGCGAAACCCGCGTGGCGCACGGCGACCTCGACGTTCCGTCGGCCCAGCCGCACGTTGTCGTAGACGACCCAGGCCTTGTGCGCATCCAGATCGAAGCGCACCTCGTACACCGCGCCGTCGTCCGGATGGAGGCCCAGCTTCTCGATGCCCGCCCGCACCGCCTGCGCGCAGACGTCGCTCTTCAAGGCCGGGATATCCAGCTCGATCGTCGAAACCGTGTTGCGGAAACACCCCGCGCCGAGGACCAGCAGCGCCGCCAGCCCGCATCCGAATGCCGTCTTGTGGTTCATCCTTGCGTCTCCCGTTGTTCGGCCGACTATTCCACCCCGTCCGGCCCCTGTCAAACGTTCCGCGGACTCATTCCCCGTCCAGCGCCCGTTGCTGGTCGAGCAGCTCGGCCGCCAGCCGCGCGCGCGTTTGCAGCTCGGGCGTCGCCGCCGCGGCGGGGTCGTCCGCAAAGGCCCGGTACAACTCCCGCGCCTCCGCGCGCCGCCCTTGCCGCAGCACCGCCAAGGCCAGGTTCAGCCGCGCGTTGGGCGTTTCGGGCGCGCGCGCGAGGATCCCGCGGTAGGCCGCCTCGGCCTCCGCGTACTGCTCCAGATGCATCCATTCGCCGGCTTGGCGATAGCCGTAATAGTCGGCCGCGCCGCGGCGGCCGGCCTTGGCGTACAACGCCGCCGCGCGGGCGTGGTGCCCATCCGCGCAGGCGAGCCGCGCGCGGCGTTCGAGTTCACCGGCCGGTTCCGCGCCCGACTGCTCGCGCTGGACGAAACCGCGGATGAGCAGAACGGCCAGCAGACCCGCGCCGGCAATGGCCGCTCCGCGCGCGCAGGCCCGCCCGTGCGCGTCCAGCCAGCGCGCCGCCGGCGGAATCGCCGCCAGATAGGCCGCGCGCGCCGCGTCGGCCTCTTGCGTCAGCACGTCCCAGGCGGCCTGCGTCGCCGGCGACGCGCCGGCCGGCAACCCCGCGCGCCGCATGCGCGCCAACACCGTGCCATGCGGCGTGTTCAACAGCAGCGCGAAAAACAGCGCCCATGCCCGCGCCGGCCACCGGGCCGGATCCAGTTCCTCCGCCCGCGACCGCAGCCCCGCGGCCATTTCCTCGGTGCGCGCGCCCCAGATCAGCGGCAAGAATCCGCCCGGCGATCGATCCGGCGCGGCGGCCCCATCCGCGTCGCGGCGGTCGAACGCGGATGCCTCCGGATTCCAGAAATTTTCCTTCAGCCAACTGTCCAGTTCGCGCTGTTCGCCTTCGGCGTCGTCCAGCGTCCGTTCCAGCTCCGGCCGGTCCCCCGCCAAGCGATCGAACGCGGACGCTTCGTTCGACAGCAGCACCGCCAGATCCGCCGTCACGCGGCCCGGCGCGTAGTCCGCCGGGAAGAGCGCTTCGGCCGCGGACGGCCAAACCGGCAGCCCCGTGCCGTCCGGATCGTAGCGTTCGAATTCCGCCTCCAGGCATTTGGCCAGCGCCGGCAACCGGCGCGCCACCCATTCCGCCGAGTCCGGCCACGCCGCCGCCACGCGTTCCGCCAGCTGGCAAACCACGGGACAGGCCGGCGTCGGCATGCCGCTCGCGTCCGCCGTCGCCAGCCACGCCGCCAACAGGTTCGCCGCCCGCTCGGGATCCGCCAACGTCCACGCCGCGATCGCCAACGGCACGTCGTCGCCGGCCGCGGCCAGGTCGCGCGGCAGCGTCTCCGGCCCGGTCCACCCGGATTCGGCGTTTGCATTCATGGCGCCATCATATCGGCCGCCCCGCTGCCGACCAAATGAAAAAGTTGCTTCCCTATTTTTCGGCCGCTACACTGCGTTTCATGAAAAATCTCCTTTATGCCGGTGCCGCGCTCGCTCTGCTGGCGGCCGGAACCGCCGGCGCCCGGGCCGAAACGCGGATGCAGGTCTCCGCCGCTTCCGCGTCCATCCGGACGCAGCCCGCCGCCGACGCCCCGGCGATCGGCCGGGCCACGGCCGGCGAAATCCTGTTCGTCAGCTACGTCGAAGGCGACTGGGCCGCCATTTCCCCGCCCGACCGGATCGATCTCTGGCTCAACAAGGATTTCATCGAAGACAGCCGGGTCATCGCGAGATCCATCCAGCTCCGCGCCGGCCCCGGCGTCCAGCATCCCGTCGTCGGCGTCCTCGAACGCGGCGCGCCCGTCCTGGCCCGCGGCGAGGAAGGCGACTGGTGCAAAATCGCGGCCCCTTCCTCCGCCACGCTCTGGATCAAGAAAAACGATCTGGCCGACGTCCAAGCCCCGAGCAAGCCCATCCAGGCGGTCGCGCCGGTGCCGGAACCGGCCCCGCCCGCCCCCGAACCGGCCATCGCGCCGCCGCCCCCCGCGCCGCGCCCCGAACCCCGCCCGGAACCCGTTGCGCCGCCCAGCGAAGTCGCAATCGTTGCCCCCGTCCCCGCGCCGATGCCTGTCCCGGCAGCGGCCCCCGCGCCCAAGCCCGTGCCGCGGATCGCGGCATCCCGGCCGCAAACCAACCCGCCTCCGGCACGGCCGCAGACCGCGCCTTCTGCGGCGTCTTCCGCTCCGCCGTTCGCGCCGGCTCCCGCGGCCCAACCGATCGCAAGGCCGACTCCCCCGCCGCCGGCCGTTGCGGCGCACCCGACGGTTGCCGCCCGGCCGCCCGCGGCACCGACGCTCCGGCCGGCCACCGGACTCCCCGTCCAAAGCCGGCCGCCGCGCGCGACGTCCCGTCCCGCCGCGGCCACGACCCGCCCGGCGCCGGCCGCGCGCCCGGTCGCGCGCCCGGCCGCGCAAGTCGCCGCTCCCGGCGCGCCGCCCGTCGCCAAGCCCCGCCCCCGCCGCATCGAAGTCGAAGTGGATCCCGACCTCGTCGACGATCTCGATCTGGAAGACCTGCCCAACCAAGGCCGGCCCGTGCGGGTCGAAGGCGAACTGCGCAACGCCCCCTTCATGGCCGGATCCCCCTCCCGCTATCGCCTGCAGGCGCGCGACGAAACCGGCGTGCTCGAAATGATCTGCCACGTCCACGGCGATTCCGCCCAGCTGCGCCGCTTCGTCGGCAAAACCATCGCCATCCGCGGCCGCGAATACTGGGTCGAAGACAGCGACATGCCCGTCGTCGTCGTGGGCCAGGTCGAACCGCAGACGCCGAGCGGAAACGAATACGAACCGGTGATGTTCTGATGCCGCGCACCATCGGACTCCTCGGCGGCACGTTCAATCCCGTCCACGAGGGACACCTCTCCATTGCCCGCGAAGCGCTCCGGCTGTTCGCGCTCGACGCCGTCTGGTTCATCCCCTGCGCCGTGCCGCCCCACAAGCCCGTCCACGACCTGGCCTCCAACGCAGACCGCCTCGCAATGCTGCGCCTCGCCATCGCCGGCGAGCCCCGCTTCGCGGCCCTGGACGTCGAATTCAACCGCCCGGGCAAATCCTATACCCTCGATACCGTCCGCGCCCTCCAGGCGCTGCATCCCGCCGATGCTTTCGTTTTCATCGTTGGGGCCGACACTCTCCCCGAGCTGCCCACCTGGCACCGGCCGCTCGATCTGCTGGCCCTCGTCCGCATCGTTTCCCTTGCCCGGCCCGGCTTCGTGCCGGCCGCCGCCGCCATCGATTTGCCGCCGCCCTGGCCCGAAAAACTCCTCGCCGACCTCCGCACCGGCGAACCCCTCGCCGTTTCGTCGCGCGAAATCCGCGCGAAAATCGCCGCCGGCCAACCCGTTTCCCTTGTCCCCGATTCCGTCCTGCGCTACATTGAGGAGCACAACCTATACCGATGACCACGAAATCCGCCGCCCCCAAGTCCGCCGCGAAAAAGCCCGCGGCCCGCAAAACCGCCGCCCCCAAAGCCCCCGCGAAAAAAACCGCGGTCCGCCAAGCGGCCCCCCGCAAGAAGCCCGCGCCGGTGGATCCTCAGCGCGCCCGCGTGGACAAAATCCGCGCCGCGCTCGATGCCAAGAAAGGCGAAGCCATCGCCGTCCTGCGCATCGCCGACGTCTCGAGCATCGCCGACTACTTGGTGCTGTGCACCGGTCTGAACAACCCCCATCTGCGCGCGCTGGCCGACGAAGTCGCCAAGCAGCTGCGCCTCGAAACTCCGCCCGTCGCCGCCCACCGGCGCGCCGGCGGTCCCGAAAGCGGCTGGGTCGTGCTCGACTACCTCGACGTCGTCGTCCATCTTTTCACGCCCCAGATGCGCGGCTACTACGCCCTTGAACAGCTCTGGAAAGACGCCCCCGTCGTTCCATAACCGCCGGCTTCCG
>RZYG01000289.1 GCA_009930415.1 Spartobacteria bacterium | reverse complement strand
TGCAGCAGGCACTGGATGCCGGCGTTGGCGCTGCCGGGCGTCAGGCCCGCGCGGAACAGCGGCGTCGTGTCCCCTTGCCCGCCGAGGAATTCGAGGCCCGCGTAGGGCACGCTGCCGGGGTTCTGGACGTTCATCACCCAGCTCACGTAGAGGTTGGTGTTGAGCGTCGGCGTCGTGAACCAGCGCGTCAGCGCGGCCAACTGGCCGTTGCCCACGGCGGCCTGCGCGTGGTTGCCCCCGACCGGCGGATAGGCAATGGCCGGAACCAGGCTGCCGGCGCCGGAAGAAACGGTTTCCGAAGACGCTTCTTCGGTCCAGCCGCCGCTCCACCCTTGGCCGCGGCTGAAGCCGGCCAGGTCGTAGCCGTTGGTCCGGGAGAACGGCTCCAGGATCAGGCCGGGCAAGAACGGCGGCGTGTAGGCTTCCCACGTGGTCACGCCCGCGGAATAGACCGTGGCGGCGCCGCTGCCGGCCACGGAGTAGACGGCGTAGTAGTTCGTCGTGTTCTGGGCGACTTGGTGGTCCAGGTTCGTCGCGCTGCCCTTGTAGAGCACGACGCCGCCGCCGCAGGCGTCGCCCTCGCTGTATTCCGTGCCGTTGGCCGGGCCGCCGGTCAGATCGGCGCCGCCGCGGTGCAGCAGGAGGACCGGCGAGGCGCTCTTGACCCAGTCGATCTTCACCATTTCGTGCAGATACGCGTTGACGTTCAGGTTCGAGGGCGCGCCGATGGTCGCGATCGCCTGCAGGTCGAAGGTATAGACGCCCTTGCCGCCCGTCACGCTGTTGGTGACGTACACCCTCGCCGTGTTCGTGCCCGTCGCCGTCGGCGAGTAGGCCACCGTGAAGTAGCCCGCGCCGAGCGACTCGATCGTGGAGGGCGGCTGGCTCGTCACCGTGAAGAACCCGCTGGCGCTTTCGATGGCCACCGGCGAAACCTCCACCGGCGCCAGGCCCGGATTGGCGATCTGGAAGGTCTGCAGGTACGTCGCGTTCACGGATTGCACGCCGAAGTCCGTGCCGTCCAGCGGATCCGGCGTCGCGTCGCCGTCCGGGATCAGCGTGTCGTTGAGGCCGCCGCGGACCTCGATGTCCGGGATCTGGAACTGGAGGGCCAGGTCGCCGTCGCCGTCGATGGCGACCATGAACGAGCCGCCCTGCATGTTTTCGTTGGTGAAGCCGGTATGGTCCACCGTGAACCGCCGCGCCAGATAGGCGGTGACCGGCAGGGCGGAATCGACGATCTTCCACGAGAAGAACGTTTCGGGGTCGAAGCCCGTGCCGTCGCCGACGACTTCCACGCGGAAGGGATCGCCTTCCGTGGCGTTGACGGTCACGCCGCCGGACGCGTCGATCAAGTCCCAATCCGTGCCGGGCGTCGAGCCGGCGGTGTTGGCGATGTCGAAGCGCAGGACGCCGCCGCCCGCCAGATAGACCCCGCCGGCGTTCAGCGTGCCGACGTCGGCCGCGGCCGTGCCGGGTTCGACGGTGCCGTTGATCATCAGGTCGCCCACGGTGCCCTCGCCCATCAGCTGGCCGCCGGAACCGACCACGAAGGCCGAATTGGCCACGGAACCCGGGACGTAGAGCGTGCCTTCGTTGACCATCGTGATGCCGCTGTGGGTGCTCGAACCGCTCAGCGTCAGGGTGCCGGCGCCGTTCTTCTCGAGCGAGCCGGTGCCGGTCAGGTTGCCGGAATAGGTGCCGTCTTCGGTCTGCCAGAAGACCACCTTGCCGGCGTTGGCGATGTCGCCCTTCAGGTTGTCCGTCGTGCCCTGCAGGGTGCCGGCCGTCACGCTCAGGCCCACGCCGGCGGCGGTCTCCCCGCCCAGGATCAGCAGGCCCGGGCCCGCCTTGGTCAGGTTGCCGTTCGACAGGTTGCCCACGAATTCCACCCATTTCGTCACCGGATTGCTGACGGCAACCGTGCGCGTGCCGCCGCTTAGATCGACGTTGCCGCCGAACTCGAGCGTGCCGGTGCGGGTGGCGGCCTCGCCGAACGACACGTTGCCCTCGATCCGCAGCGGCCGCGAGATCGAGTAGTCCGCCACGCTGGCGGACTTCATCACGGTATTGTTGCCGAAGACCAGCGTGCCGAGCGACCCCAGGGCGTTGGCGTTGCCGAGGCGGATTTCGCCTTCCTGCAGGTGGACGTCGCCGATCAACCCGATGCTGTTGCCCGTCAGCAGCAGGCGGCTCGCCCCGTCCTTGACCAAGGCGTATTCGCCGCTGCCGGCCCGCGTGCCGCTCAAGGCGCCGCCGAGCCGCAGCTCGGTGGCGTCGGCCGGCACGCCCACGGCCAGCGTGTAGCCGCCGATGGCGATGGCGCCGCTGACGATCGGCGAATTGCTGGCGGCCTGGATGCGGGCGTCGGCCGCGAGAGTGATGGCGCCCTTGTAGTCCACGTTGTTCTGCACGAAGCGCAAGGCGCCGCCGCCGGAGACGCCGGTGCCGGAAATCGTCAGCGGTTCCGCCGCGTAGTCCACGGCGTTGCCGCCGCCGTGCAGTTCCAGCGCCGCGCCGTCCGCCACCGTCGTGCCCGCGCCGGTCGAACCGAGCGCGTTCGTGCCGCGGATCTGCAGCGCGCCCGCCTGAACCGTCAGCGGGCCGGTGAAAGTGCCGTCGTTGCCCGTCAGGACGATCCGGCCGTCGCCGTGCTTGGCGATGGCCCCCGCGCCCGCCACGTTGCCGGCGATGGTGAAGTCGTTGGCCGAGGCGTTCGTCCAGCCCTGGTCCGCGGCCGCGGTCAGGTCGGA
>RZYG01000067.1 GCA_009930415.1 Spartobacteria bacterium | reverse complement strand
TCGCCCGTGGCCCGCAAGGTCAGGTCGAACAGCGAATGCTTCGCCAGCAATTCCAGCATGTGGTTGAAGAACGGCAGGCCGGTTTCGATCTCGTACCGCCCGTTCCCGTCCACGTCCAGTTCCGCGCGGATCTGCGTCTCGCGCGTGTTCCGCGCCACGATGGCTTTGCGCTTTTTCATGATGCGGGGACGATACCCGTCCCGCCGCCGCCGCGCAACGGATTTCCGCCCCGCCAAAGTGCTTGCGGCGGCCGGGAACGCCGCCTATATTGACGGATGCAGGCTGTCCTGCACAGGAAAGAAGGCAACCATGGCGCTGATCAATTTCGATTGCCCCGAATGCGGCCACAACCTCGAAGTCGACGAGGGCGGCGCCGGATTCATCGTCAAATGCCCCGAATGCGGCAATCCCCTGCAGATTCCCGAATTGCCCAAATCCCACCGCATCCGCAAGGCCGCCGTGGCCGCGGCGACGCTCCTGGCCATCCTGGGGCTGTGCGCCGCCAACGTGTTCCTCTGGGCCCGCGCGCGCGACGCCGACCGGCGGGCAAGCGAACTCGCCCCGCTGCGCGAGGCGCTCCAGCGCGCCCAGGTCCTGAACATGGAGCAAGTCGCCGAGCTCGACCGCCTGAAAGCGGAACTGGCCGCCCAGCCCGAGAGCGATCCGGAAGCGCTGGCCCAGGCCGCGCTCGCCGCCGTCGCGGAAACCGAAGAGCTCGCGCGCGAATTGGGCCGCGTCGGCCAGCGCCTGCTCGAAAACAGCGTGGACGACCGCCTGCGCCTGCTGCGCGGCCACATGGCGAAGGTGGTCCAGGCCGCCAAAAACGACCTGCCCGCCCCGCCGATCGTCACCGACGTCGGCCCCGGCCAGGGCGTGCAGGGCCGCAAGATCGTCTTTCCGGTACTGCCCGGTCCCGACGGCCAGGAATTGCGCCAGAACGCCGTCGTCGCCGGCGTGGAGGGCGACAAGGTGTCGGTCCTGTTCGAAGGCGGCACCGCGACCTATCTGCTGAGCGAGCTGCATCCCGGCGTCGCCGCCTTCCTGCCGGTGGACCCGCTGCTGGTGCTGCCCCGGCGCCAGCGCGAGGCGGAAACGATCCGCGTGCATCAGCTCCTTCAGGCCGAACGCGACCAGAAGATCGCGCAGCTGCGCGCGGCCATCGAAGCCCATCTGCCCGCCGGCACGCCCTAGCCCCTGGAGCGGCCCGCCATGGAACCCCGTCCGAACGAGGCCGAAATCCGCGCGCGGATGGCCGCCGACGGCGTGCCGGCACTTGTCGTGGCCGCCTTCCTGCAGAACGTGCGCCGCTGGAGCGCGGGCGAACTCGGCGCGATTCCCGGCGCGGCCCTGGCCCCTCTCGGCCGCCTGCCGCGCCTGGAGGAACTCGACGATCTGGATTCCGCCGGCGAAACGGCCATCGCCCGAACCGTGCTCATCAAGCTCAACGGCGGGCTCGGCACCAGCATGGGTCTCGAGCGCGCCAAATCGCTCATCGTCGCCAAAAACGGCCTGACCTTCCTCGACGTCGTCGTCCGCCAGGTCGAATTCCTGCGCCAACGCTGCCGCGCCCCCCTGCCGCTGCTGCTGATGAACAGCTTTTCGACCGAAACCGATTCCCTGTCCGCTTTGGCGGAACGGCATCCGGGGTTCGCGAATCCCGGCGGCTTGCCGCTGTCTTTTTGCCAGCACCGCGTACCCAAGCTCGATGCCGCCACCGGTGTCCCCGTGCGCTGGCCGGACAATCCCGCCCTCGAGTGGTGCCCGCCGGGCCATGCCGACATCTACCACGCCCTCCAGACCACGGGCCTGCTGGACCGGCTGCTGGAGCTGGGCTTCCGCTATGCCTTCGTCTCCAATTCGGACAATCTCGGCGCCCTGCTGCACATGGGCATCCTCGCCCACGTCGCCGCCCGCCGCCTGCCGTTCCTGATGGAAGTGACCGCGCGCACCGAGTGCGACCGCAAAGGCGGGCATTTGGCCCGCGACCGCGCCACCGGCCGCCTGCTGCTGCGCGAATCCGCCCAGTGCCCCGCCGACGAAACCGCCGATTTCCAGGACGTCCGGAAATACGCGGTCTTCAACACCAACAACCTCTGGCTCGATCTCGAGGCCCTGCGCGACATGCTGGCCGGGTGCGGCGGCCTGCCGGAACTGCCGCTGATCGTCAACCGCAAGACGGTCGACCCCGTCCGCGCCGATTCCCCCGCCGTCGTCCAGCTCGAAGCCGCCATGGGCGCGGCCATCGCCTGTTTCGAAAACGCCGCCGCCCTCGTCGTGCCCCGGTCCCGCTTCGCCCCCGTCAAGACCACCAACGACCTGCTCGCCATCCGGTCCGATCTCTACACCCTCGGCGCGGAGCATCAGGTCGCCCTCCATCCGCTGCGCTTCGCCCCGCCCCCCGACGTCCGCCTCGATCCGCGCTACTACAAAAACGTCGCCGATTTCGAGGACCGTTTTGCCCAAGGGGCCCCGTCGCTCCTCCAGTGCGAATCGCTGCGCATCGACGGCGACATCCGCTTCGGCGCGGGCGTGCGCATCGAAGGCGCCGTCCATTTGCGCAATCCCACCGCCACCCCGGCGCGCATCCCCGACGGCATCCGGCTGCACACCCCCGCGACGGCGTAGCCTCAGAGCATGTCTTCGAAGACGACGAAATCCTTGTTGGACATCCCGAGCCCGCGGAACACGTCGTGGGTCTGCGCGTTGTCCTTGTGGGCATAGAGCCGGAACCCGCGCACGTTGCCTTCGATCGCGGCCATTCGCTGCAGCGTCTCGTAGAGCGCGGCATAGACGCCCCGCCCGCGGTATTCCGGCCTCACGTAGCAGCTCCCGATCCACCAGAACGTCCCGTTGCGCCAGGCCGTCCATTCATAGCCGACCTTGATGCAGCCCACCATCGTGCCATCCATTTCCGCCACGAGATAGAACCCGTGCTCGGGGTGTCCCATCAACGCCACCACGCCGGCCATCACCGTCGTTTCGTTCAGCGCCAGGCCTTCGGTTTCCAAAGCCATCTTGCGGTTGAAATCCGCGATCCGGCTGGCTTCCGCCGCAATCGCCTTGCGCACGTTGATTCCGTTCATGTCGGGCCTCCCTTTTCGGTGGGAATCCTACGCCTCCCCCCCCCGCGCTTCAAAGCCCAAAATCGCGCCGTCTTTTTCGCCCGGAGGGATTTTCAGCGCTGGCCGCGCGGCCCCCATTTGGCCCAGGCCAGGATGGCCACCAGCGCGGCGGCCTGGGCATGCACGGTCCACGGCAGGCCGGCTTCGCAATGCGCGTGAGCGGCCGCGATCCGGGCGCCCGGCGGCGTCCAGCCGGCCGGCACGAGCTCCTGCACCACCAGGCCGAAGCCGATCGCGCACGCCGCCAGCACGACCACGTAGACCGCCGTCGCGCGCCCGCCCAGCAACTTCCAGACGGCCAGCACCGTCGAGGCGCTTACGCCGGGGCCGGCGACGAGAAACGCCATCGCCGCGCCCGGCGACAAGCCCGCCGCCAGCAGCCCCAACGCGAACGGCACCGCCGCCGTCGAGCAGATGTACATCGGAATCCCCACCGCCAGCGTCAGCACCATTTGGAGCAACGGACTCGAAATCCTCTCGGCGATGGCGTTCGCCGGCACCAGGGTCATCACCACCGCCGACACCAGCGCGCCCAGCAGCAGCGCGCCGCCCACCGACCGCGGCAGCACGACGAACCCGTTGTGAAGAATGCGCGCCCAGGCCGGCCGCGTTTCGGGCTCGATTTCGGGTTCCCGCAACCCGGCGGCCGCGGGATCGTCGCCGTCGAGCGCTTCCACCGCGAATCCGCACGCCACGCCCGACACCAGCGCGGCCAGCGGCCGGAACACCGCGAACAGGCCGCCCATCATGCCGAAGGTCACCGCGATGCTGTCCACGCCCGTCTGCGGAGTGCTCGTCACGAACGCGGCCGTCGCCCCTTTGCCCGCGCCATGCTTGCGCAGCGAAGCCCCCAGCGGAATCACGCCGCACGAACACACCGGCAGCGGAATGCCCAGCCCCACCGCTTTCAGAATCGCCCCGAAGCGCCCCCCGCCGAAATGCTCCCGCACCACCCGCGCGTTCAGCCACAGCGACAGCACGCCCGCCACCGCGAAGCCGCCCAGCACCCACGGCGCCATCTCGCCCAGCACCGCCCAGGCATGCCGCCCGACGTCCACCAAAATGGAGACCGCTCTTTCCATACCCGTGTATTCTAGCACGCCGGTCGAGTAATTTCCAGTTCCGCGCTGGATTTGTCCCGGCGCGCCTGCTACGGTTCTGCCTCGATGCATCCCGTCCTTTTCAGCGTGTTCGGCAAGCAAATCCACAGCTACGGCGTTCTGGCCGCGCTGGGTTTTCTGGCCGGCATTTTGACCTGGGTTTGGATGGCGCGGCGCGAAAAGCGCCCGCCGGGTTTCGCCTCCGACCTCGGCTTCTGGCTGATGGCCGGCGGCATCGTCGGCTCGCGCCTGGCCTACGTCGTCGCCAACTGGTCCTACTACCGCGCCGCGCCCCTCGAGATCGTCCGCATCGACCAAGGCGGACTCATTTTCTACGGCGGCTTTTTGCTCGCCTGCCTCGCGCTCGTGCTTTTCGCCCGGCATCACCGCCTGCCCGTCTGGCACATGGCCGACTTCGCGATCCCCGCGCTGGCCATCGGCCACGCGCTCGGACGCGTCGGCTGCTTCCTCAATGGCTGCTGCTACGGCCGGCCGGCCGGCCATCCCCTCTGCGGCATCGCCTATCCCCCCGTCTGCGAGCCCGGCAAGCTCTTCCCCGGCGTCCCGCTGTTCCCCGTCCAGCTCATCGAAGCCGTCGCCTTGATCGTCATTTGGTTCGTGCTGCTCCACGCCTATGCGCGCCGCAAGAAGGACGGCGCCGTCTTCGCGCTGTATCTGCTGCTCTATCCCCCCGTCCGTTTCGCCCTCGAATATCTGCGCGGCGACGAACGCCAGTCCTGGCTCGCGCTCGACGTCGCCCAGGTCACCTCCATCGGGCTCTTCCTCGCCGGCCTCGCCCTCTTCGCCGTCCTCCCCGCCCGGAAATTCACCCCGCCGCCCAAATAGCCCGCCGAAGTTTTTACGTTCTACGTAAAAGTCGCGGAAAGTTTTTACGTTCCACGTAAAAGTCGCGGCCGCGCGGTGGCAGGCCTCACGGCGCATAGCGGCGCACCCGCCACGCGGCGGGGTCGTCCAGCGGCGCACCGGGCCGGAACGCTTCGTAGCGCAGGCGGTCGTGCAGGCGCGACTCGCGGCCGTGCCAGAATTCCACCGACGCGGCCCGCACGAGGTAGCCGCCCCAGAAATCCGGCGCGGGAATCTCCGCGCCTTCCGGCCAGCGCGTGCGCAATTCCGCGAGACGATTTTCGAGTTCCGCGCGGCCGGCCAGCGGCGCCGATTGCCGCGAAGCCCAGGCGGCCAGTTGCGATTCGCGCGGGCGCGACCGGAAGTATGCCGCGCTTTCTTCCGCCGACATCCGTTCCGCCGCGCCGCGCACTTCGACTTGCCGATGCAGGTCGTGCCATGGGAACAGCAGCGACGTCTGCGGATTCTCCGCCAGCGCCTGCGCCTTGCGCGATCCGTGGTTCGTGAAGAACCGGAAGCCCGCCGCGTCCAAGCCCTTCAGCAAGACCAGCCGCGCGGAAGGCCGGCCCGCGGCGTCCGCCGTGGCCAGCACCATCGCGTTGGGTTCGGCCAGGCCGGCTTCCGCCGCTTCCCGCAGCCACCGCTCGAACTGCGCCAGCGGCGCGGACGCGAAATCGCTTTCCGCCAGCGCGCCGCGGTCGTAGGCTTTCCGCATCTGCGCCAAGTCATCCGGTTTCCAGGAATTTTCCATGGCCCCACCCTACCCCCGGTTCCGCGTTTCTCAAGTTCCCGCGGGGAACACGTCGGCCAGCGCGGCGGCCAGGACGCGGGCCACTTCGGCATGGCCGCGCGGAGTCAGGTGGATGTTCCCGGGGAAATACAGAAGGTTGTCCTCCGCGGCGGGTTGCTGCGCGGCGACCGCCTGCAGGAGGGGCGTCAAATCGACGAACCGCAGCTCCAACGCGCGGGCCAGTTCGCGCAAGTGCCCCCGCTGGGCGGCGCTGAACCGCGCGAGAACCTCGCCGACGGCCGGATCGCGGAACGTCGCCGGAGCATAGGCGGTGGCGGCGGCCGGCATGTAGGCCAGGACCGGAACGAAACCGCGTTCGCCGGCCAGGCGCTTGAATTCTCGCAGAGGCTCGTCGAACAAGGCATAGGCGACCTCGCCCGCGACGGCCTGGCGCGCCACGACGATTTCGTCGCGGCCGGCCTGTCCGGAATTGAACGGCACGGCGCCGACGGCGAACCGATAGTCCACGCGGCCCTTGAGACGGTTTTTGCGGGCGTTGTCGCGAAGATACAGGACAGAACCCGCGAGGAAGTTCCAGCCGTAGCTGCGGCGCCACAGGAACGACGTCTTCCCGGCGTCGCTTGCGTCGTCGTGCTTCGTTCCGGATCGGTAGGCCACGTGATCCGCCAGATTCAGCAGATCGTTGCCTTCGTACACGCTCAGGATCACCGCGCGCGGCGATTTAGGCAGGCCGAATCGCTTGAGAAGCTGCAGATATTCGTATGGCCCGGTTCCGCCGAGGCCGAGATTGTAGGTCGTCCGGACCAGTTCCTCGCCCAACCGGATCGACCAAGCGTCGGCGGGCGCTACCGCGCAAGGCCACGTGAACGAATCGCCGATCGCCACCAAGTCGAAAACGGCGTGGGAATCGTAGCGTCCGGGCGGATTGCCGAATCCGATTTCGTCGGTGGCCACGGCGCGGACGGAGCCGGCCGTGTCGGCGGCGTAGGGCTTGACGGCAAAGGGCTTCAAGAGCCGGATGGCTTGTCCGCCGTCGTCGCGGTCGAGAAGCACGGTGTCCGCCCGCGTCGGAAAGCGCCCCTGCGCCAGCCGCGAACGCAAAGCGGGTTCGAAATGGATCAGCGACTTGGCGGGGATGGCCCACGGAGCGACACGAAAGACGACTTCCAGGCCCAGCGCCAAAATGCCCAGGCTGATCGACAGGCCCAGCAGCGGATGAACCTTGCGGCGGGTTGTTGTCGTCGCCGAATGGGCCGGACGGGATTCCTCGGTTTGCATGACGCGCTAGACTGCCGCAGCCGGTCCCGGCGGTCAAGCGCCGCGACCGCCGGCGTTTTGCGCTGTTTTCCCGTCGGCGCCGCGCTAGAATGGGACACCATGAGCGATCCCAGCGAAGTCTTCGAATTGTACGATGCGCAGGAGTACCGCGTGATCGGCCGGGCGACGCGCGGCGAGTGCCACGGCCATCCGGAATTGATCCACGCCGTCGCGCGCGTCCACGTGCGCGACGCCCGGGGCCGCCTGCTGCTGCAACGGCGCTCGGCCTCCAAGGACATCGCGCCCGGCCTGTGGGACACCTCCGTCGGCGGGCATCTGCTGCCCGGCGAGGAAGCCGCCGCCGCCGCCCGCCGCGAAATGCGCGAGGAACTCGGCGTCGAAGCCGGCACACTGGTCTTCCTGCACCGCTTCCTGATGCGCTCGCCCATCGAGACCGAGTGGGTCACTTTTTTCGCCGCCGTCCACGAAGGGCCGTTCCGGCCCGATCCCGGCGAGATCGACGAGGTGCGGTTCTGGACGCGCGCGGAAATCGAAGCCGCGCGCGGCACCGGCGTCCTGACCACGGCCTTCGAAGACGAGTTTGCGCGCCTGAACGAAAAATGGGAGGATCCGACGTCATGGCCGCGAAAATGACGTTGGGCGACATGGCGAAGGCGCTGAACCGCCCCGCCGTGTATTTGGTCAGCCTCCAGAAGCGGTTCGAATTGCCCGTGCTGGAAGGCGCGGCCTATGCCCCGGCCTATTTCGCCCTGCTGCGCAAGATCGTCCATCTGGAACTGCTCGGCATTCCCGAAAAGAGCCTCGTCGAGCTGTGGAAGACCGAGAAGCACCTGCTGCAACTGCTGCACTTCGACTGCAACGGGTCGGCAACGTGGTATCTCGACGAAGGCGCCCGCGTGCGCCATCCCGAACGGCGCCTGCTGCTGACGAACTGCGATCTGGGGCCGGAGTTCTCGCATCGGGCCTTGCAGCCGCAGCTCGATTTCGAACCCAAGTCGCGCGGGCTGTTTTCCCACAAGGAAGTCGGCGACGACGTCCGCCGCGTCCTGGATCGCTACCAGGCGCTCTACGCCGACCTGCAGGACCAAGCCGTCGCCGAAGCCGAACAGTTGCGCCACGCCTTGCGCTGGTTCCCCCGCATCCGCCCGCCGCGCCGCCATAGCCCATAAGTGGACATTCCCGGCGACTTGGGCCAAGTCGCCCGACCTCGTTGCCATCCGATCGTCCCCGGTAGGGCGGGTTGGCCCAACCCGTCGTTTTGGTGGCCACCGCATCACGACGTCCTTCCTGGTTCACGCAATGTCTGCCCGCGGTTGCATTTTCTTCGTTCTACAGTAAATTGCTGGCCAATGAAGGCAAAAGTTATCATCGTCGGCGGCGGATTTGCAGGCCTGCAAGCCTGTTCCGTCCTGCGCCGCAGCGGGGAGCGGATCCTGTTGATCGATCCGAACCCGGGGCCGACGATGCTCCCCGCCCTGCCCGATCTGGCCGGCGGTTGGGTGCCGGAACGGATCGTCCAGCGGCCGTTCGGCGAGATCTTGCCGGCGAACGTCGAGCATCTGCAAGCGGCCGTTTCTTCGATCGATCTGGAGGCCGGCACGGTACAAGCCGGCGGGCAGACCATCGCCTACGAGCAATTGCTGATCGCCCCCGGTTCCGTTCCCAACTTCTACGATTCGCCATTCCCGCGCGAGCGCATGCACGCGCTGGGAACCTTGGGCGATGCCCGGCGCATCCGGCGCGAATTCGAGGCGTATCTGGGACGGACCGAACGGCCGCACCTGCTCGTGGCCGGCACCGGCTACACGGGCCTGGAATTGGCGATGAGCCTCTATTTCCGCGCCCGGGCCGCCGGCAAACCGTGCGGCGTCACCATCGTCGATCCAACGCCGATCCTGCTGCCGTCGCTGCCGGAGAAACAGCGGCGCTACGTGCTGGATTTCCTGGTCGCGCACGGCGCGGACGTCCGGCTGGGCACCGCCGTCGAGTCGTTCGACGGCCGCGACGCCGTCGCCGGCGGAACAACCTACGCCGACGTATTCTTCTGCTGGGCGGCGGGCTCGAAACTCGCCGTGCCGGAGATCAAAGGCCGCATCGAGCAAGTCCGCGACGGACGCTTGAAGGTCGCGCCGGACCTGTCCCTGCCGAATTATCCCAACGCGTTCGCCGCGGGCGACGCCGTGGCCATCGAGCGCAACGGGCAGCCGTTGCGCAAGGCCGTGAATTTCGCCTACTACGGCGGGCGGCGCGCCGGGCAGAATCTCTTGCAGCGCCGGCGCGGCCGGCCGACCCGTCCGTTCCGGCCCGTGGATCTGGGCTGGGTCGTGCCGTTCCACGACACGAGCATCGGGCGCCTGTTCGGCGGCCTGTGGATCCGCGGCCGTCTCGGCGTGCGTCTGCACCACCTCATGTGCGGCGTCCGCAACTATTCGTTCGCCAATTTCGCCGGCTGCCTGCGGCTGGCGCTGAACCCCAACCAAGGAGAAGACCCATGAACTGGAAAAAAATCGCCTTCGGAACCGATGCCGACGTCAACGTCGGCCTGCCGATCCTCCGCGTCTTCATCGGCGCGGCGCTGCTGACCCACGGCTGGGGCAAGATGTTCGGAGGCCTCGGCGGCTTCATCGAGGGCGTTGGCAAGATGGGCTTCCCCGCCCCGACCGTGCTGGGCTTCCTGGCCGCGTTCGCCGAAAGCTTCGGCGCGATCCTGCTGGCGGTCGGCCTGCTGACCCGCCCGGCGGCGTTCCTGATCGCCGCCACGATGGCCGGCGCCGCGCTGAAGGTCCATGGCGGCCAAGGATTCGGCGAACAGGAAATGGCCTGGCTGTATTTCTTCCCCGCCCTGCTCTTCCTGCTCAAGGGCGCGGGCCAATGGTCGCTGGACGCGTTGCTCTCGAAGAAGCTCGGTTGAGCGATAGCGAAAATCAACGCCCAATGGTGGAATCGTTGGTAGGGCGGGTTGGCCCAACCCGCCGCGTCTTCGATTCCGGCGACTTGGGCCAAGTCGCCCTACCCCGCCCGCCGAATCATCCGCTATTCCCCCCGGATCAGATCCGCGAACAATTCATAGACCAGTTTGCGGCGTTCGGCGAAATCGCACCGGATGACCCGGCCGTTTTCGGCGTAATGGAAAACGATCCGGTAGCGGCCCACGCGCAGCCGACAGAACCCGTCCAGCGGGTGTTCCAGTTCGAGCACGTTGCCGTGGCCCTCCGCCAAGGCCCGGAGGGCGGCCCGCAGCTCCCGCCGCGGCTCGGGCGCGAGCGTGCGCAAGAAGCCCGCCACCTGGGGCGACACCTCAATCCGCGGCGATTTCATCGAGCGCGACGTAGCGCGTCCGCCCCTTGCGGGCGGCGCGGAGGGCTTTCAGGGCGGCGGGATTGGCCAGCAGGTCCAAGGTTTCGGCGATGGCGTCCATGCGCTGCTTGGACACGACGTAGGCCACCGTCTCGTCGTGGCGGGTGATCAGGACGGGGGCCGCCTGCGCCTCGCGCACCAGCCCCGGAAACTTCGCTTGGGCCTGGGTGATGGAATATGTAGAATTCATGGCTTAACTATATAGATCCGCCACGGCACGTCAACGGTGGGCGGCGGGAATCGCGGCCGGGGCTAGCGCCGCTTTTTCGTTTCCGGCGGCGGCGGGGGCAGGGGCAGGTCAGGCCGGCGAGCTTGCGTGCGGGCGAGGGATTGCGCGCGGCGCCATCTGGCGATTTCCGCGTGGTTGCCGCTGGTGAGGATTTCGGGGATGGCCATGCCGCGGTAGACGGGCGGTCGGGTGTAGTGGGGATATTCGAGCAGGCCCGTGGTGAAGGATTCGTCGTCGGCCGCGCCCTCCCCGCCCAGCGCGCCAGGCAGGAGGCGCACGACGGCGTCCACGACGATCGCCGCGGAAATCACGCCGTTGGTCAGCACGTAGTCGCCGATGGAAATTTCCAGGTCCGCGAGGGCTTCGCGGATGCGTTCGTCCACGCCTTCGTAGTGGCCGCACAGGATGATGAGATGGGCTTCCTTCGACAGGGCCAGCGCGGTGGCCTGCTTGAAGGGTTCGCCCTGCGGCGTCATCAGGATCACCTTGCTTTCGGGCCGGCGCAGGGCGTCCACGGCCTTGAAGACGGGTTCCGGCTTCATCACCATGCCGGGGCCGCCGCCGTAGGGCCGGTCGTCGGTGGTGAGATGCGCGCCCGTGGCGAAGTCGCGCAGGTTGACGCAGCGGACGTGGACGAGGCCGGCCTCCTGCGCCCGCTTCAAAATGCTTTCCCCCAGAATGCCGTCGAGCATCCGGGGGAAAATGGTGACGACGTCGATCTGCAGCGGAGCGGCCGCCATGGGACCGGAGCGTCCTATTCGACGACTTCGAGCATGGCGCGCTTGTTCTGGCGCGCGGCGACCGTGCTGAGCAGCGTGCGGATCGCGCCGACGGTCTTGCCGCTCTTGCCGATCACTTTGCCGACGTCTTCGGGGTGGCAGCGCAGTTCGTACACGATGGTGCGTTCGCCTTCGATTTCCGCGATGCGGAGATCGTCGGGATGGTCGACCAGGGCCTTGACGACGTATTCAATCAGTTCTTTCATGGAAAATCCTCGGGAAGGGGGAGCGGGAGAAATGGAGGGGGAAGAAGCCGCGCGAGGAACGGCTACTGGGCGGCCTTGCGGCTCTTCTTGAGCAGCGCGGCGACGGTTTCGCTGGGCTGGGCGCCCTTGGCGATCCAGGCTTCGGCCTTGGCGAGGTCGAGCTGATAGTTTTCGCCGGCCTTCTTGCCGGGCTGGTACCAGCCGAGTTCTTCGAGGAAGTTGCCGGCGTTCGCGCTGCGGATGTCCGTGGCGACGATGCGGAAAAAGGGTTTCTTGTTGGCGCCCATTCTGCGGAGACGAATCTTGACCATGTTGTATCCTGTGTTGTTTTGAGGTGTTGCCGCTCCCGGGCGCGGCCAAACCATGTTGAGTACCCGGGGTTTCGTCAAATCGGCGTGGGTTCTACCGGAAAAGCCCCCCCCGAGGCAACCTTTTTTGCATCTGCTTCATCTGCTTGGCCATCTGTTGGGCCTGGCGGAACCCGCGCAGCAACTCGTTGACGTCGCTGACCTGCACCCCCGCCCCGCGCGCGATGCGCCGCCGCCGGCTGGCGTCGAGCAAGTCGGGATGCCGCCGCTCCCGCGGCGTCATGCTCAGGACGATGGCCTCGGATTTCTTCATCTGGCCGCCGGAATCGTTCTCGATGCGGTTGCGCACGTCGGCGCCCAGGGCCCCGGCGCCCGGCAGCATTTCCAGGATCTTGCCCAGCGAGCCGATCTTCTTCATCTGGCGCATCTGCGCGAGGAAATCCTCGAGGTTGAGCCCCTGCTTGCGCTTGAGCTTTTCCTGCATCCGCTCGGCCTCGCCGACGTCCAGCGTTTCCTGGACCTTTTCCACGAGGCTGACGACGTCGCCCATGCCGAGAATGCGCGACGCCATGCGGTCGGGATGGAACGGCTCGAGGTCTTCCGGACGCTCGCCGACGCCGACCCGCAGGATCGGGCAGCCGACGACGGAGACGACCGAGAGCGCGGCGCCGCCGCGGGCGTCGCCGTCGAGCTTGGTGAGGATCAGACCCGTCAGGCCGACGGCGTCGTGGAAGGTCTTGGCGACGTTCACCGACTCCTGTCCGATGGCGGCGTCGAGCACCAGGACGACGTTTTGCGGCTCGACGGCTTCCCGCAGCGCCTTGAGCTCGCCGACCAGTTCGTCGTCGATCTGGAAGCGGCCGCCGGTGTCGTAGAGCACGACGTCGTAGAAATTCATGCGGGCGAAGGTGAACGCGCGGCGGCCGAGGTCCGGCACGCTTTCGCCGGGTTCCGGCTTCACGAGGCC
>RZYG01000066.1 GCA_009930415.1 Spartobacteria bacterium | reverse complement strand
TTCCCCGCCGCCCGCAGCCGCGCGCATTCCTGCGCCAGCGCCGGCCGGTCCCGTATTTTTTTCTCGGCTTCTCTCATGGCAGCTCCTACCTTCCGGAAAGATACCGGTTCCCCGCCCCGGACGGAATCCCGAAAACATGGCCGACCATCCCAATCTGACGCGCCCCTCGGAAGTGCGAGCCCTGCTGGCGCAGCTCGACTTCCATCCGTCGCGCATCCTGGGCCAGAATTTCCTGATCGACCGCAACGTCCTGAACATCCTGCTGGCCGCGGCCGACCTGCAGCCGACCGACGCCGTGGTCGAGGTCGGCCCGGGCCTCGGCGTCCTGACCGCGGCCCTGCTCGAGCGCGCCGCGGCCGTGACCGCCGTCGAAAAGGACAACCGCCTCGCGCCCTATCTCCGCGAACGCTTCGCGGACGAGCCCCGGCTGACGTTGATCCACTCCGACGTGCTGGACTGCGACCTGCCGGCGCTGTTTCCGCGGCCCGGCGGGAAGCTCGTCGCCAACCTGCCCTACGCCATCGCCGCGCGGCTGATGGTCGAACTGACCGCGATCCCCCATCCGCCCGCGGTCCTGGTCGTGACCATCCAGCGCGAAGTGGCCGACCGACTCGAGGCGGCGCCGGGCAGCGACGACTACGGGCTGCTCTCCATCCTGCTGCAGCGGCACTACGAGATCGCCACGATCAAGCACGTTTCCCCGTCCTGCTTCTGGCCGCCGCCGGAAGTGCAATCGTCCATTTCCAAGCTCGTGCGGCGCCCCGAACCGCTGGGCGGGCCCGCCGACGAACGGGCGCTGCGCGACCTGTTGCGCCACGCGTTCTCGCGCCGGCGCAAGACCATGGCGCGTTCCCTCCGGGACCTCGTGGCTGATCCGCTGCCGGCGCTGGCGCAGGCCGGGATCGCCCCTACCGCGCGCGCCGAGGAGCTGGCCCCCGAAATCTGGCCTGCGCTCCTGCGCGCGCTGCCGGCGCGGCGGCAAATCGCGGCCCGATCTTGAAAGAATCGGACGGAGCCGACGAATCCGTCCAATGAAACATGAGCCGCGATTCCCCGCATCCGGGGCAAAGAAAAACCCCGGCGGGGGAAAACCCGCCGGGGTTTGTTCGAATCCGGACTTAGCGGCGAGGGGGGCGTTCCTGCGCCTCGTTCACGCGCACCGCGCGGTCGACGATTTCGGTGTTGTTCACCTTCGCGATCGCGTCGTTGCCTTGTTCCTGATTGGGCATTTCCACGAAACCGAAACCGCGGGAGCGGCCGGTTTCCTTGTCTTTGATCACCCGCGCGGAGACCACTTCGCCGTACGGCTCGAAGGCCGCACGCAGATCGTCGTCCGTGGCCCGAAACGAGAGATTGCCGACATATATTTTCACGTAACTATCAACTCCATGGAACCATGGGCCGCCGGTTAACCCTGCCCCCCGCAAATCGGCGACCCTTGACTATGCGGAAGGTATGCCGCGAAAACTACGCGAGCCGCCCAAGCCCCGGCAAGACAAATCCAAAACTATTTTGCCAACCGTTTGGGGCGGCGGGCGGCGGGCCGATTGTGCTTTTCCTCCGTGCCGCGTTGCGCCATCCTCGGACCATGAGCGACCACCCCATCCCCGCCTTGCCGGCGCGCCTGCGTCTCGACCGCCCGCTCGTCGTCTTCGATCTGGAAGCGACCGGCCTCAACAAGCGCGCGGACCGCATCGTGGCGATCGCGCTGGTGCGCTACGAGCCCATCGGCACGACGGAGCAGGTCAGCTATCTGCTGAATCCCGGCATCCCCATTCCCGAAGACGCGACGCGCATCCACGGCATTTCCGACGCCGACGTGAAGGACGCGCCGACCTTCGCCGAGATGGCCGAAACGATCGCGGACCATTTCGCCGGCGCGGATCTGGCGGGCTACAACGTGCTCGGCTACGACATCCAGATGCTGACGGAGGAATTCGCGCGCGCGCAGCGGCCGTTTTCGCTCGAGGGCCGGCGGATCCTCGATGCGCAGCGGATTTTCTTCCGCAAGGAACCGCGCGACCTGTCCGCCGCGCTGCGCTACTACTGCGGCGCGGCCCACGAAAATTCGCACGACGCCCTCGGCGACGTGCTGGCCACCATCCGCGTGCTGGCGGGCCAGTTCCAAATGTATCCGGATCTGCCGACCGATCTCGACGGTCTCAACGACTACTGCGATCCGCGCGATCCGGCCTGGGTGGACCGCGCCGGCCGGCTCAAGTGGAACCGCGGCGAGATCGTCTTCAACTTCGGCAAGTTCCAGGGCCAGGCGTTGCGCGACGCGGTCGCGCACGATCCCAACTTCATCACCTGGCTGCTGCGCTCCGACTTTCCGGACGACACCAAGCAGATCGTGCGCGACGCGGTGAACGGCAAGTATCCGGATCCGCCGGCGACGCCGGGCTGAACCGATTCGGCTCACCCGGAGGGTTCGCCCTACCGGGATCGTTCGAATGGATCGCAGGTAGGGCGAGGCGGGCCGGCGAGCCGACGCACGAAAATGGCCGCCCGAAAAGGGCGGCCTTGTTCGCGCCGGCGGCGCCGGGCTCAGGCGTCCATGACGCGCTCGACGGTCAAGTCGGGGCCGAGGCGCTCGCGCATTTCGGCTTCGATGCCGTTCTTGAGCGTCATCATCGCGTGGGGGCAGGCATGGCAAGCGCCGTGCAGGCGCAGGTTCACGGTATTGCCCTCCATGGAGACGAATTCGACGTCGCCGCCGTGGCCCTGGATCAGGGGGCGGATTTCTTCGATGAACTGGGCGACTTTTTCCTGCATGGCGTTTCTCCTTCGAAAGGTGCGCGGAACCTACTCCGGCCCGCGGCGATTTTCAAGCGCGCGGCGAAAACAAAAAAACGACGGTGAATCCGGATTCGGAAATCACCGCCGTTCATTCACCGAACCGCGTTGCACGGTCCGGCACTGGGAAGAATTTACTTCTTCGCCTTCTTCGCCGCCTTCTTGGCGGGCTTCTTCGCGACCTTCTTGACCGCCTTCTTCGCGGGCTTCTTCGCGGCCTTAGCCTTCTTCACTGCCATTGTGTATTTCCCCCCCTTCCAACCTGACGCTCACAGGCGGTCAGGGTATTCTTGAAGTGGATCATGGAAACATTGTCCTGTGTTTCGGTTTCGCTTAAATGGCTGTGCGAGACGACGGAACTTTCCGGGACGAACCCGGTTTCCGGAAGGCCAGACAAAATTTTTTTCGTCATCTTCATCTCGTTGGACAACACAGTAATGGGAAGTTATTAACAGCGTCAACTGTTTTCAGGAAAATTTTTCACTTTTTTTTCGCGGCGCAAATTTCTTCCAGCGCGCGCACGAGCGTCGCCGCGCAGCGCGTTTTCGTCGCGAGGCCGATGCGCCGCGTGCGGCCGTCGGCGAAAAACACCGTCAGCGCGTTGCGGTCCGCCTCGAACCCTTGGTCGGTTTTCGCGACGTCGTTGGCGGCGACGGCGTCGAGATTTTTTTCGCCCAGCTTGCGGCGCGCTTCGCGCGCGAGGCCGTGCGTCTCCGCCGCGAAGCCGCAGAACGTCTGCGTTTTCTTTTTCAGCGGCGCGAGCGTTTTCAGGATATCCGGCGTGGGTTCCCACGCGATGCGCGGCGGGCCCGCGCTTTTTTTCAGTTTGCGGCGCGCGGGACGTTTCGGACGCCAGTCGGCGACGGCGGCGGCCATGACGAGGAGATCGCAACCGCGCACGCGGCGCCTGACGGCGGCGAGCATGTCTTCCGCGGTCACGACGCGCACGATCTCGACGCCGCGCGGCGGCGGCAGCGCGACGGGACCGGAGACGAGGCAGACGGCGTGTCCGCGCGCCCGCGCCGCCGCGGCGACGGCGTAGCCCATCTTGCCGCTGGAGCGGTTGCTGACGAAGCGCACGGGATCGATGGCTTCCCGCGTCGGCCCCGCTGTCACCAGGACGTTCAAGCGCCTAGGACTCCCCGATGGCCTGCGCGACGGCCTGGAGGATCTCGCCGAGTTCGGCCAGCCGGCCCGCGCCGACGTCGCCGCAGGCGAGCTCGCCCGAGCCGGGCGCGACGACGAGCGCGCCGCGGCGTTTCAGCGTCGCGAGGTTTTCCTGCACGGCGGGATGGTTCCACATGCGGGTATTCATGGCGGGCGCGACGAGCAGCGGGGCCGCCAGCGCCAGCGCGGTGCAGCTGAGCACGTCGTCGGCGAAGCCGTGCGCGAGGCGCGCGAGGGTCTGGGCCGAGCACGGGGCGACGACCATGGCGGCCGCGCCGGCGGACAGGTCCAGATGCGAATAGGTTTCGGGCTCGCGCTCCGCGAAGAAACCGCACGGCACGGGATGGTCCGTGAGCGCGCGGAAGGTCAGCGGGCCGACGTACTGCGCGGCGCAGGCGGTCATGACGACCCACACGTCCCAGTTCCGTTTCTGCATCCCCCGCGCCAGCTCCGCGGCCTTGTAGGCGGCGATGGAGCCGGTGACGCCCAGCACGATCTTCGGCGCGGGCTCAGGCATGGTATTCCTCCCGCCGGTTCACGTTGCGGTGGCGTTCGGCCAGGATGATCGCGCGCATGTTGTCGTAGGCCTCGGCGAGGTCGTCGTTGACGACCGTGTACTTGTATTCTTTCCAGTGGGCGATTTCCTCGCGGGCCTGCTGCATGCGCTTCTCGATGACTTCGAGGGCGTCGGTGCCGCGCGCGACGAGGCGGTTGCGCAGGATTTCCGCGGAGGGCGGCACCACGAAGATGTCCACCAGCGTGCGCTTGAGCGGGTCGCCGGCCGGCGCGGACGCGATGAACTGGCGCACGGCGGCGGCGCCCTGCACGTCGAGGTTCATCAGCACGTCGCAGCCGTCCTCCAGCGCGGCGACGACGGGCCCCTTGGGCGAGCCGTAGCGGTTGCCGTGGACGACGGCGCTTTCGATGAAACCGCCCTCGGCCAGCTTCTTTTCGAAATCGGGCATCGTCATGAAATAGTAGCTTTTGCCGTCCACTTCGTCGCCGCGCGGCGCGCGCGTGGTGGCGGTGATGGCGTAGTGGATGTCCTTGAATTCCTTCTGCAGCTTGTCGCACAGCGTCGTCTTGCCGGCGCCGGAGGGCGCGGAGACCACGAAGATGAGGTTGTTCCAGCAGGGCTTGATTCCGTTCATGGGTCCTTCCTTTCCTATTCGACGTTCTGCACCTGTTCGCGGAACCGTTCCAGTTCCGCCTTGGCGGCGACCACGCGCCGGGCGATTTCGGCATCGTTGGCCTTGGAACCGACCGTGTTGATTTCGCGGCCCATTTCCTGCACGAGGAAATCCAGCGCGCGGCCGACCACGCCGCCTTGTTTCAGCAGGTCTTCCGCCTGCCGGAAATGGCTGTCGAGCCGGACGAGTTCCTCGGCGACGTCGGCCTTGTCGGCGAAGAGCGCCACTTCCTTCAGCAGCCGTTCGTCGGCGGCGAGGTCGCTGCCCGGCAGGGCGGCGGCGATCCGCGCGAGGAGATTCGCGCGGTAGGTGGCGGCGACGCCCGGGGCGCGGGCGGCGATTTCGCGCGCGAGTTTCCGCAGCGTCGCCAGGCGCGCGCGCAGGTCGCGACCGAGGGCGGCGCCTTCCTTTTTCCGCATGGCCTGCAGCTTGGCCAGCGCGGCGTCCAGCGCCTGCCGGACGAGCGGCCAGAGGGTTTCCAGATCGCGCGCGCTCCGTTCGAGCGTCACGAGACCGGGCAGCGCCAACAGATCCGAGGCTTGCAGGTCGTCGGGCAAATCCAGCTTCTTCGCCGCGGCGCGCAGGGCCTCGACGGCGGCGCGGGCCAGGCCCAGATCCACCCGGACGCCGGAAGCCTGCGCGGCTTCGGTCCACGTCGCGCGGATTTCCCCGGTGACGCGGCCGCGCGCCAGGCGGCTTTGCACCCGCTGCTGCACGGGCGCCGCGAACGAGGCCAGGCACCGGGGCAGGCCGACGTCGACGTCGAGCTGCTTGCGGTTCACGCTGCTCAGTTCCACCTCGACGCGCGCGAGGCGCCCGGCGGCCGCGGCGACGCCGCGGCCCGTCATGCTCGTCAAACTCATGCTCCGTTCCGTTCCCGGATCGGCCGCAGCCGATCGTGCGTTCATCCTACGCCCGCGCCCGCCGCGGCGTCAACGGCTCGCTCGCCGGCTCATTCCTCCGCGGCGGCCGCGGCTTTCGGTTCGGCCACTTCGTCGGAGGCGATCGCGTCCCAGGCCTGCTTGTATTGCTCGGCCACGTCGGGCGAATCCAGCCAGACCAGATTTTCCCAATTCGACACCTGGGCGACGGTGGTGAAGTTGTAGCTGCCGGCGACGACCCAGCGCATGTCGTAAACCATGAATTTGTTGTGCATGGCCGAATATTCGCCGGCGGTATGGATGAGGGTCACGGGAATGCCTTCCTGCCGCAGCCAGGCGATCAGCTTCTGCGCGCCGGGGAATTCGGCCTGGTTGGCGTCCATCTTCACTTCCACCCGCACGCCGCGCCGGTGCGCCGCGATCAGCGCCGCACCGATGCGCGAGCGCGTGAAGGCATAGGCCGCCACCCAGATGCTTTCCCGGCTTTTCTCGATGGCCTGCAAGATGACGGCTTCGCATTCCTCGTTGAAGGCGCAGAGGGCGTTGACCTGGGTCTGGACGGGAATCGGCGAATCGAAGACTTCCTGGCGCGACTTGCCGTATTGCCGTTCGTAGCGCTGGCGGACGTTTTTGCCGTAGAAGGAGCCTTTGGATTCCGCGGCCTGGAATTCGGCCCAGACGTCGCGCGGCACTTCGAAGTAGCGGACGGGGACGGGATCTTTCCCCAGCCGCACGGTCAGCGTGCCTTCCGTTGCGCCTTCTTCGTATTCGTAGGCCACGTCGTGGACCCAATCGCTGGCCGTGTCCAGCGTTTCCCGCACCGGGGCGGCCCAGGCCGCCGCCGCGCACCCGGCGCCCAGCGCCGCCATCGCGATCCACCCTTTTTTCGTCATCGTTTCCTCGCTTTCGGACTTGGAGGGAGGGTAGGCCATCGCGCCGCCCGGTTCAATCCGGACTTTGCGCTTTGCATCCGCGCCCGGTCTGGGCTATCTTCCGGGTTCACTTCATGCAATCCGTCCTGGAAAAATGGCAGAATTGGCGCAGCGGGTTCCGCTGGTCGGGGCTGTCGCGGGCCGCGCAGCTCGACCTCGCCTTCTGGGCGATCGTGGCGGGCGGATTGTTTTTCCTGTTCCACCTGCACGGCAACAGCCAGGAAATCGCGACCAGCCGGCATTCCTTGTTCCTGTGGCTGCGCACCCGCTGGGTCGGCGATTACGCTTACGGCATGTTCCTGCCGCTGGCGAGCCTGGCGGCGGTCTGGATGCGGCGGCGGGAGATCGCCGCGGCTCCCCGGCGCACGGATGGGCGCGGCGCCGTCGTGGTGGCGGGAGCCCTGTTCCTGCACTGGGCGGGCGTGCTGGCCCAGCAGCCGCGGATTTCGGCCGGCGGATTCATCCTCCTCGTCTGGGGTCTCCTATTCCTTATATACGGCTTTGGCCTTGCCCGCTGGCTGCTGTTTCCCTGCGGCTATCTGTTTCTGGCGATTCCGCTGAATTTCATCGACGGCATGACGGCGCCGCTGCGGATGTTCGCCACGGTGGTCTCCGCGGGGCTTCTCAACGGCTTCGGGCTGCACGTGACCCGGGTGGGCGCGGGGCTGTTTTCGGCGGCGGACAATTCGTTCGCGTTCAACGTCGCCCCGGAGTGCAGCGGCCTGCGCTCGCTGCTGGCGATGACGGCGCTGATGGGGTTCTATGCCTGGTACAGCCAGAAGACGCTGGCCAAGAAGTGGATCCTCTTCCTGTGCAGCGTGCCGGTGGCCATCGTGGCCAACGTCTGCCGCATCATCCTCGTGGTCGTCGCCGCCGCCTTTTTCGGGCAGGAAACGGCGATGGGCCTGTGGCACGACTATTCGGGCTATCCGATTTTCCTGATCGGCATCGCGTTGATGCTGGCGCTCGATCGCCTCCTGAACCTGGACTACCGCACCGCATGGACCCAACTCGCGCATCTTATTTCGGGCCGCGCCTCTTCGTAGTCGCCGCCCTGGCGGTGGCCGCCTGGGCCAACGTCTTCAAGACCGGCGTCGCGAACACCGACGAGGCCGGCATCGTGCTGGAATTGCCCGCGCAAGTGGGCGACTGGTCCGGCATCGGCCTGCTGTTCTGCCCCGACCGCTCCTGCGGCGGCCAGTTCACCGAGGCGCAGCTGGCCGGCGCCACCGCCTGCCCGAAATGCGGCGCGCCCCTGGGCAACATGAACTGGGCGGAGCGCTCCCTGCTGCCGGCCGACACCGGCATGGCCCGCAAGTACTATCTTCGTCCCGGCGGCCGCGATCCGCTGCACGCCACCATCGTGCTCAGCGGCGACGACCGCTCCAGCATCCACCGCCCGCAGGTCTGCATGACGGCGGCCGGGCATGAAATCGCCGACGAGCGCATCATCCGCATCCCGCTCGAAGGCCGCGCCGAGCCGTTGGAGGTCATGGTGATGGACATGGCCAAGACCGTCGATTCGCCCGACGGCGCCCCCGCCCAGTACCTTTCCTATTACGCCTATTGGTTCGTCGGCAAGGGGCGCGAAACGGCCTCCCACGTCGAGCGCATGCTCTGGATGGGCTACGACCGGGTGTTCCACGGCGTTTCCCACCGCTGGGCCTACATCGCGCTCTCCGGTCAACGCTTGCCGCGCTCCGACGCCCACCTGCAAACCATCGCGGACTTCGCCAGCCGGTTGCATCCCGCCTTGCTCAAACCCGAGTGACGTGGCATCCTGTGCGGCCATGAATTCCACTTCCCGTCCTCCCGTCACCTTGGTCACCGGCGGCGCCGGCTTCCTCGGCTCCCACCTCTGCGACCGCCTGCTCGCCGAAGGCCACCGCGTCGTGGCCATGGACAACCTGATCACCGGCAACCTCGACAACATCGCCCACCTGCGGTCGCGCACCGATTTCGAGTTCATCCACCACAACGTCACCACCCACGTCGACTGGTCCGGGGACTTGGACTATATTTTCCACTTCGCGTCTCCGGCGAGCCCCATCGACTATCTCGAGCTGCCGATCCAGACCCTGAAGGTCGGCGCGCTCGGCACGCACAACGCGCTGGGCCTGGCGAAGGCCAAGGGCGCGCGGCTGCTGCTGGCCTCCACCTCCGAAGTCTACGGCGACCCCCTCGTCCATCCGCAGGTGGAGACCTACTGGGGCAACGTCAACCCCATCGGCCCGCGCGGGGTCTACGACGAGGCCAAGCGCTTCGCCGAAGCCATCGTCATGGCCTACCACCGCTACCACAAGGTCGAAACCCGCATCGTCCGCATCTTCAACACCTACGGCCCGCGCATGCGCCCCAAGGACGGCCGCATCGTCCCCGCCTTCTGCTGCCAGGCCCTCAAGGGCGAGCCCATGACCGTCTTCGGCGACGGCTCCCAGACCCGCTCGTTCTGCTACGTCTCCGACCTCGTCGACGGCATCTTCCGCCTGATGATGAGCGACCATTCCGACCCGGTGAACGTCGGCAACCCGCGCGAACTGACCGTCCTGGACTTCGCGCTCAAGATCAAGGAACTCACCGGTTCGCAATCCCCCATCGTCCACAAGCCCCTGCCCGTGGACGACCCCAAGGTCCGCCAGCCCAACATCGACAAGGCGCGCCGGATCCTCGGCTGGGAACCGAAAATGCCGCTCGAAGACGGCCTGCGCCGGACCATCGATTACTTCGCCGCCCTCGTGCAAAAAGGCCTCGTCTAACGAAAGGAACCGCCATGCATCTGCGCTACGTCAACAAGCTGGGCATTTCCAAGGACATCGAACTGACCGGCGACCCCCTGTCCATCGGCCGTTCCCGCGAGGCCGACATCCCGCTGCTCGACGACAAGGTCTCGCGCGTGCACTGCGGCATCCGCCTGTCCGACGGCGAGTTCTACCTCAAGGACCTCAAGAGCCGCAACGGCGTGTTCGTCAACGGCCAGCGCGTCGAAGACACCGCCAAGCTCAAGCCCGGCGACCGCATCCAGGTCGGCTCCACCGTCTTCGTCCTCGAATCCGCCACCGAAAAGGAAGACTCCGCCAAGGGCCTCGCCGCCGTGCAGGGCGCCATGAACGACGGCAAGGGCTACACCACCATCCTCAAGGAAATCGTCGACGACATCGAACCGGCCGCGGCCGAAAACAAGCCCGCCGCCGAAGAGAAGCCCGCGCCCAAGCCCGCCGGCCGCCCCGCCATCAAGATCTCGTCGCCGACCATCAAGGTCTCTTCGCAAGCCAAGACCGACCCCGCCGGCGACGACAAACCCGCCCCCGGCAAAATCCGCATCACCCTCAAGAAGTAGCCCGCCGCCGGTTTTACGTCGTACGTAAAAAAGGGCCGGAATTTTACGTGGAACGTAAAAACTTTCGCGCCGTTTTACGTGGAACGTAAAAACTTTCCGCGCCCCCGAAAATCCGGCGGATTTAGGCTTGAAATGCCCGCCAAAGGGAACAGAATGGCGCGAGTTTTTTTGAGGGCTGGAGACCGCACATGAATTTGAAGAAACCGCTGACCGCCGAAACCATTTCGCTCGACCTGAAGGGCGACAGCAAGGACGCCATTCTCGCCGAGATGGTGGACCTGCTCGTGGCGTCGGGCCACATCCGGGACCGCGAGGCCGTCCTCAAGGCCGTCCTCGAGCGCGAAAAGCGCATGAGCACCGGCATGCAGAACGGCATCGCCATCCCCCACGGCAAGACTGACAGCGTCGATTGCCTCGTCGCCGCCCTCGGCATCAAGCGCGGCGGCGTCGATTTCGGCGCGCTCGACGGCCAGCCTTCCAACATCTTCGTCATGACCGTGTCCCCCGACAGCCGCACCGGTCCGCACATCCAGTTCCTGGCCGAGATCAGCCGCCCCCTCAACGACGCCGCCGTCCGCGCCAAGCTCCTCGCCGCCACCAGCCCCGACGAAGTGCTGCATCTGCTGATCGGCTGACCCCCTCCCCGCGCCGCACGCCATGAGCGGTCCCGCCGAACTCCATCCGCTGGTCCAGTTCGTTTTCCAGCTGGGCGTCCTGATCGTCCTGACCCGCGTCGGCGGCTATTGGCTGCGGCGCTGGTTCCGGCTGCCCGGCGTGCTCGGCGAACTGATCGTCGGCATGCTCATCGGCCCCTACGCCCTCGGCCGGTTCGCCTGGCCGGGCCTCGGCCATCTCTTCGGCCTCGCCCCCGGCGGCGGCGCCGTCACGCCCGAACTCCACGCCGTCGCCACCTTCGCCTCCATCGTCCTCCTGTTCCTCTCCGGGCTGGAAACGGACCTCTCCGCGTTCCTGCGCTATTCGGTCGTCGGCACCGTCGTCGGCATCGGCGGCGTGGTCTTCTCCTTCTATCTGGGCGCCGGCTGCGCCATCTGGTTCGGCCTGGCCTCCGGCTGGCTGGATCCGACCGCGCTGTTCCTCGGCGCCATCGCCACGGCCACCTCCGTCGGCATCAGCGCGCGCATCCTCAGCGAGCGCCGCAAGATGGCCTCGCCCGAAGGCGTCACCATCCTCGCCGCCGCCGTCTTCGACGACGTCCTGGGCATCATCGTCCTCGCCATCGTCGTCGGCATGGTCCGCGCCGCCGGCGACGGCCAAGGCATCGCGTGGGCGGACATCCTGCTCATCGCCGGCAAGGCGTTCGGCTTCTGGATCGGGGCGACGGCCATCGGCCTGCTGCTCGCCCGCCGGTTTTCGCGCATCCTCAAGTATTTCCAGAGCCCCGAAGCCATCGCGGCGCTGGCCCTCGGCTGCGCCCTGCTGCTGGCCGGACTCTCCGAAATGGTCGGCCTGGCCATGATCATCGGCGCCTACATCATGGGCCTGTCTCTCTCGCGCACCGATCTCGTCCAGGTCATCCAGAAGGAAGTCGAAGGCCTCCACAACGTCCTCGTGCCCGTGTTTTTCGCCACGATGGGCATGATGGTCGATTTCGGCGCCGTCCAGGCCGTTCTCAAAGTCGGCGTCGTCTATTCCCTGCTCGCCGTCGCCAGCAAGGTCCTCGGCTGCGGGTTGCCGGCGCTCTTCTGCGGCTTCAACCGCCACGGCGCGGTGCGCGTCGGCGTCGGCATGCTGCCCCGCGGCGAAGTCGCCCTCATCGTCGCCGGCATCGGCCTGACCTCCGGCGCCATCGGCCAGGACGTTTTCGGCATCGCCATCCTGATGACCCTCGTCACCACCCTCCTCGGCCCCATGCTCCTCGCCGGCAGCTTCGAAAACCCCGCCAGCGGCCTGCGCAAGCCCGAGGACGCCGCCAAGACGGAGAGCAAGGAAATCGTGCTGTCCTTCCCCTCGCCCGACATGGCCGACTTCATGCGCGCCCGCATCGTCCGCGCCTTCCGGCAGGAAGAGTTCTACGTCTACCGCCTCGCCCCGGACACCCCCACCTACCACATCCGCAAGGACGAGATGTTCTTCACCCTCGAGTGCGAGGGCGACACCGTCGTCCTGCGCGTCACCGCCCAGTACGAAGCGCTCGCCCGCCTCGTCGTCGTCGAGGAAATGCTCGCCCTGCGCTCCATGCTCCACATGGCCCAGGAAAACGTCAACATCGAGACCATGGAACACGAACTCGTCGCCGGCCTGTTCTCCGACGACGGCGAGGACGGCCCATGATCCGCCGCGCCGCCGCGCTCGTCCTCGGTGCCGCGCTCCTCGGCGGCTCCGCAACCGCCCAGCCACCGCCCCCGCCGCCCGCGCCGCCCGCGCCGGCCACCTTGAGCCCCGGCGACGCCATTTTCGTCCGCATTTCCGGCGTCGGCGGCGGCCTGCCCGAATACCGCGAAATCGTCGACAGCGACGGCCGGATCGAGTTGCCCTATCTCGGCCTCCTGCCGGCCGCCGGCAAATCCGTTGCCGCCCTCGAAACCGAGATGGCCGCGGCCTATGCCGAAGCCCGCCTGGGCACCGCCCCCGTCGTCCGCATCACCTACGTCTGGCATTTCGAGCCCGCCCCCGACCGCGCCAACCTCCACCGCGCCGAAGACCCCCGCCGCCCCGTCCCCGCCGCCGCCCCCCCACCCCCGGCCCCCGCTCCCTGATCC
>RZYG01000065.1 GCA_009930415.1 Spartobacteria bacterium | reverse complement strand
TCATCCTGTAAATCCTGTGAATCCTGTCAAAGAATCACAGGAGCCGGAGACGATCCCGAACAGCCCCCGGGTCCCGCCGCCGGCGGGCAGGCAGGCGCCACGGGCTACAACGGGGACGAAAGCGGCGTCGAGCCGCCGCACTCCAAATGGAGCAGCCCGGACGGCGCGGCGCGCCATCTCTACCTTCTCATCCTGTAAATCCTGTGAATCCTGTCAAAAACAACAGGAGCCAGAGACGATCCCGAACAGCCCGGCTCATCCGGAGGATTCGCCCTACCTTTCGGACGCGGACATCCGACCTCGGACCTCGGACCTCTACTTCGTCTGGGCCGCCAGGGCCGCCAAGACCTTCTCCGGCGTCACCGGGATTTCGTTGAATTCGATGCCGGTGGCGTCTTGGATGGCGTTCAGGACGGCGGGGGCGACGCCGACGACGGGGTGTTCGCCGATGCCGCGGGCGCCGAAGGGGCCGATTTCGCCGGGGTTTTCGACGCATTCAATCGTCTGTTTGCCGGGGGCGTCTTTGATGTTGGGGAAGCGGTACTTGCCGAACGAGGGATTCAGGATCTTGCCGTCGGCGTCGTACTTGATTTCCTCATGCAGGGAGGCGCCGAGGCCGATCATGACGCCGCCGGCGATCTGTCCGCGGATCTGCTTGGGGTTGATGACGGTGCCGACGTCGAACGACGACGCGAAGTGGTCGACGAGGATCTTGCCGGTTTTCTTTTCGATGCGGATTTGGCAGGCCTGGGCGCCGAAGGTGTATTCGACGCCGAGTCCGCCGCGTCCGTCGGCGTCGGGGTTGGAGTAGCGGGGGAGGCGGGCGTCGGAGGTGGTATGGACGACGTCGCCGATGGTGATGCCGGTCTCGGTGATGTAGCCGTGGATGAGTTTTTGGATGGGGATGCCGAGGTCGGGATCGTGCTTGAGGAAGACGCGCTGGCCGTCGTAGTCGAGGTGGTCGGGGTCGACGAGGAGGGCCTTGGCGGCGGTTTCCTTCATGACGGCAATGGCTTTGTTGCAGGCGCGGATGATGGCGCGTCCGCCCTGGGTGGTGAACATGGAGCCGATGGTCTGCCATTCCCAGGGGCAGTACTGGGTGTCGATTTCCTGGTAGACGCGGATCTTGGCGGGGTCGATCTGGAGGGCTTCGCCGGCGATCTGCTGGACGGCCATGCGCAGGCCCTGGCCGACTTCGGCGCCGCCCATGTTGATCACGGCGGAGCCGTCGGGGTTCATCTTGAGGTAGCAGGACTTGGAGGAGAAGGGGGCGCCTTTGGGGGATTTCATGAGGGCGGCGAAGCCGCGGCCGTAGTAGTAGTTTTCGTCTTCGGCGGGCTTGTCGCCGGCGAAGATGGCGGCGCGGACCTTTTCCTGGCATTCGAGGACGGAGCCGGATTGGGGGTAGTAGCGCTCGCCGGCGGCGTTCTGCTTGCCGGGGCCGAGGTAGTTTTTCTCGCGCAGGGCGAAGGGGGACATCTGGAGCTTGCGGGCGAGGACGTCCATGAGGCGCTCGACGGCGAAGTGGCCTTCCTGGTGGCCGTAGCCGCGGAAGGCGCCGACGGGGGGCGTGTTGGTGTAGACGCACTTGGATTCGAGCAGGGCGTGCGGGAATTCGTAGGGGCCGGTGCAGTTGTGCGTGGCGGCGTTGCAGACGTGGATGCCGGTGTCGGAGAACGCACCGGTGGAATGCAGGATGTCGGCGTGGATCGCGACGAGGGTGCCGTCCTTCTTGGCGCCGATCTTCATGTGGTGGCGGAAGCCGTGGCCGATGAGGGTGCTGGTGAAGTCTTCGCGGCGGGAGGCGACCCACTTGACGGGGCGGCCGGGGACGTGGGAGGCGATCCAGGCGACGGTCTGCTCGACGGTGATGTCGCTCTTGTAGCCGAAGCAGCCGCCGATTTCGGGGATGCGCACGCGGACCATGGAGGAGGCCTTGTGGTAGGCGTGGGCGAGGTCGTCGCGGATGATGAAGGGGCAGATGGAGGAGGACCAGGCGTCGATGGTGCCGTCTTCGTTGAAGCGGACGATGGCGCCGTGGGGCTCGATGGCGGCGCAGGAGCCGTGGGGATAGACGAATTCGCCTTCGACGACGACGTCGGCTTCAGCGAAGCCTTTTTGGACGTCGCCCTTCTTGAGGCGGTAGACGTTGGCGATGTTGGTGCCGGGGACGGCGCCAAGGCCGGGGAGGTGCCAGTAGTTTTCGGCGTGGTCGTGGATCAGGACGGCGTCTTTGGCGAGAGCCTGGCGGGCGTCGGTGTAGACGGGCAGGGGCTTGTACTCGACCTTGATGCCTTTGAGGGCTTCGACGGCGTGGCGCTTGGTGTCGGCGATGACGGCGGCGACGTGGTCGCCGACGTGGCGGACTTTCTTGACGGCCATGGGGGAGATGTCGCTGACGTTGTCGCCGTAGAGGGTCTTGCAGTCGCGGCCGGTGACGACCTTGACGACGCCGGGCATTTTTTCGGCGGCGGAGGTGTCGATGGAGAGGATTTCGGCGTGGGCGAAGTCGGGGTGGAGGATGGCGGCGTGGAGGAGGCCGGGGAGGCGGAGGTCGTCGAGGTATTGGGATTTGCCGAGGGCCTTGTTGATGGCGTCGGGGCGGGTGAGGGATTGGCCGATGTATTTGAATTTCGCCATGGTGGGGCTCCGGGTTCTTGGGCTGGAATGGGAGAGAAATGTAGCACGGCGGCGGGGGCGGGACAATTAAGAATGGAAAAATGGGGACGGAGAGGGAAAAGCGTTTTAGCAGGAAAACAGGAAACAACAGGAAAACAGGAGAAAGGCCGGGGGGGCGTGCAACTGCGAATGGCGCGAATGGGGAGGTAAGAGAAGACGGGGTTTTCTTTGGGATTTGTTGTAGGCCGGGGCGCTGACCCGGCGGCTTGGGTCTCGGATCACATTCTGTACTCCGATACTCCTGCTCTCCCGACTTCCAACCTTGAACCTTGAACCGTGAACCGTGAACCTGTGCCCTTGCCAAGGTTTCTTGGCGAGGGCACAATGGGCCCATGAAACCGTGGAGAATATCGCGCAAGGACGTCATCGGGCTGAAGTTCGCGTGTCCGGAGTGCGGGCAGCACGTGGACGCGGGGCGGGAGCTGCTGGGCGAGCTGGTGGAGTGTCCCACCTGCGGCAAGCTGATGCAGGTGCCGGACCTGAAGAACGCGCCGGGGGATATTCTGCCCAAGCGGATTCCGGCCGCGCAGCGGAAACCGCGATGAAGCTCTATCGGCGCGGCGGAGGGTGGAAGCTCGTCCTGATGCTCCTGATGGGGCTGGCCTTCACGGCTTGGATGAAGGCGTATCCGTTCCTGGCGCGGCAGGCGCCGGTGGCGGCGGAGACGCTGGTGGTGGAGGGGTGGGTCGGCGACGATCTGCTGACGCAAGCCGCGGAGTGGGCGGCCACGAACGGGGTGAAGACGATCGTGGCGACGGGCGGGCCGCTCGAAACCGGCAGTTATCTGGCCGAATGGAAAACCTATGCGGAGATGACGCGGGCGCGGATGGAAGCGCTGGGGCTGGGGGAGAAATTCGAGCTGGCGGCGGTGCCGGCGGAGAAGGTGCGGCGCGGGCGGACGCGGGAGTCGGCGCGGGCGCTGCGGGCGGCGCTGGGCACGGAGCTGGGCGCGTTCAACCTGGCGAGCGAAGGGCCGCACGCGCGGCGGAGCTGGCGGGCGTTCCGGGACGAGTTCGCGGGGCAAGCGGAGGTGGGCAGCGTGGCGCTGGAGCCGACGGCGTACGGCCGCGAGGATTGGTGGCGCTGTTCGGAGGGGGTCCGCAGCGTGATCAGCGAGGCGATCGCGTATGGTTACGACTTGCTGCCGGGCGGCGGTTGATTTTTCAATATCCAATATCCAACATCCAATTTCCAACCGACCAAGTCCGACAACTGGATCCTGTTCGGCTGCCCCCCCTTGGACATTGGATTTGATCATTGGACATTGGATATTGTGCCCCTCTTTTTCCTGTGCAAGGGGATCAAAAAACTCGCGGGTTATTTTCGCGGAACAGCCCCGTCCAAATCCAAAAGAAATCCCCGGCTTGCCACACCTTCGGAAAGCGACGCGGGATAGCCATCGAACGGCGCATGGGGTTGAACGACGGGCTCCGGCGGACCTCGGACCTCGGACTTCGGGCCTTCTGCCCCCTGTCGCCTGTCTCCTGTCCCCTGTCCCCTGCCTACTGAACCGTTTTTTCCTGTGCAAGGGGGGCGGGGGTGGGGTATAGAATGACATCAGTCAGGAGAAACGACATGAAAGCCATCCATTTTCTGCTTGGGCTGATTCTGTTTCTGGCGATCGCGGCGCTGGGGCTGGCGTTGATCGTCTCGCCGCAATATCCGGACTTCATCCAGATGGCGATCGCTTTCGGGGCGGGCTGGCCGGTCTGGCTCAAGGTGGCGGTCGGCGTGGGGGTCACGCTGTATCCGTTCGCCTACCTGCTGACGGGGCTGGCGCTGCGCCGGCGCAAGCACTTCATCACCTTCCAGAACGACAACGGGACGGTCAGCGTGAGCACGGACGCCGTGCGGGATTACCTGAACGAGCTGAAGGGCGAATTCGCGGCGGTGGTCTGGCTGAAATCGCACCTGCGCGTGGTGCGCGGCGCGCTGGACGTCGGGCTCGTGCTGGGGGTCAAGGACGGGACGCAGATCCCGGAACTGTGCAAGCTGATGCAGACGCGCGTGCGCGAACTGCTGGAAGAACACCTGGGCGCCTGCGACCTGGCGGGCGTGGCGATCGAAGTCAACGAAATCCGCGCGCGGAAGAAATCCGCCGCGGAGACCGCGCCGTAAGGACGGGGCCATGGACTGGGACGTTTTCGCCGAAGGGCATCTGGACGCCGCGCACGAGGTGCTGACCACGCTGCGGCCGGCGATCGAGGCGGTGGCGGCCGGGATGGCCGAACGCCTGCGCGCGGGCGGCAAGGTGCTGGCCTGCGGCAACGGCGGCAGCGCCGCGGACGCGCAGCATTTCGCCGCGGAACTCGTGAACCGGTTCCAGCGGGAACGCAAGCCCTACGCCGGGCTGGCGCTGACGACGGACACGTCGGTGCTGACGTCGATCGGCAACGACTACGATTTCGGCCAGGTCTATTCCAAGCAGGTCGAGGCGCTGGGGCGCCCGGGCGACGTGCTGCTGGCGATCTCGACGAGCGGCAACGCGGCGAACGTGTGCCGGGCGGCGGAAGCCGCGCAGGCGGCGGGGCTCTGGACGGTGGCGCTCACGGGCGGCACGGGCGGAGCGCTCGCCGCGCAGGCGGACGAAAAGCTGTGCGTGGCCAGCACGCGCGTCACGGCGCGCATCCAGGAAGGGCACGGGATGATCATCCATGCCCTGTGCGAGCTGCTGGAAGAGGCGCTGGCCGACTAGGCCGCCGGGGGGCGGCGGGGCGGAACGATTCAAGGAGCAGAGAGGTCGATCATGAACAAAACGCAGACTCCGGACGTGGTGGTGGTGGGCTCGGTGGCGTTCGACACGGTGCAGACGCCGAAAGAGCTGCGCGAAAAACAGCTCGGCGGCTCGGCGAGCTACACGAGCGTCGCGTCCGCCTTGTTCGCGAAGACGGGCGTGGTGGGCGTCGTGGGCGAGGATTTCCCCAAGGAATACTTCGACATCTTCGAAAAGGCCGGCGTGGATACGCAGGGGCTCCAGCAGGAAAAGGGCAAGACCTTCCACTGGAGCGGCGTCTACGAAGACAACATGAACAACCGGCGCACGAACTGCACGGACCTCAACGTGTTCGCGGATTTCAACCCGGTGATTCCGGAAGCGTACCGGACGAGCCCGTACCTGTGCCTGGAGAACATCGCGCCGGCGCTGCAGGCGCGCGTGCTGGACCAGATGGAGAAGCCGAAGTTCACGGTGCTGGACACGATGGACCTGTGGATCAACACGACGCGCGAGGACCTGATGAACGTGATCGCGCGCGTGGACTTGCTGACGGTGAACGAGCACGAGGCGCGGCACCTGACGGGCAAGGGCTCGCTGCTGAAGGCGGCGAAGAAGATCTTGGACATGGGGCCGCAGTACGCGCTGATCAAGAAGGGCGAGCACGGGGCGTTTTTGATGTCGAAGGACGACATGCTGATCGTGCCGGCGTGGCCGCTGGTGGAGGTGATCGATCCGACGGGGGCGGGCGACACGTTCGCGGGCGGGCTGCTGGGGACGCTGGCGGCGCTGGGCGGGGTGACGCGGGAGAATCTGCATCAGGCGCTGGTGAACGCAACGGTGACGGCGGCGTACACGTGCGAGGCGTTCAGCGTGGACCGCCTGCGGCAGATCACGCGCGCGGAGCTGGAAGAGCGCGCCAAGGCCTTCCGCCGCATGCTGCCGTAGGGGGGCAGGCGGGCGAGTACGGAAGAGAAGACGGGAATTTCTTCCGGATTTGGACGGCGCGGGAACCAACCCGCGCCTTTTTCGTTCTGCCGCTCCGCGGCCGACCACTCGCGTACACGAGTACTGCTCGGGTCGCCCGCAAAGCGGCATCTCCGGAAAATTCGCGGGTTATTCCCGTGCAACAGCCTCGTCCAAATCCGGAAGAAATCCCCGGGTTGCCACATCCTTCGGGGAGCGATAGGGGATTGCCATGGAAAGACCCGTTGGTGGGAAATGGTTTTCAACCGCTGAACCGTTGAACCCTGAACCGTGACCCCGGTTTTTCATGGCCGCGCGGCTTGACCCGGCGGGGGCGGAGGGCCAGAATACCCTGCGATGAACGGGTTCGCATGGATGGAGCATTTCCGGGGCGCGCCGTGGCTGTCGTGGGGCGCGGCGTTCCACGTGGCGTTGTTCGGGCTGGTGACGGCGCACGCACTGCGGCACCGGCGCCGCGCGGATTCGACCCTGCTGTGGCTGTTCGTGACGTGGTCGCTGCCGGTGATCGGGGCGCTGCTCTACGCGGCGTTCGGCGTGGACCGCGTGCCGCGCGAGCGCTGGCAGCGCGGCGTGCAGCGCCGGGTGCGCATGGACGGCGCGCGGGACGCGACGCCGGACGACGTGCTGCCGGAAGCCTACTGGCGCTCCATGGGCCGCGCGGCGGCCACGCCGGCGGACGAATGGACGCGCGAGCTGGATCGGCCCCTGGCGGCCATGCTGGAAAACTATCCGCTGCTGGGCGGCAACCGGATCACGCCGCTGCTGACCGGCGACGAGGCGTTTCCCAAGATGCTCGACGCCATCCGCGAGGCGCGCCACCACGTGCATCTGCAGTCGTTCATCGTCGGCAACGACGCCGTGGGGCGCGAATTCATGGAAGCCGTGGCGGCAAAGGCCCGGGAGGGGGTGCGGGTGCGGGTGCTCTACGACCGGTTCGGCTCGTCGCACGCGCTGTGGGGCGGGCTGTTCCGGAAGTACCGCAAGACGCCGAATCTGGCGATCGCGGGCTGGACGCAGTCGAACTTGTTCCGCAAGCAGCTGCATTTCAACCTGCGCAACCACCGCAAGGCGCTGATCGTGGACGGGCGGATCGGGTTCATGGGGGGGGTGAATCTCAACGAGTACTCCCGCAGCGGCGACGGCCAGCCGGCGATCCAAGACTACCATTTCCGGCTGCTGGGGCCGGTGGTCCAGGAGCTGCAGTATTCGTTCCTGCGCGACTGGCACGTGATGACGGAAGAGGACCCGGAGAAATTGCTGAGCGCCGAGCATTTCCGGCGCCTGTCCGAAGAAGGGCCGGTGCTGGCGCGGGTGGTCAACAGCGGGCCGTCGTCGGACCTGCGCGTGGCGGTGGACGTGTTCTTCAACGCCGTGAACGAGGCGCGGGAACAGGTGTTCATCCTCACGCCGTATTTTTTGCCGTCGGAGGATTTGCTGCGGGCGCTGCGGCTGGCGGCGCTGCGGGGGGTGCGGGTGCAACTGGTGGTGCCGGAGAAAAGCAACCATTGGTACACGACCTGGGCCGGCCGGGCAACCTACGAGGACCTGCTGGAATCCGGCGTGCGCATCTTCGAGCGGCCCCGGCCGTTCATGCACGCGAAGGCGATGGTCGTGGACGACCGGATGGGAATCGTGGGCTCCGCGAACTGGGATTTCCGCAGCCTGTACTCGAACTACGAGACCTTGCTGACGGCCTACGACCGCGATTTCGCGGCGACGCTGAAGCGGCTGATGAACGAGGACCTCAACGTCAGCCGCGAAGTGGAATGGCCGGCCTTCAAGAACCGCCCGGTCCACCACCGCTACCTCGAAAACGCCTGCGGGCTGCTCGCGCCGCTGCTCTGAGGCGCCGGAAAGGATTTGCGCGGAGGCGGGGAGGGCGGCTACAATCGCCCGACAATCGTAATTCCAAAGGAGTGCCCATGAAGAGTCGGATTTGGCTGGGTTGGACGTTGGCGGCGATCGCGGGGCTGGTGCTGGCGGTCGGTTGCGGCAAGAAGGAGGCGTCCGCGGACGGCGCGGCGGCGGTCCAGACCTACAAGCTGACCTACAGCATTTTCTTCCCGCCGATGCACGTGCAGGCCAAGACGGGGATGGAATGGGCGGCGGAAGTCGAGCGGCGCTCCGGCGGCCGGCTCCAGATCGCGGTGCATCCGGGCGGCACGCTGACGAAGGCCGACCAGTGCTGGCAGGGCGTGCTCGGCGGCATTTCCGACCTGGGCATGAGCTGCTTCGCCTACACGCCGGGGCGGTTCCCGCTGCTGGAAGCCCTCGATCTGCCGCTGGGCTGGCCCGACGGCCTGACGGCCACGCGCACGGCGACGGCGCTGGCGGCGAAGTACAATCCCGCCGAGATCCAGGGTGCCAAGATTCTCTATATCCACGCCCACGGCCCGGGCATCCTCGCCACCAAGAAGCCCGTGCGCGCGCTGGAAGACCTCAAGAACCTGAAGATCCGCGGCACGGGCCTCTCCGCCGGCATCGCGACGGCGCTGGGCGCGACGGCCGTCGGCATGCCGCAGCCGGAGACCTACGACGCGCTGCAGAAAGGCGTGGTCGAAGGCACGTTCTGCCCGATCGAAACCCTCAAGGGCTGGAAGCAGGGCGAAGTCGTCGAATTCGTCACCGACACCAAAGCCATCGGCTACACGACGGCGATGTTCGTCGCCATGAACCAGAAGAGCTGGGACGCGCTGCCCGCCGACCTGCAGCAGATCCTCGTGGACGTCAGCGCGGAGTTCGTCGACAAGCACGGGGCCGCCTGGAACCAGGCCGACGCGGAAGGGCTGGAATTCGTGCAGGGCCTGGGCCGCGAAATCATCGCGCTGTCCGCCGACGAAGAAGCCCGCTGGAAAGCGGCGGTGGAGCCGATCGTGCAGAAGTATCTCGCGCAGACGGCGGAGAAGGGCCTGCCGGGCGCGGATTTCCTGCAAGACGCCCAGACGATGATCGCCGAGGCCCGCGCGGCCCAGCCATGAGCCCGCTGTCGGGAACCAGCGCCCGCACGGGCGTCCTGCGCTGGACGACGCACGCGCTGGCCGCCGTGGGCGGCTGCGCCGTGGCGGGCATCGTCCTGGTGACGGTGGGCGACGTGGTCGGCCGCCGGTTCGGGCTGCCGGTGAAGGGCGCCTACGACCTGGTGCGGGTGCTGGGGGCGATCGCGATGGTCTGCGCGCTGCCGCTGACCAAGGCGGTGAAGGGCCACATCGCCATCGAGTATTTTTTCCAGAAGCTGGGCCGCCGCGGACGGGCGGCCACGGACACGCTCATGCGCGCGGTCCTGCTGGCCCTGTTCGGCTTGCTGGCCTGGCAGTTCGTGCGGCAGGGCAACGGATTCCTCGAAAGCGGCGAGACGACGGCCACGCTGCACATGCCGATGTTCTGGGTGCCATGGCTCGCGGCGTTCGCGTGCCTGGTCACGGCGGGCGTGACGCTCTGGCATCTGCTGCATCCGGGCCGTTCCATGATCCGGCCGCGCTGACATGAGCGATCTGCAAACAGGCCTGGTCGGTATCGCGCTGCTTTTCCTGCTGCTGGCGACCAGCATGCCGGTGGCGTTCGCAATGACGCTGGTGGGGGTGGCCGGCTTCGCGGTGGCGGTGAACGTGCCGGCGGCGTTGAACGTGCTGGCCACGGACTTCTACGACGTTTTTTCCAGCTACGGCCTGACGGTGATCCCGCTGTTCGTGTTCATGGGCCAGGTGGCGTTCCACGCGGGCATTAGCCGCAAGCTGTTCGCCGCGGCCCAGAACTGGTTCGGCTGGCTGCGCGGGGGGCTGGCGATGGCGACGGTGGGCGCTTGCACGGCGTTCGGCGCCATCTGCGGCTCGGGCCCGGCGACGGCGGCGACGATGGCGGCGGTGGCGCTGCCGGAAATGAAGCGCTACCGGTACCATCCCGGCTTCGCGGCGGGCACGGTGGCGGCCAGCGGCGGCATCGGCATGATGATTCCGCCCAGCGTCGTGTTCATCGTCTACGGCGTGATGACGGAGCAGAGCATCGGCAAGCTGCTCGTCGCCGGCATCGTGCCGGGGTTGCTGGTGGCGGCGCTGTTCATGGCGACCATCGCGCTGGCCTGCGCGCTGCGGCCCGGGCTGGCGCCGGCGGCGCAGGCGGCGAGCTGGCGGGAGCGCTTCCGGTCGCTCGGCGGCGTGATCGAGACGCTCTTGCTGTTCGCGCTGGTGATGGGCGGGATGTTCGCGGGCTGGTTCACGCCGACGGAAGCCGCCGCCATCGGCGCGGCCGGCAGCGTGGCCATCGCGCTTGCGCTGCGCAAATGCAGCTTCCGGATGCTGGCGACGGCGATGGGCGAGACCCTGCGGACGTCGTGCATGGTGCTGGTGATCGTGGCGGGCGCGACGGTGTTCGGCCACTTCCTGCAGATCACGAACGTGCCGACGGAACTGGCCGCGTGGATGGCGCACCTGCCGCTGCCGCGCTGGGGCATCCTGCTGGTGATCGTGCTGTTCTATCTGGTCGCCGGAGCCTTCCTCGACGCGCTCGCGCTGGTGATGCTGACCATTCCGATCTTCTATCCCGTGGTGCTGGACCTCGGGTTCGATCCGATCTGGTTCGGCGTGATGATCGTGCTGGTGACGCAGATGGGCGTGATTTCGCCGCCGGTGGGCGTGAACGTGTACGTGGTCAGCGGCATGGACCGGGCGGTGCCGCTGCAGAGCGTGTTCAAGGGCGCGCTGCCGTTCCTGGCGGCGCTGATCGTCGCGGCGCTGCTGCTGCTGGCGTTTCCGGAAATCGTCACGGTGCCGACGACGTGGGTGAAATAGGCGGACAAGAAGGAGGCGGACCATGGGCGCAACGATCCGGCACGAGAACTTCAGGAAGATCCTCTTCTGCACCGACTTTTCGGAGAACGCCGACCGCGCGTTCGTCTTCGCGGTGAACTCGGCCGTGCGCAACGTCGGCTGCGAACTGCACCTGCTGCACGTGATCCCCGAGCCCCCGGCGCAGTTCTGGAAGGGTTACATCTACGAAGTGGACGAAGACGTCGATGCGCGCGCCAAGCGCGAGATCGACGCCAAGCTGGCCGAGGCCTACGTGCCGCGAATGCCCGAGGGCGTGAAGCTGGTCGTCGCCATGCGCATCGGCGAGGCCCGCCACAAGATCCTCGAATACGCCGCGGAGCAGGACGTCGACCTGATCGTCCTGGGTCGGCAGGGCGCGGGCGCGGTGGGCAAGATCCTCTTCGGCAACGTCACCGAGCGCGTCGTGCGCAAGGCCGATTGTCCCGTGCTGGTGATCCCGCCCTCGCCGAAGTAGCGCAATCACGATGGCGTTGTGATCCGCACGAAAGATGTAGCGGGCGGGGTCTGGAGCCGATAGAGTGGGGGTTCACGACATGCGGGCACCGCCACCCATTTTCGTCGCGTGCGCGCTCCTGGTCGCAACCGGGGTGCCGCCGGCCGCGCGGGCCGGGGACCCCTTCCTGATCCGCAACGACCAGCCCGTCGGACGGCTCTACGGCGTGCCGGTCGGCGTGGACGCGGATCCGGCGGCGGCGCCGGGGTTCGGACTGCGCGTCGGGCTCGACGTCGCCAACGGCTCGATCGAAACATCCGCCGGGCCGGCCGAACTGACGCTGGACGGCGAGACCTGGGTGCTGCGGTTCGCGGGTCGCCACGTCTGGAAAAACGGCTGGCGGGTCATGGCAGGGGTGCCGGTGGTCTCGCACCAGGGCGGCGGGACGGACTCGTTCATCGAGGAATACCACGACGCCATGGGGCTGCCCGACGGCAACCGCAAGCGGCGGCCGGCGGACCGGCTGGAATACCGCTATCGGCGCAACGACGAGACGATGTTCAGCCAGACCGATTCCACGACGGGGCTGGGCGACGTGTTCTTAGCCGTGGCGGCGCCGCTGGTGCGCGATCGGGCCGGCACGCGAGCCCTGGACGCCGTGGCGGGCGTGGAGCTGCCCACGGGCGATTCCGACCGCTTGCTCGGCAGCGGCAGCTGGGATTTCTCGCTCGGTTTGGCCGCCGCCGATTTCGCGACGCTGGCGAAGTGGAACCTCGAACTCCACGGCGGCGCCGGGGTGCTGGCGCTGACGGAAGGCGACGTGCTGGCGGATTTCCAGGAGCCGGTCGCGGTCTACGGGGATCTGGCGGTCGGCTGGCGGCTGGCGAGTTGGCTCGTACCGCGCGTGCAGATCGATTTCCACAGCCCGTTTTTCGCGGGCACGGGCCAGGGGCCGCTCGACGATTGGGCGGTCGAATTGGTTTGCGGGGCGACGGTGTTGTTGCCGGGACGGTTCGCGCTCGATCTCGCCGTGGCGGAAGACGTCGCCGTCCACACCGCCCCGGACGTCGTATTCCACGTCGGGCTGAAAAGGAGCCTATGAAGAAGCTGGGATGGATGATCGTGGCGGGGTGGGTCGCCGGCTGGGGGGCCGTGGCCGCGGGCGGGGAGATTCGGTTGCTGGACGATTTCAGTACCGTGGGACGGCTCGGTTTTTTCTCCAACCACGACGACGAGTTCCAGGATGACCGCTACATCTCGGAAGGCACGGTGCTGCTCGATTTCGACCTGCTCTCGGTGGGCGAGCGCTGGTCGCTGTGGTCGCGCTTCGGATTCATCGTCGATCTGGGTAAATCGGTGGCCGACAATCTGCCGTTTTCGCCCAAGGAAATGG
>RZYG01000288.1 GCA_009930415.1 Spartobacteria bacterium | reverse complement strand
CCACGCACGGCGTCGAGCGCCTGCAGGCGCTGCTGAAAGAGCCGAACCTCAAGACGATTCCGGCCGAAGGCGTGCGCCTGGGGCCGCCGGTGGCGCCGCCGCGGCAGATCATCTGCCTGGGCAAGAACTACCGCGACCACGCCAAGGAATTCGACGCCAAGGTGCCGGAATTCCCCGTCTATTTTTCCAAGAGCCCCGGCTCCCTGAGCGGCCCGCACGATCCCATCCGGCTCAAGCCGGGCATGGAGCGCGTGGACGGCGAGGCCGAGCTGGCGGTGGTGATCGGCCAGCGCGCGCGCGACATCCAGGAAGGCGAGGCCATGGGCCACGTCGCCGGCTATGCCGTGCTCAACGACGTGACCAACCGCGATCTGCAGAAGGCGCGCCTGCAGTGGTTCTTCGCCAAGAGCGCGGACTCGTTCGGGCCGCTGGGCCCGTGGCTCGTCACGCGCGACGAAATCAAGCGGCCGCACGCGCTGGGCATCCGCCAGCGCGTCAACGGCGAGATCCTCCAGGAATCCAAGACCTCGCAGATGATCTTCCGCATCGACATGGTGCTGGCGGACCTGAGCCGAGTGCTGACCCTGGAGCCGGGCGACGTCATTTCCATGGGCACGCCGGGGGGCATCGGGTCGGCGCGCAAACCGCCCGTGGTGCTGCACGAGGGCGACGTGGTCGAGTGCGAAATCGACGGCATCGGCACGTTGCGCAATCCGGTCGTTCTGGCCTACGGCTGAGCGCGGCGATGATTGCGGAGAGCCTGCGGCGGGAGCCGCAAACGGAAGCCGAATGGCTCGGACCCTTGCCCGTGCGCGAAGGATTCGCGCATCCGGAGCGGCGGCTGGAAATCGACCTGGGCAGCGGCAAGGGGCGGTTCCTGCTGGCCCGCGCGGCCAAATGCCCCGAGACCAATTTCCTGGGCATCGACCGCATGTTGCGGCGCATCCGCAAGGTGGACAACCGCGCGCGGCGGCTCGACCTGGACAACGTGCGGTTGATGCGCGTGGAGGGCTACTACGCCGTGGCCTACCTGATTCCGCCCGTTTCCGTGGACGTCTACTACGTCTTCTTCCCCGATCCGTGGCCGAAGGCCCGGCACGAAGGCCACCGGCTGTTCAATCCGCTCTTCCTCGACGCCCTGCACCGGACCCTCGCGCCCGGCGGCGTGGTGCACGTGGCGACCGACCACCTGCCGTACTTCGAGCAACTCTCGGCGATTTTCGCGGGCGATGTTCGCTTCGCACCCGTTGCGCCCTACGTCCCGCCGGAAGACGAACAGACCGACTTCGAGCGGTACTACGTCGCCACCAAGCCCATCGGGCGGCTGTCGGTGAAGAAGGCGTAGCGCGGACCCGGAATCTGGAGCGGAATATCCAATATCCAATGATCAATATCCAATGTCCAAGTTCCGGCACGGAACCAAGACCCGGTCTACTTTAGCGGCCGGACGTACCTTTCCATCTCGTACAGGGCGATGGGGAGGCATTTTTTGAACGATTCGAAATCCTTGTCGGTCGTGAAGATGGCCAGATCGCAGCGCACGGCGACGGCGCAGATGAGGAAGTCGGTATTGGAGCCTTGGATGCCCTTGGACCGGCACAGGTTGAAAAACTTCGCTGCCGTGACGTGGTCTTCGGTCAGCAGCGGCAGGTCGGGAAAAGCGTCCAGATGCGAAGCCAGCCGCGCGAAGGCTGCCGGCTCCCGTACGCCGGAGAGCAATTCCTGGCGAATGGGGCCGATGATGTCCACGGCGTGGGCCGAGATCAGCCGGCCGAGTTCTTCCGTTTCCGGATGGTGCCGGGGCGCCGAGCGCCGCAGGGCCAAGGACCACACGTTGGTATCGACCAAGACTCTCACGCCCGCGCCCGTTGTTTCTTGTAGTCGTAGGCCGGGTCGAAATCAATGGTTCCGAAGCACTGCCGCATGCGGTTCTGGCGCAGATGCCGGATATAATCCGTCAGCGCCTGGGTCACGGCCGCTTTCTTGGTGCGGTGCTTGCCGAGGACCAGCGCCTCCCGGATCAACCGATCGTCGAGTTGTAGATTCGTCGCCACGAGATTCACCTCCACACATAATGTCACACATCATGAGGTGTGACGTCAACCGCGCGAGGAAGGTTTTCCGGCCAACGGGAGCGCCAACGGGAGCGGGCGGCTGTCCGGGCGGAAGGCGTAGCGCGAATCGGGGGAATGGGGGGCGGAATATTCAATATTCAATGTCCAATATCCAATGTCCAAGTGGACCTTGGAGCCGGGACGACCTCGTCCCGGTTGGTTCCGGCGACTGCAGTAGTGAGATATGGAACCGCGTCAGGGCAGCGGTTCGGCGGTCCGCCAGCGAGAATCTGGTTCCGCCAGGGGCCGTTTAAAGGCGAAGCCCGCCGAGAAGGTCATGACGTGCATGACTTCTTCGTCCCAGGTTCGGAAAACGAAGTTGATCGAACGATCGGCGTTGGCGACGTAAGCCGATCGGGCACGATCGAGCGCCTCTTCATGGCGGCCCACGAAATCCCGGAATCCCTTTTCGCCCCATTCCGCTCCAACGAGCAGCAGGCATTGCTTGTGGCCGTCGTCGAAGAGCACGGTCGTATAGGATAGATCCAGCCACGGGAGATTGGTTGCCGGCTGGGGAACCAGAACCAACGCGGAATCCGTCCACGTCCAGGTGCCTTTGACGACGGGTTCTTCCGGCAAGATGTCGGCCCAACGGGTCAGCACGAAGGCTTGGTCGGGATAGAGATACAGGCGCCGTCCGCTCAAGCCGCCCACGTCGGG
>RZYG01000064.1 GCA_009930415.1 Spartobacteria bacterium | reverse complement strand
ATGGCCGCGGCCAAGGGCGGCCATCTGGAGATCGTCCGTTTCCTGCTCGAACGCGGCGCCGACGTCAACGCCCGCAACGAATACGGCAAGACCCCCCTGTGCCTCGCCGCCCTCGACCACCGCGACGACGTCGTCGCCTGCCTCCAGCAGCGCGGCGGCACGACCTAGGGCCGGGGCACCCCATACTTCACGCCGACTGCTTAGCGCCCCCCTCTGCAATTAGGTGTCGAGCAATTGTGCTCCGCATTGAATGAGGTATTCGGCAATGCCATCGTAGAAAGACGGCTGGCGAGTAATATCACGCCCCGTTTTATCGCCGGGCGGCACGAAAACCACCATGCCCTTGCGAGAACGCGTCAGCAAGACTCTGTAGCTATTACAGCGTAATACGGCATCATCTGGCTTCTGGGCTCGCCTCCAGTTTGCACCGCTCAAGTCATAACAAGCCCACTCGCTATTTTCCCGGCGTAAATCGGCATCCCAACACACTATGGCATAGTCGATTTCAAGGCCTTGGATTTGGTACTGATTCTGGGTTTGCTCCAACATGTTGGATGAACGGACATCGCCGCTCGGGGCAAGCATCCACTGGACGATGTCCGCCTTTTCGTCGACAAATATTCCGTCCGCCTTGAGTCGCCGCCCTTGGCCGGACCCAATCAATCCACAACGCTCCTCGCCAACGCGAATACCGCGGGCCCAGTTCTTGGCAGATTGGAGAGATCGCGTGATTCGAATTTTGCCGGATGGCGGCAGCGTCTTTACTATTTCGGCCGCCAGTTCAGGCCGGTTGGTCATGACATGGTTAACCCAGCGTTCAATTTCACCGTTGCTTGTGCGCTGATCGCGGATGGAATGGCTTAGGTGCGTGTTGGAAATCCGGCGGCGCAATCCGCTGTTTAACCAATTGCCGTCTGCCGCAAATTCCTCGAGGCCCAAGCTCTCATCTGAGATGGCATATTCCCATCCATGCCGTTCTGCCGCTTTCAACCAAGCTTTGGCTCCCATTTCATTGGTGCCGATGTGTTGGTTGTGTCCCACGAGCAGGACAATGATTGCCCCGGGACGCCTTGCCATTTCCTCAACGATCAGTATGGCTTCGTCTTGTTCCAATCTGCGGTCGTTTACTCTTTCGCCCTCGGCGTAAGTCCGTTGCGCTTCGTCGAAAATCAATATGCGGCCGTCCGTGTTGCCTGGACGTCCCATAAGCCGTCGTCCTCGCGCCGCCTCTAGAAAACGGTTAGCGTTGACAATCTTGAAGTCGGAGTTTTTTGAGACAAACTCCATTCCCGTCCTGGAATAGCCCCCGAGCGGCCTTGTCCTTCCCTGCCGACTCAGATCTATGTACGACTTTTTAAGCGAACCATTGAGAACTTTAACCAGCGGGGCATTCCCCGTGACAAACACCGCTTCGCCCCTCAAGCCCTCGTGAAACGTCACGGCCATGCCAACCAACGTCTTACCCGCGCCCGGATCGCCCGAAACAATAATCAGTTCGTTCCGGCCGGCCTTGGTCGCCGCTTCGATCTCCGAAAGAACCGTGGCAACGCATTTGTCGATCTCTTCCTTGGACGCGGCATGTTCCTTCATCGCCGACACTTCATGCTGCCCGTAAAGAGAAATCGCGGCATCAATGATCGAAGAAGAAGGATGGAAGGGAGCCGCATCCCATTTTACATGATCGAGCGGGACCGCGGACAGCGCGGCTTGTCGATGAAGTTCTCGTAACGCTTGGCTGAGATCCACTTCTCTGGCGTACGCCACATTTCGGGATATCTGCGGCCAGTTCGGCTGCCACTCCACGGGGGGTATTCTCGTCGGTTTGTTACTGCTTCTGGATACAAGCAGAGGGAATAATTTTGGGCGTTTGTCTTGCGTGTCTTTGTGAAACTCAACCAGGTTGACGCAGTAGTTCATCACCTGATCGCGGTCCGCAGTTCCGATCTCGTTGCGCTTGAATTCCAAGACAAACAATGCCCCGTCGGCCATGAGGATGAAATCGATGCGGATTCCCCGCCTGCGAAAATCATATTCGGCAAGTACGCCTGTGATGAAGTTCAGCGATTCATCTTGCAGTGCCCGGCGAAGTGCGCCCACCGATGCCCGCCACTCCTCATCCTGCTCGGGGTCGATTTTCCATCCATCTTGGGCAGCAGATCTATGCAGGGAATCGACAATTGCGGACAAATCGTCGGCTAAAAAGCCTTCGCGGGAATTTTTATACCACGAGGACATCCCCACTCATTTCATATGAGCTTCGACGCCTTTTAGCAAACCGGAAGGATTTAAACCCAAGGCTTTGGCCAGGCTGAATATTGCCTTGAGGGTTGGGCTTTTTAGCCCTCTTTCAAGCTGGCTTATATAGGTGCGGTGATAGCCGCTTTCGAATCCGAGCTCTTCTTGGGAAAATCCTTTTAGCTCACGCGCTTTCCGCAGCTCTTCCCCGAATATTCTTTCCAGTGGCATAGCGGTCTCCCGTGGGTCTTATTAGACCGCGATGCACACTATTCATCTACACCCCATAGTATTCAATTGCACACGATTGCGTTACAGCAAATGGCAGATGCCATCCACCCTTCTGGCGCGCCATGCTTGTTGGCTTGCCCGCTACTTCTTCTTCATTGCCTGATTGATTTTCTCGATGATGCTACAATACAAATTGGCCATTTGTGAGGCCTCATCCATGTCGCGCACCTCGGCAATCTCGCTTTCGGCATAGCCCGATTCATAGTAGCGGACAGTCTCTTCGTATGTTTCCAGTCGACATCTCAACCCATCGAGAACCTGCCCCCATTCGATATCATCCAGAACGACTGCGATTTTCATGGATAACCTCGTTCGGCACATCCCACGGCGACGACATTGCCTGTTTGCATGCGAACATTCTCCCCCAACGCCACCAAAACCGGGTTCTTTTTCATGGTTTCAGTGTGCCCCCGGCATGGACGATAAGTCCACGGACGATGAGTCAACTTCCGCCCGTGGCTCCGGATTCACGGCATCCAATGGCTTGACTGCGCACCCGTTCCCGCCCTAGCATTCCGTTTGCGATTCCGCCCCTGTTTGCCATGAAAAACCAGTATTTCGGAGACATCAACGACTACCTGAAATACGGCCTGCTCCGCGCCATCATCCGCGCAAGCGGCCTGCGCACGCTTGTCGCCTGGATGTTGACGCCCGACGACCAGAGGTCAGACGGAAATTTCGTTTCCTACCTCGAAAACTCCGCCAGATGGTCGCACCACGACCCCGGTTTGTTCCGGCACCTGAAAGAAGTGCTGGCCCATGGCGCTCAACGCCGCGTGGACCTGATGGAACGCTCCCCGCTTCTCCCCGGTGCGAAATATTGCTCCGCGGTCGTCCCGGACTCCGCCGAGGACCGCGCGGCATGGTTCCAAGCGCTGTTGGAGCAGGCGCAGGGCCTGAAATTGGTCTTTCTGGACCCCGACAACGGTCTGGAGGTCAAATCGCGGCCTTACGGACGGAAAAACTCGTCCAAATACCTGTTTTGGCGTGAAGTGGAAGCATTTTGGGCCTCCGGCAAATCGCTTTTGATCTACCAGCACTTCACCCGAGAAAAACGGGCCCATTTCATCGCGCGCAAATTGGCCGAACTAAGCCAGGCAGCCCCAAAATCGCTCTTGGAGTCGTTTTCCACTCCCCGCGTCGTGTTTTTCATGGCGCTCCAGCCCTCCCATCGGCATTTCCACCCCGCCATCGTGGATGCAGTTCAATCCAGTTGGGCCGACCAAATCCAAGTCGGTCTCGCCCGCTAGCTCCTCAATTTCCCAATTCGCGTCATTCGCGCAATTCGCAGTTGGCTCCCGTCCCCGTCCCCATCCTGTAAATCCTGTGAATCCTGTCAAAATCCCCCTCTGCGATCTCCGTGCTCTCTGTGGTTCAATCCGGTTTGGGCTTCGGCGGCTCGAGCCCGGTCGCCTCGGCGAGGCGACCCTACCTCTCCCATCCTGTCCATCCTGTGAATCCTGTCGAAAATCCCCTTCTGCGGTCTCTGTGCTTTCTGGGGTTCCATCCGGTTCGGGGTTCGGCGGCCCGAGCCCGGTCGCCTCGGCGAGGCGACCCTACCTCCCCGATCCTGCAAATCCTGTGAATCCTGTCGAAACGCCCCCCCCTGTTCGCTCTCTGTGCTTTCTGGGGTTCCATCCGGTTCGGGATCCGGCAGCCCGAGCCCGGTCGCCTCGGAGAGGCGACCCTACCTCCCCGATCCTGTAAATCCTGTGAATCCTGTTTATCCTGTCTAAACTCCCCCGGATTGCCTTCCGGGGCGCGGCGTGCGACAGTTGGGGGCATGCCTGCGCCGGCGCCATTCACGACCCGCTACGTCCGCGACGAGGAGCACTATGCCGAGGTGCTTTTGCGCGCGCGGGAGGCGAAGCAAACCCTCTGGATCGGCACGGCGGACCTGAAGGACGTCTTCGTGATGCGCGGCCGGCGCGCCCGGCCGTTCCTCGGCGAGCTGGCCGAGCTGATCGAACGGGGCGTGAGCGTCCGCCTGATCCACGCCAAGGAGCCCGGACCCAATTTCCGGCGCGATTTCGACCGCTATCCGATTCTCGCCACGGGCCTGGAGCGCGTGCTGTGTCCGCGGGTGCACTTCAAGCTGCTGATCGTCGATTTGCAGGCGGCCTATATCGGCTCCGCGAACCTGACCGGCGCGGGCATCGGCATGAAGAGCGACGGCAAGCGCAATTTCGAAGCGGGCATCTGGACGACCGAGCCGCAACTGGTGGCCGCGGCCGTGGCGCAGTTCGATGCCGTCTGGATGGGCGCGCCGTGCGAGACCTGCCGCCGGCGGAAATACTGCCACGACGGGATCGAGTAGCGGCTTCCTGCGGCTTGATTCCCCCGACGGGGTCGTCGGGGGCTCCAAAGAAATGGATCCTTGGCTGTTTGGAGCCGGGACGACCCCGTCCCGGAATTTGAGCGGGAAATCCGGAAACCCCTAGTAGGTGTAGCCGATGGTGAAGCTGAAGCGGCCGGAATCGCCGAGCATGTCGTCGGTGTTGAGGGGCCAGGCGTAGTCGAGCTGGATCGGGAAGCCGGGGAAGTCGAAGCGGACGCCGAGGCCGTAGCCGTCGCAGTATTCGCCGTCGCCCACGGTGGGATTTTCGAGATCTTTTTCGAACAGGTCCCGCCAGACGATGCCGCCGTCGTAGAAGAACGCGAGGCGGATCTTTTCGTAGATGGGCAAGGTGTATTCGGCGGTGAGGGTGGCGGCGGTGCGGCCGCCGATGGCTTCGCGGTCTTCGTCCTTGGGGCCGAGCTTGCGGTACTTGAAGGCGCGCACGGTGCGGGGCCCGCCCATGAAGAGGCGGTCGAAGAGCGGGACGCTCTCGGAATCGCCGTATTCCTCGATCAGGGAACCCCAGCCGCGCAGGCAGAGGACGTGGTCGAACCACAGCGGGAAGTAGTGGGCGGCGCGGAGCTGGAACTGGTAGGTGTCGGTGTCGCCGCCGAACGGCCCGCCGGCGAGGGTGGCGGCGACGGACCCGCGGAAGCCGCGGGTGGCGACGAACGTGCTGTCGCGGGTGTCGCGGATGAGTTCGACGGTGCCGTAGCTCTTCAGGCGGCGGCCTTCTTCCGCCTGGATCAGGGAACTGGCGTTGGTGGAGACGTCGTGGATGTCGATGCTTTCCAGCCCGTAGATCCAGTTGACGCGGTTGTGGCTGAACAGGGGCTTGCCGAGGGTCAGGGCGCCGCCGGTGGTGGTCTGGTCGAATTCGTCGCTGAGGTAGCGGGCGTCGCGCCGGAACAGGTCGATCCCGAGGGAGAGCCGCCGGTTCAGGAACCACGGCTCGATCAGGGAGATTTCCAGATCGGACCGGGAACTGCCGATCTGCGCGCGCAGGCGCAGCTTCTGCCCCCCGCCGACCGGCGGCCACCCGAAGAGGTCGAAGTTGCCTTGGGAGAGCTCGACGTAGCCGATGACGTTGTCGATGCTCGACAGGCCGATGCCCACCATGAACTGGCCGGTGCGCTGCTCTTCGAGATCGAAGACGAGGTTGAAGCGGTTGGAAACGGCGGTGTCTTCCGGATAGGCGTTGACGTAGGAGAAATAGCCCAGGTTCTGCAAGCGCCGCTGGCTGGCGCGAACCTTGACTTCGTTGTAGATCTCGCCGGGGGCGACGCCGATTTCGCGCCGGACGACCTTGTCCTGGGTCTGGGAATTGCCGCGGACGTCGACGCCCTGGATATAGGCCAAGGCGCCTTCGCGGATTTGGTAGGCCACGGCGGCGACGGCGGCGTTGGTGTCCAGGACGACGCGCGGAGCGACGTCGGTCTTGATGTAGCCCCGCGAGCCGTAGAAGTCGCGCAGGTTCTGCGCGCCGCGGTCGAGGCCGGCCAGCCCGGCGACGGCCCCGACCGGCACGGCGATGCCGCGGACCATCTCGTTCGTCGGGAACAGGGTCGCGCCGTCGATCCGCCACGCGCCCAGCTTGTAGAGCGGGCCTTCCGCCACGTCGAAGACCACGTCGATCTTCTTGCGGCCCACGTAGGCGATCTGCGGCTCCCCGACGACGGCGCCGAGATAGCCCCGGTCCATGAACACCTTGCGGAGCGCCTCGCGGTCGGCCGCCAGGCGGCCCGGCTCGTACATGCCGTCGTTGGTGAAGAACGACAGCCAGGTGGATTGCCGCTGGGCCATGGCCTTGCGCAGCTCGCGCGCGGACACGTGGCGCTTGCCCCGGAACCGGATCTTGCGGACGATGGCGGGCTTGCCTTCGTCCACGACCAGATCGACGTCGGCGAACTCGGGCTGGTCTTCGACGGGCCGGATCGTCCACGTCACCTGGGCGTCGGGATAGTAGTCCTTGCGGTAATGGTCGCGGACGGTCTGCGCCTTGAGGCCGAGCGCGGCGTCGTCCACGCGGTCGCCCGAACCGATTTCCATCAGGGTGCGCACTTTCTTGTTGCCGATCTGGTCCGCGCCGGTCACGGACAGGCGGCGGATCTTGGGCTTGCCGGCCACGTGGAAGACGAGGACGGCCCCGCCGTCCGCGGCGGGCTCCAGGCGCGCTTCGGCATAGGCATAGAGACCGGACTTCTGCAGCGCGCGGATGTCCTCGGACAGCGCCGCGCGGTCGAGCTCCCGGCCGACGCGCGCGCTGACCTGGGCGAGCACCTGCTCCGCATTGATCGGCACGGCCCCGATCGGCACGACGCGGACGTCCCGGAGCGGGGCGGCGGCGGCGACCGCCGCCCACGCGGCGCACACGGCCGCGGCGAGAACGGCGCGGAACGGACGGAACGGGCTCATGCGTCCTCCCCGTCGGGGCCGGCCAGGCGGTTGGAAAACCGCGTGAAGCGGTCCTCGAAATCGAGGCGCACTTCGCCGGTGGGGCCGTTGCGGTGCTTGGCGACTTCCACGATCGCCAGCCGCAGGTCGCCGGATTCCTTGTCGGAGGGATACTTGCAGGGCCGGCGCAGCAGCATGACGACGTCGGCGTCCTGTTCGATGGCGCCGGAGTCGCGCAGGTCGGACAGCTTCGGCACGGCGGTCTTCTCGCGGGTTTCCGGGGCGCGGCTGAGCTGGCTCAGGACGAGGACGGGCACCTTGAGCTCCTTGGCCATGCCCTTGAGCGCCTGGGAAATGGCCGCGGTTTCGCGCTGGCGGCCTTCGGCGGCGAACTTGGAGAAATTCATGAGCTGCAGGTAGTCCACCACGATGAACTCCACGCCGTATTTGCGCTTGAGGCGGCGGGCGCGGGCGCGCAGGTCCAGCGCCTCGAGGCCGGCCGTGTCGTCGACGTAGATCGGGGCCTTGGCCAGCACGTCCATCGCCCCCATCAGCAGGCCGTGCTCTTCCTTGCCGACGTTGCCGGTGGACAGGTTCTGGGCGGGCACGCCCGCGTGGCAGCAGACCATGCGGCGCACGAGCGATTCGGCGGACATTTCCAGGCTGAAGACCGCCACCGCTTTCGGCGGCTGGTTGCGCGCGCCCAACGCGACGTTTTCGGCGATATTGAGCGCCAGGGAGGTCTTGCCCATCGAGGGCCGCGCGGCCAGGATGATCAGATCGCCGGCCTGCATGCCCAGGAGCATCCGGTCGATGTCCATGAAGCCCGTCGAGACGCCCGTGATCCCCTTCTTTTCCGTGATGAGGCGCTCGACTTCGACGGCCTCCTGGTCGATCAGCTGCTTCCAGGTGCGTTCGACGCCGACCTTGCGTTCGCTCAGGCCGAAGAACGTCGCCTCGGCCTCGCTGAGCAGGGATTCGGCTTCGGCTTCGCCCTTGTAGCAATCCTCGGTGACGTCGCGGGCGGCGCCGATGATGCGCCGCAGCAGGTGGTTTTCGTAGACGCGCTGGAGGTAGTATTCGGCGTGGGCGGTGGTCGGCGTGCCGGAGATGAGGCGGGCGAGCTCGTCCTCGCCGCCGACGGCGTCGAGCTGGCCGGTCTCGCGCAGCCGTTCGGCCACGGTGACGAAATCGACGGGCTTGCGGGCCTCGTGCAAGGCCAGCATGGTTTCGTACAGCGCCTGGTGGCGCTGGACGTAGAACGACTCGGGCGAGATCTGCCGCTCGACGCACAGGTCGAGGACGCGGGCGGCGTCCTGCAGGGCGCAGCCCAGCACGGCGCGCTCGGCCTCCTCGCTGTGCGGGGGGACGCGGTCGCCGGGTCGCGGCGCCCGGGCGCCCGCACCCGTCTCTCCCGCTCCGGCCACGGTCCGGCCCCCGCTATTCCGCGTCCGCCGGCGCTTCGGGCGCCTTTTCGGCGACGACCTTCACCTTCAGCTTGCCGCGCACCTCGGGGTGCAGATGCAGGGGCGCTTCGTGTTCGCCCAGCGCCTTGAACGGCTCGTACATCGCCAGTTGCTTCTTCGGCAGGACGATGCCGGCCTCGGCCAGTTTCGCGAGCACGTCGGCGGGGCCGACGGAACCGAACAGGCGGCCTTCCGCGTTCGCCTTGACGGCGCAGGTCACCGTCAGCTTCTCCAGCTTACGGAGCAGGGCTTCGGCGTCTTCCTTTTCCTTCGCGAGGCGGACGACCGCTTCGGCGCGCTTCTTCTCGATGAGCCGCTTGGTGCCGGGCGTCATCGTGACGGCGAGCTTCTGCGGAAAGAGGAAGTTGCGGGCGTAGCCCGACCGGACGCGGCAGGCGTCGCCGGAACGGCCCAGTTCGGGCACGTCGTCGAGCAGGATCACTTCAATGGATTTTCCCATGGCCAATTGCCTTTCCGCCGCCTTACGGCAGCAATCCCATCACCCGGGCGCGCCGGATCGCGCGCTTGACCTGGCGCTGCTGCTTCGGGTTGGCGCCCGTGACGCGGCCCGGCACGATCTTGCCGCGCTCGGTCATGAACTTGCGCAGGAATTCGTAGTCGCGATAATCCACCACCTGGTCGGCCTTCAGCAGGCGCGTGCGCGTGCGCGCGGCGTCGTCTTGCTTGTCGCGCCGCTTGGTCCGTTTCTTCGTGTCTTTTTTCATGTCTTTTCCGCTCCGTGTTTAAAAGGGGATGTCTTCGTCGGCCGCGGGCTTGGCCAGCGGCTCTTCATAGGCCGGCGCCGGGGCGGCGGCGGGGGCGTCGCGCACGGCGCCGTCGCGGCGGGGGCCGCTGAGGAACTGGACGCGTTCCGCGCGCACTTTCAGGCGCGAGCGCTTCTGGCCGGTTTCCTTGTCGTCCCAGCTGTCGAGCTGCAGGCGCCCCTCGACGAAGATGGGCGAGCCTTTCGAGAGGTACTGCTGGCAGGTCTCGGCCTGGCGGTCCCAGACGTCGACGTCCAGGAACACGGTGCGCTCGACCTTCTCGCCGCTCTTGCTTTGAAAGGACTCGTTGACGGCCATGCGCAGGGTGGAGACCGCGGTGCCCGACGCCGTCCGGCGCACTTCGGGATCCTGGGTCAGGTTCCCGATCAGCATCACTTTATTCAGCGACGCCATCGCCCGCATCCTTCTTCTTCAAGGGCACCACGACCGGCGCCGTCACGACCTGCACGCGGAAGATCCGCTCGTCGAGCTTCAGCCGCGCCTGCAGCGGCGCGACCTTGTCGCCCGCCAGCTGGAAGGCGATCAGGCCGTAGTGGCCGCTCTCGCGCTTCTGCATGACCCGCGCGAACTCGCGCTTGCCCAGCCGCGTGCTGCTGGTCATCTTGCCGCCCAGCTTTTCGATTTCCGCGCGGACGGCATCGACCGCCCCGTCCCAATCCGTTTCCTTCAGGCTTTCCTGAAAGATGATCATCGCCTCGTATTTGTTCACCTCATGCCTCCTCAATTATACTCGTTCATCGCGCGGTCCGCGCCCTGGACCAGAATGCACTCCAGGGCGTCCGCCGCCCGCGCGGCGGCCTCCGCCAGCGCCCGGCGCGCCCCGGCATCCATCCGTTCCAGCACGTGATCCTTCAAATCCTTGCCTTCTTCCCGTTCTCCGACTCCGACGCGCACCCGGACGAATTCCTCCGTGCCGAGGCGCGCGATCACCGACTTCAGCCCGTTGTGGCCGCCCGCGCCGCCGCGGGCCCGGATCCGCAACTGGCCCAGGGGCAGGTTGACGTCGTCGGCCACGACGAGCAAGTCTTTTGCGGCCAGTCCCGCGGGGCGCATCAGCGCCGGCAGGACGTTCCCGCTCAGGTTCATGTACGTCAGCGGCTTCGCCAGCAGCAGGTTTCCGGCACCTTCCAGCGCGGTCTTGGCGGTCTGGACCGGTCGGCACCACGAGCGGCGGAACGTCGCCCCGCGGCGCTTCGCAAACTCGTCGAGGACCAGCCACCCGGCGTTGTGCCGAGTGTGTTCGTAGGTCCGTCCGGGATTGCCCAGCCCCACCACCAGTTTCATGCGCGGAATCCGTCGGTCGCCGGCAACGGCGGGTTACTTCTTCTCCTTCTTCTCGGCGGCGGGGGCCTTGGCGGCTTCCTTGCCCTTCTCCGCGCCCGCTTCGCCTTCCTCTTCCTTCTTCTCGGTCAACACTTCCGGCCCGGCGGCGGCGGTGGCGGCTTCGGTCTCCGTCGCGGCCTTTTCCTCTTCCTCCGTGCGCGGCGCGGCGACGGCGGCGACCACCTGGTCGGGGTCGCTGAGCACCTTGTACTTGGCCGCATCCACCGGGACGTCCCGGACGCGCAGCGTCTTGCCGATGTGCAGGTCCGCCACGTCGAGCGCGAATTCATCGACCATGTCGCCCGGCAAGCACTGCACCTCGAGCGTGCGCAGCACGTGTTCGAGGATGCCGCCTTCGTTCGCGACGCCCGTGGGGACGCCGACGAGCCGGATCGGCACTTCGATCTCGATCTTGCGGGTCATGGACACTTCGTAGAAGTCCACGTGGATGATCCGGCCGGTCAGCGGATGGTGCTGCATGGCCTTGAGCATCACCTTGACGGGCTGCTCGCGGCCTTCCACCGCCAGATCCACGATCATGTTCTCGCTGCGGTGCGTCCGCAGCATCACCACGAAATCGTGCTCGTTGAGCTGGATGTCCAGGCCCGGGCGCCCCTCGCCGTACACCACCGCCGGGAACCATCCCGTGCGGCGCAGGCGGCCGGCCGACGCGCTGCCCTTCTCCGCGCGCGTCTTGGCAGTCAGTTTCGTCTCTTTCATTGCGTTCTCCCTTGATGAATCTCGAACAGCTTGGAGACCGATTCGTCTCCGTAGATCCGCTTGATCGCGTCCCCGAGCAGGTCCGCGACGGTCAACACGGTGATCGGGAAACCCTCCCAGCCGGGCTGGGGCGGGATGGTGTCGGTGGTGATGAGCTCCTCGATGGCCGAATCGCGCAGGCGCTGGATGCCCAGCGGGGTGATCGGACAGTGGCTGACCACGGCGCGCACGGATTTCGCGCCCTGGTTTTTCGCCAGCTTGGCGGCGGCGCACAGGGTGCCGGCGGTGGTGGTCATGTCGTCGGTCAGGATGCAGTCCTTGCCCTTCACGTCGCCGACGAGCTCGAGGGCTTCGACTTCGGTGGCGCTGGTGCGGTGCTTGCCGGCGAGGGCGAGGCCCGCGCCGAGGAGCTGGGCATAGGAATAAGCCATCTTCAGGCCGCCGGGATCGGGGGCGACCACCACGCGGTTGTCCGCGGGCAGCTTTTCGCGCAGGTAGCGCACCATCAGCGGCGCCGCGTAGAGATGATCCACCGGAATGTCGAAAAAGCCCTGGATCTGGGGGGAATGCAGATCGACCGTCAGCACGCGGTCCACGCCGGCCGCGACGAGCAGGTTCGCCACCAGCTTCGCGGAAATCGGCACGCGCGAGCGGTCCTTGCGGTCCTGGCGCGCATAGGCGTAGAACGGCATCACCGCGGTGATGCGCTTGGCGGAGGCCCGGCGCGCGGCGTCCGCCATGATCAGCAGCTCCATCAGGTATTCGTTGGGCTGCATGCCCGTCGGCTGCACGATGAAGACGTCGCGCCCCCGCACGGTCTCTTCGTAGGTCACGGAAATCTCGCCGTCGGGGAACCGCCCGATGCTGGCCACGCTCAAGGGAATGCCGACGCGCGCCGCGATCTTCTCCGCCAGCGGCCGGTTCGCATTTCCCGCGAAAATCTTGATGTGGTTTTGCATGGTCACGTTTCCTGGTCCGGCCCGGCGCAATGGTTGCCCGACTAGGATTTGAACCTAGACTCTGGCCTCCAAAGGGCCGTGTGCTGCCATTACACCATCGGGCAATGCGTTCGATGGCATTCCTCGGCCGCGCGCCGGCGCCCGAGGCGCCGCGCCCGGCCGCGACAAAGAACCAAACCGGTTCCGCCACCGGGGCGGACCCGTTCAAAAACCCGCGCACCTTACCCAGCCCCCGCCCAAAAGTCAACCCCCCCCTTTTTCGCCGCGGTTCGTGGGGCGCATCTGCGATTGGGTGTCGTCCGCATGGGCCCTTGTGGCGCGGGGCTCCCGTCCCGCGCGGATTCTTCCAGCCGCACGCGGCAGGAGCCGCGTGCCACGCAGGCAAGCCGTTACGTCCCGATGACGCCAAGCATGCACCCGATCGCAGCTGCGCCTCCGCCCAGGGGCGCAAGACGGATTTCGGGCTCTGAATCGTAGGGGCCGAGCTTGCTCGGACCGGGTTTGGAGAAATTCGGGAACAGCTGCGGTCTCAGCAAGCTGA
>RZYG01000063.1 GCA_009930415.1 Spartobacteria bacterium | reverse complement strand
TGCGCCGGCGTCGTGGTGTCCTTGGCGGACAAGCGCTGGTATCTGCGCCAATGGCATGCGCACGCCACGCTGGAGATCAACCTCGTCCTGCGCGGCTCCGGCCAGGTCCTGCTCGAGAACCGCCGTTATCCGCTCCTGCCCGGCCATCTGGTCTGGCTCTGGCCCGGCCAGCGCCACGTGCCGGCGGGCTGGTCCGCGGACATGCTGCTGTGGATCGTCGAATGGGGACCGGAATTCCTGCCGCGCCTGCGGCGCGCCCGGCGCCGCGCCGCGCCCCCGCCGGCCGATCCGGCCGCGCCGTTCTGCCGGCGGCTCGCCGCGCCCGCATTGCGGCGGCTCGACGGACTGCTGTCCGCCGTGGCCGCCCAGCCCCGTCCGGACGCCTTCAACCGCGGCCTCGATTTCGCGCTACTGGCTCTCTGGGACGAATTCCAAGCCGCCGAACCCCTCGCGGCATGCGCGGCCTTCCACCCCAAGCTGGAAGCGGCGCTGGCGTTGCTGGCCCAGCCGGACCGGGACTGGACCCAGGCCGAACTGGCGCGCCGCGTCCAAATCTCTCCATTTTACCTGAGCGAACTCTTCCGCCGGCAAACGGGTCTGGCCCTGCCTGATTACCGCAACCGCCTGCGCCTGCAGGAATTCTTCCGGCGCTGCCATGCCCGGCCCGAGATCCGCCTGCTGCAGCATGCGCTCGATTCGGGCTTCGGCAGCTATGCGCAATTCTACCGCGTGTTCACCGCCGCGTTGGGACAGTCGCCCCGGGACTGGCTGCGGCAGGCCGCGCCGGGCGCCCGGACCGGATCGGGGCATGAAAAAACCGCCCGGGCCTCGCGGCCGGGCGGCGCAACCGGTGCGCGCCGGTCTACTTGACGTAGCGCTTGATCAGCGCGGGCTTGGCGATCAGCAGGCGGATCCGCTCGTGGTCCATCTGCATGACCTTCTTCTCGTCGACGCCCAGCGCGACCAGCCGGCGGCGGTGCTCCAGCAGACGGCGGCTCTTGGCTGCGCCGCTCTTGCGGGGGCGGGTCGTATCGTTGTTTCTCGCATTGCGGGACATGGTGCTCTCCTTCGCTCTTCCAAATGGATCGGTTGGCGACCCCAACGGGAATCGAACCCGTGTTACCAGGATGAAAACCTGGTGTCCTAGACCTCTAGACGATGGGGTCGTCTGCTTTCGTCCATGCAAAAGTCGGCGAACACTAGCCTAACCCACCCCGCGACGCAACAGGAATTTTCCTGTCGGCTTGTGACGGTCGCCTTTTGACTTTGCAGAAATCGCCCGGTTCCCTTAAGATGGCCGGCGATGGATTCCGCATGAAAACCGTCGTTCTGTTGGCCATCTCCAATCTTTTCATGACGCTCGCCTGGTACGGGCATCTGAAGTATTTGCGAGGGGCCCGATGGCCGCTCTTCGCGGTCGTTCTCATCAGCTGGGGCATCGCCTTTTTCGAGTACTGCTTCCAGGTGCCCGCCAACCGCATCGGCTACGCCACCTACTCCGCCACCCAGCTCAAGATCCTGCAGGAAGTCATCTCCTTGACCGTCTTTTCGCTGTTCGCCATCGCCGTGCTCGGCGAAAAACTGCGCTGGAACCACGCGGTTTCCTTCGTGTTCCTCCTCGGCGCCGTGTATTTCGCGTTCTGGAAGGTCAAACCCGGAGGCGCTTGACGTGGCGGGATTCGCGCATCATCTCCGCCTCGCCGCGACCGCCGGCCTGCTGGCCGGCGCGGCTGCGGCGCAAGCCGCGGCGGACCGCACCCCCTTGTTGCTGGGCGACGACGACCGGCTCCTCGTGCTGGCCGCACACCCCAGCGACGAAACCCTCCCCGCCGGCGGACTGATCCAAGAAGCCCTTGCGCTCGATCTGCCCGTGCGCCTGTGCTTCTTCACGATGGGCGACAACAACGAAATCGCCGCGTTGTTGACCCGCCGGCATCCCGCCTTGGCGCCGGGGCCGCTCCGCGCGTCGGGCCAGCACCGCCAGAACGAGGCCCTGGCGGCGGCCATCCAGCTTGGAATGGACGCCGCCGACGTCGTGTTCCTGGGCTACCCCGACGCCGGCACGCTCGATATCTGGAACCACCACTGGCGGACCGTTGCCCCCTATCGCTCGCCCCTGACCCGCGCCAACGCCGTGCCCTACGACAACGCCCTCACGCCCGGCTCCGCCCATGCCGGCGAAGACGTTCTGGACGATCTGATCGACGTCCTCCGCGATTTCCGTCCCACGCATCTCGTGCTGCCGCATCCGGCCGACCACAACGTGGACCACCGCGCGCTGTACCTCTTCGCCCGCGTCGCGCTGTGGAATCTGGCGGACGACGGCGTGGCGCCCCAATGGCTTGCCGCCCCCGTCCATTTCACCCGCTGGCCCGAACCGCGGCGCGCGCTGCCCGCCCGGCCGGCCGAACCGCCGGCGTTCCTCGCGACCGCCGGCCCGTGGTTCGAATTCGCCTTGGCCCCCTTCCAGATCTCCAACAAGCTGGCCGCGCTCCGCCGCCACCATTCCCAGTTCCAGCTCGCGCCGGAGTTGCTCCAGGCCTTCGTCCGCAAGACCGAAATCTTCGCCGCGCCCGCCGACCTCGCGTTTCCCGGCGGCCGCGGTTCCGCCGAAACGGCCGAATCCGACGACACCGAATTCCGCGCCGACGAAAACCGGCTGCACGAACTCGCGCAGGAAGCCGACGCCTGGCACGATCTGGCCGGCCAGCATGAGGCCGAAGCCGCGGCCCTGGCCGACGCCGACAACGATTTCGTCCAGACCCGTTGGACCGGCGACGGCCAGGCCTTGACCGTGGCGGTCCGGTTCCGAAATCCGGTCGCCGCCCCCGCGCAGCTTTCCCTGCGCCTGTTCGGTTACCGCGGCGACGTCCCGTTCGGCGACATGCCCAAAATCGAAATCGCCGCGACCCCGCGCGAAATCCGCTCCATCGAGGATCTCCATCGCCGGCAGCCCGTGGAATCCGTCCAGCTCGTCGCGGGCGGCGCCGACGAAATCGCGGTGCGCGTGCCCTATGCCTTGCTCGGGCGTCCCGAAAAGATCCTGGCCGGCGCCTGGCTCATGAAAAAACGGCTGCCGATCGACGGCGTGCCCTGGCGCGTGCTCGATCTGGCGGGCGCTCCCTTGCCCGAAGCGGCTGCCGCGCCCCAGCCGGCGCCGCCCGTCACCGAACCGCCGGCCCCCGCGCCGCCGGTGCCGATGGCGGAATCCGTCGTCGCGCCGGCCGCGGTTCCGCCGCCGCCGCGCGCCGCCCCCGCGCTGGCCCCGCGCGTGAACTTGCCGCGCCGTTCCCTTCCGGAAAAGAGCGAAGCCAACGAACCGGTCCGCTGGTGACCCGGAAGGCGGCCATGCCGGCATCCGCCCCCCCGCCCCGCGTCTTCCTCCACGTGGACATGGATGCGTTCTATGCGGCCGTCGAACAGCGCGACCACCCCGAGTACCGCGGCAAGCCGGTCGTCGTCGGCGCCCCGCCCGACCAGCGCGGCGTCGTCTCCACCGCCTCCTACGAAGCGCGCACCTTCGGCATCCATTCCGCCATGCCCTCCCGCGAGGCCGGCCAGCGCTGCCCCCACGCCGTCTTCCTCCCGCCCGACATGCCCCGCTACGAAATGGTCTCCGCGCAGGTCTTTGCGATCTTCGACCGCTACACGCCCTACGTCGAAGGCCTCTCCATCGACGAGGCCTTCCTCGACGTCACCGGCTCCCGACGCCTCTACGGCCCCGGCGAAGAAATCGCCCGCCGCATCAAGGCCGACGTCCTCTCCGAACTCGCCCTCACCTGCTCCGTCGGCGTGGCGCCCAACAAGTTCCTCGCCAAGCTCGGATCCGAATACCGCAAGCCCGACGGCCTGACCGTGCTGCCGTTCGACAAGAAATCGATCGTCGCGTTCCTGCGCCCCCTGCCCGTCACCCGCCTCTGGGGCGTCGGCAAAGTCACCCGCCAGGCCTTCGACCGCGCCGGACTCCACTTCATCGGCGACGTCCAGGACGCGCCGCTCCCCCTGCTGCAGACCGTCGTCGGCCCCCACAACGCCGCCCACCTGCAAGCGCTCGCGTTCGGCGAAGACCCCCGCGACATCGAACTCGACGTCCGCGAGAAAACGATTTCCCGCGAGCACACGTTCCTGCACGACGAAAAATCCCGCGGCACCCTCGACCAGATCCTGTTCGAACTCGTCGAAGACGTCGCCCGGCGGCTGCGCGCCGACGGCCGGCTGGCCACCGGCGGCCGGCTCAAGGTCCGCTGGAAAGATTTCGAAACCTTCACCCGCCAGCGGCCCTTCCCGCGCCCCACGCGGATCGAGGAAGACCTGCACGCGCTGGCCCAGGCCCTGTTCCGCGACGTCGTTTTGGAGCAGCCCGTGCGGCTGATCGGGTTCGGCGTCGCCGGCCTGACCGAGCGCGACGGCGCGCGCCAGCTCGATCTGTTCGACCTGCCCGTGGAGTCGCGCGCGAAGAAGGAAAACCTCGCCCGCGCCGTCGACCGCATCCGCGCCACCCACGGCCCCGGCGCCATCCGCCGCGCGCGCAACCTGCCCCGCCGCGATTCCGGCGCCTGACCGCCGCGCCGAAAGTTTTTACGTTCTACGTAAAACGCGGCGAAAGTTTTTACGTTCCACGTAAAAAATCCCCGAACGCGTTTGCGTTGGACGAGAACCCTACGCGTGGCGGGCGAGCAGCTGGGCGAGGATCCGCGCGAAGCGCGGGTCGGCCTTGATCGGCGCGAAGTCGTCGTCGTCCTGCATCCATTCGGCATCGTCGTAGCCGAGGGCGACGGCCTTTTCCAGCGCGGCAAAGGCGTCGTCGGGCTGGCCGGTCAGGGCCAGGCTGCAGGCGAGGTTGTACCACGCCGTCGGCGAAGCCGGATCCATCTGGACCATCCGGCGGTCGGCGGCCAGGCCGTCCTGGTAGCGGCCCATCTCGGTGTAGAGGCAGCCGAGGCTTTCCACCACCGCGGGATGATCGGGCAGGCGCGCGCGGACGCCTTCGAGGAACGCGACCTCGATCCGGCGCGCGCGCTCTTCCGCCGCCGCGCGGGCGGCGACGGCGGGCGTTTCGTCTGGACGGGACGCGCCCATCGCGGTCCGTTCAGCCCCGGGCCTCGATGCGCACGTAGGGGGTCTTTCCCGGTCCCACGTAGATCTGGCGCGGCCGCATGATCTTCTGTTCGGGGTCCTGCCGCATCTCCTGCCAGTGGGCGATCCAGCCCGGCAGCCGCCCGAGGGCGAAGAGCACCGTGAACATGTCCTTCGGGAAGCCCAGGGCGCGGTAGATCAGGCCCGTGTAGAAGTCCACGTTCGGGTAGAGATTGCGCTCCTGGAAATAGTCGTCTTTCAGGGCGCGTTCCTCGAGCGCCAGCGCGACGTCCACCAGCGGATCGCTCAGCCGCTTCTTGTTCAGCACGGCCATGCACGTCGCCTTGGCGATCTTGGCGCGCGGGTCGTAGGATTTGTAGATCCGGTGGCCGAACCCCATCAGGCGGAACGGATCGTTGCGGTCCTTCGCCTTCGCCACGGCCTGGTCGAGGGTGAGACCGTCCTTCTGGATCTTTTCGAGCATCTCCACGACGGCCTGGTTGGCGCCGCCGTGCAGCGGCCCCCACAGGGCGCAGATGCCCGCCGACACGCAGGCGTAGAGGTTCGCGCCCGTGCTGCCCACCATGCGCACGGCCGTCGTCGAGGCGTTCTGCTCGTGGTCGGCGTGCAGGATCAGCAGCTTGTTCATCACCGCCACGTCGTAGGGATCCGCTTCGTAGAGCGCGACGGGCGACCGGAACATCATGTTCAGGAAGTTCTCGCAGTAGCTGTACTTGTGGCTCGGATAGACGAACGGCTCGCCGATGGATTTCTTGTAGGAGAACGCCGCGATCGTGCGCAGCTTGGAGAGCAGGCGCGTCACGGTGATGTCGATTTCCTCCTGGTCGCTGTCCAGCCGCAGCTCGGGATAGAAGCTCGAGAGCGAGACGACCATCGCCGAGAGCACCGCCATCGGGTGCGCGCCCTCGGGATAGTTGCCGAAGAAACTGCGCATGTCCTCGTGCAGCATCGAATGGACGTTGAGCAGCCGCGAAAACCGCTGCCGCTGGTCGGCCGTCGGCAGCGCGCCGTGGATCAGCAGGTAGGCCACCTCGATGAAGGTGCAGTTCTCCGCCAGGTCCTCGATGGAATAGCCCCGGTGCAGCAGGACGCCTTTGTCGCCGTCGACGTAGGTGATCGCGCTGCGGCACACCGCCGTGTTGACCATCGCCGGATCGAACGCCGTGCAGCCGGTGGCCGCCTTCAGGCGGCTCAGGTTCAGCGCGCGCTCGCCCATGGTGCTTCCCAGCACCTCCAGTTCGACGGTCCGTCCGTCGAGCTGCAGGCTGGCCGTGGCGCTCTTTTCGTTCTCGCTCATGGGATCCGTTCCCTTTCTGCTGGGCCCCTCAAATGGAAAAACACCGCGTCGCGCAAGCGCGGCGGGGTGTTGGACCGGGAGCCATTCGACTCCGCTGGGCGGCGCGAACCTCCGCGCAACCTCACGCTTTCCGGGTGGCTTTGCCCGCCTTCACGACCTTGCCGGCCTTGATGCAGGACGTGCACACCGCCAGCGTCTTCACGCCGCCGCCGACTTTCGCGCGCAACTTCTGCAAGTTGGGCTTGAAGGTCCGCTTCGTGACGGCCGTCGTGTGCAACCCGATGCCGCCCTTTTTCTTGGCCAAGCCGTGGCGCACGATCCGCGACCCGCTGGCCGCCCCTTTTCCGCAAATCTGGCATACTGTGGACATTCTTCTCTCCTCGGTAAAAGTGCGCGAACTATAGCCCCCGCCCCTGCCCTGCGCAAGCGAAAAGCATGGGCCCGCAAAAACCCGCCCCGCCCCCCCCGGCGGCCGCCCCGGCAAGATTGACCCCGCCGCGGCCGGTGCCGTATGATGCGCCCTTATTCCATTCAACTCAGCGAGGTTTTTTATGGGTCTGTATTTCCTGGCCGGCGGCCTGCCGGTGGCGGGCGTGTTCTACTCCTTCCAGATTTCCGACCACGTGGGCAAAGGCATCGTGGTCTTTCTCGTGCTGGCATCCATCTGGGTCTGGACCATCATGCTGGCGAAACACCTCGAACTGCTGCGGGCCGAACGGCTCGACCGCGAGTTCAGCCGGGCCTTCGACCGGCAAACCAATCCGCTGGAAATCTTCGTGCGCGGCCCGGCCCATCCGCACAGCCCCATGGCCAAGGTCTACGGCGCGGCCTGTCTGGCCGTGAAGCGCGAGTTCGAATCCCGGGCCAGCAAGCAGCAGCGCACGCTGAGCCAGATCGACCTGTCGCAGGAACGGCTGTCCGCCCTGCAGATCGACGCCATCCGCAAGGTGGCCGAATGCGCCGCCGCCGACCAGATCCTGCTGCTCGAGGACCAGATGGCCTGGCTCGGCTCCGCCTACACCGTCGCGCCCATGCTGGGGCTCTTCGGCACCGTCTGGGGCGTCATGACTTCGTTCGAGGCGATGGGCCAGCAGGGCGCCGCCAACATCTCGGCCGTGGCCCCGGGCATCGCCAGCGCGCTGCTGACCACCGTCGTCGGCTTGATCGTGGCCATTCCCTCCGCCATCGGCAACAACCGGCTCAACGAAAAAATCCGCTTCCTCGGGATCCAGATGGAGAACTTCGCCGACAAGTTCGCCACGAGTCTCCAGCAAGCCTTCCTCTACGAATAACGGAGGTCTCCCGTGGCCCGCCGCACCGCTCTCAGCCGCAGCCGCCAGATCAGCGAGCTCAACATGACGCCGCTGATCGACCTGACGTTCCTGCTGCTCATCACCTTCATGATCACGATCCCGCTCGTCGAGCAAGGCATCCACGTCCGCCTGCCCAAAGGCAAGGCCAGCGAACTGGACCCGACCCAGACCTTTTCCATCGCCCTCAACGAAAAGGAGGAACTCTTCTTCGACGACATGCCGACCACCCCGGAACTGCTGGCAAACGACCTCAAGGCCAAAGCCGAAGCCGATCCGGACGTGACCATCCTCGTGCGCGCCGACGAGCAGATCGCCTACGGCAAGGTCGTCGCCATCCTGCGCCTGATGCACGACGCCAACGTCACCCGCATGGCCCTCGTCACCGATCCGCAGGAATGATGTCGCGGGACTTCCAGCGCGCCGGCTTGCGGACCAGCCTCGTCCTCCACGGCCTTGCCGTGCTCTTGATGCTGGTGCTGCCCTGGCTGTTGCGCGCCTGCGACCGCAAACGCCCCAACGAAAAGCTGATGTTCGTCGAGTTCACCGTTTCCATCCCGCCCCCCCCCGCGCCGGACGGCCCCGCGCCGACGCCCGAACCGCCCAAGCCCGAACCGACCGACGACGTGCCGATGCCCGACCAGAAAGTCGAGAAGAAGCCGGACCCGCCGAAGGACATCCGCCAGACCAACCGCGTCGTCCGCAAGGAGTTCCCCCCGGCGCCGCCGCCCAAGGACAAGCCGCCGTCCGCGGCGGAAATCGCCCGCCTGCTCAAGATGGGCGCGCGCATCGGCGACGAGACGTCCGTGCCCGCCCCCGGCCAACTGGCCCTGGGCGCCTACTACAACCACGTCCACGAGCGCATGTACGCCGTCTGGCAGCAGCCGTCCCAGCTCAAGTCGCTGCCGGGGCTCCGCACCGAGGTGCGCATCGCCGTCGCGCCCGACGGCCGCATCGTGAGTCGCGCCAAAACCCGAGGCTCCGGCAACGACCTCATGGACGACTCCGTCATGAAAGCGGTGAATGCCGTCAAGGCGCTGCGGGCCTTGCCCGTCGGGCATCGCAAGCCCGTGGACATCGACGTCGTCTTCGAAATCGGCGACTAGGCCCCCCGCCCGCCGCTATTCTTCGTAGTATTCCTCGGCCGTGCCGTCGTCCGGCACCCATTCGTAGCCTTCTTCGTCGACGGGCGGCAGCACGCCTTCTTCGACCAGCTTGGCGTCGTTTTCCGGCGACAACTGGACGGGCAGCGGCGGCAAGCTGCCGCCGCGGAGAATCTCCATCTGGTATTCCTGCAGGTGCTTTTCCAGCGCCTCGCCCGTGTAGATCGGCTTGGGCACTTCGACGGGTTTCTGGCGTTCCAGCATCCGCAAGCGCCGGCGCTCGGCGTAGGACAGGCGGCGCTCTTCGGCCTGCTTTTTCCGTTCCTGGATTTCGCTGGCCGGAATGACCTCGCTGCCGGCCGCGTCGCTCATCGACAATTCGACGGCCTGGCCATCCTTTTGGAGAACGGCTTTTTCCCCGTCGTAATCGACGTCGAGCAGCTCGATGCCCCGTTCCGGTTCCCCGCCCAGCACCAGCGTGAAATAGCTGTTGTCCTTCTTGTCCGTGATGGCCACGCGCAGATTGCCGTCCTCCAGCTCGTAGATGCCCGACAGCTGGAGGCTCGCCGCGAACGATTCCCCCACCGGGATGACCCGTTCCGGTTCCGCGGGGGTTTCCGGCGGCGTCCCGAACGGCTGGCGGTCCAGGATGATCTGATAGTCCCCGAACGGGCGCACCGCCGGCGTCGCCGCCCAAGCGACGGTTCCAGCCAAGATGCAGCCTGCGACCATCCACCGTTTCATGCCGCGCATCCTATCCATCCGGTCCGCGTTCGACAAGGGCTAACGCGCCGCCCCGATCAGGCCCCGACCAGGCCGAAGGCCTCTTGGAACAACCGGCGCACGTGGCCCGGCACCAGCACCAGATGATTGCCCAGCGGGGCCTCCAGCAGTTGCCCGGCCGCCGCCGGCGGAATCCGCACCCGGACCTGCGTCCGGCACAGATCGGCCGCATGGCGGTCTTCCAGCAGCGTGCCCTCGGCTCCCCACCAGCGGTCCAGCTCCGCCCCGCCCAGCCGCAACAGCGTCACCGGGCCCGGCGCGAACGTGCCGTCGATCCCGATGCCCAGTCCCGACTCGAAATGCGTCTTCAGGCGGTGTTCGCCGACCATTCCCAGCGGCACGGTGCAATGCGCCAGCAGGAGCTCGCCCTTGCGCACGTCCAGGTCCGAGGGATTGGCCATCCAGCCCGCCTGGCCGGTCAGATGCCACAGCCAGCGCAACAGAATCGCCGACGGCACGTCGCCTTCGCAGCCCGCCGAGATGCCTTCGTCGGCCAAGCGCGCCAGGGCCAGGCACCCCGTCGTGGCATCCTGCGTCACGAGGTCGAAACACCGCAGCGTCACCGCGCCCAGCCGATAGCTTTCCGCCAGCGCTTTCAGGCCGCGATAGACGCCGACGGCGCGGGCAAACGCTTCGCGGGTCACGCCCTCGCAGGCCTTCGCTCGATCCCACGTCGCGAATTCCGGGCCGCTGGCCGGCGTCGGATCGCGCGCGACGTGCGCGCGCAGTTCGTCCACCGACAACGGCACCATTTTCAGGCCGAAGCGGGTGGCCACCGTTTCGGGCCGATGCGAACTGGCCACCAACCAGTCCGAACTCGCGCCGATCAGCCCTAGGCGATCTTCCGCCAGCCGGCGGTTCGCGTCCAGACAGCGGGCGGTCTGCTGGACGTCCGCCAAGGTCGCCGCGTCGTCCGGGGCGCGCAGCAGGTAGATCCGCCCCGCCCCGCCCTCCTGCTGGACCTGCGCCAGGATTTCCAGCGCCGCGGGCAGGGAGTTGTGCGCCGCATGCGCAATCAGCAGCAGCGGCCCCGTCTTGCCTTGCTGGCGGCGCGAGCGGTACCGCCGGATCACCTCGTTCTCGACCCCGCCCGTCTGCACGAAAATGAAGGCCAGCTCCTCGCCGTCCGCCACCGCGCCGTCGAGGCGTTTTCCCCCGGCTTCCGCCAACGCCCGTTCGTGGCCGGCCAGCGCCCGCGACAGGCTCTGGCGGTCGTGAAGTTTCGAGGCCACCGCGATGTATTTGAAACTCATGCGCGCTCCCTGCTTTGAATGCCGAATCTACCGTCCGGACGCGGTTCCGGCAACAGCGGACTTGAACGCGCCCCCGTTTTGTGGTTGAAGCAAAGCCATCCCACGCCCCGGTAGCTCAGTTGGACAGAGCGGCGGTTTCCTAAACCGCAGGTCGGAGGTTCGATCCCTCTCCGGGGTACCGCTTGCTTCGGCCGCCGTCACCACCGCAACGTGCGGTTGGTCTGGAAATCGCCGCAATAGATGCGCAGTTCGCTCGGCGGCACCAGCGGCACGACGAGGTCCAGCTGCTCGCCCTTGGCGTGCGGCTGGATCTTGAATTTCTTTCCGCCGGCCAGCGCTTTCATTTTGGCGTCGTAGGGAATCGTCCGGATGAACAACAGCTGGTCCGTGCGGTTTTCGACGGTGAGGCTCACCTGGAATTCTTTGTTGGGAAGCTTGCGGGTCTTGACGCCGACGACGGCGATGGGCTCGGCCACGCCGGTCGGCGCGCTTTGCGGGTCGAATTTCTTGAGCGCCCGGCGGACCGCCGCCTCCTCTCGCTCGCGCTTCTTCTCTGCCGCCTGGTCGCGCACGTACTTCTTGGCGGCTTCGGGATCGTACCCGTACCGCTTCCGGACGTCCGCCGGCAAGGAAATGAACCGCCGCTGGGTCAGGCCGCCGGCATGGCGGAACGTCAGCCCGTCCGGCGTCGTCTCCAGCACTTCGACGTTCCGGAATATCTGGCCATCCACGGTGATGAAATCGCCGGGTCCCGGCGGTTCGGGCGGGACCGGGATGGCGGTCCGCATCCGATCGCGCGCCGCTTGGTCGGGAATGTCCGTGAAATACGCCTTGGCCGAGCCGCCGTCGTGATCGAATCCGACGGCGTACGGCTCGACTTTCCGGACGACGACGTTCCGGAAAACGCGGCCGCCCCGGACTTCGAGATCGTCGGGGCCCGCCGGCGCTTCCGGCGCGCCGGCCGGACCTTTCCCGGGCGTCAGGTCGCGGGCCATGCGCTTGTAGTATTCGCGCAGCTCGGGCAGGACGTCGCGGAACGGAATCTGGACTTCCCCGCCGTCGTGGCGGACGAACAGCCCTTCCGAATCGTGGCGCCGGACCTGGACGTTGGTGAAGGTGACGTTTCGCAGCGTCGTGAGGTCTTCCCCGCGCGCGCTCAACGCCCCGATGGCCAGCAGCGTCCCAACCAGCCCGAGGACTTGGATCGGGCACGGCTTTCGCGCCGCGCGCGCCGCCGATGGCCGCTGAAACGACTGGCTCGGCCCGGCGTTACTTGTGGAGTTCGAACTGCCCTTGTCCATACGTTCCCGTCAACGTGCCGCTATAGGCGGTCGCGGCGGCGTGGATCTCGCCGTTCAATTCCATCCACCGATCGTTCGCCGTTACGTCCAGCATCAGCACAACGTGGTCGCCGTCGATGACGATACCGGTCGCGTTGCCGACCTGGTCCGCACCGCCGGTGTTCAGCCGGAACTGTCCCGCCAGATTCGAGCCGGCTTGGTTCACCTGCACCTGGAGTTGCCCCCTGCCGGCGTCGGTGCTGAAATTGCCGGTCCAGGTCCCGGCGATCGTCACCCCGGCCGCCGGCGGCGCCTCGTCGCCGGCAGGCGGCGGCGCCTCTTCTTCGGCCGGGGGCGGGACGTCGGCGGCCGGCGCGTTGGTCACGACCACCACGTTCGTCACCACCGTGCCGTCCACTTGGTTCGTCACGACGACGGTCGTGGTCGTCGTGGTTGCTCCACCGCCCTCGTCGTCGTCGTCGTCATCGCAACCCGCAGGCCCCGCCAGAGCCAGCGCGGCCACCGTCAGCGCGATCCCGATCCACCCCTCCGCATGCATCCGCTTCCTGTTCATGGTAACCCTTTCTTTATGGCGGCATATCCCGGCCTTCCGCACCATGCGACTGACAACGCCTTGATTTTGCATCCATTTCCCTTCCGCATGCAAGCTCATACAGATCGTTTGCCATGGAATTTTCCCATTCATAACGTGAAGCGGGGGTGCATTCGTTTCCCTGTCGCCGCGCCGAAGATCTGCTATTCTCGGGCTCGTGAACGAAATAGTTGCCATTCGCCCCGGACTCGAAACCCTCGATCCCGCCTGGCTGGCGGGGCGGCGCGTCGGACTCGTGGCCCATCCCGCCAGCCTTGTTTCCGACGGTCGCCATGCGGCGGAATACCTGCGCGAGGCGGGCGTGAATCTCGTCGCGCTCTTCGGCCC
>RZYG01000287.1 GCA_009930415.1 Spartobacteria bacterium | reverse complement strand
GCGGGCACGACCTGGCCTGCGCCGCAGCGCCGGATCAAATCGGCCTGGACGCCTTCCAGCGCGGCCAGGATCGGCAGGCGCGATCCCATGTAGTCGATGAATTTGTTCTCGAAATAGATGTGGATCAGTGGGCTGCAAAAAAGCGTCATCAGACCGGCATCCGCCGCCGCCAAAATGGCGGGCACTTTCGATTTCGGCACCGGATCGTGGAAATGGACGTTGTCCAAGCCGAGATCCTTCGCCAGCGCGATCGCCTTGGGCTTGGTCTGGCCCGTGCCGAACAGGTCGAGGCGGATATCGCGCCGCGCCTTCAGCGTTTCCGCCGCGCGCACGATCGTTTCGACGGCGGTCACTTCCGTGTGCGTCCCCGTGTAGACCGCCACGAAGGCGTCGCCCCACCCGAGTTCCGCGCGCATTTTTTCGCGCGTGCCCGCCTCCAGCCGGAAGAACGACTCCTCGAAACCGTTGGGAAACAAATCCACGCGGCCGGCCGGCACGCCTTTGCGCAGGATTTCCTGCTTGAGGCCCGGCGTCAGGCACACCACGCGGTCCGCGCCGAAATACATCGCGCGCGCCAGCGCCTCGAGCGGCGCGGCCTGCCATTGGGCGATGGCCTTCTTGACCACGAGCGCGTCCGGCCACAGGTCGCGGATTTCCAGCAGGAACGGCCGGCGCCAGCGCCGCGCGAGCCGATAGGCGGCGAAGCCGCCGAACAGCGGCTGGATGCTCGCCATGACGACGTCGGGCTTCGACCGGCGCTTCCCGAACCGGTAGGCCGCCCACGCAAAGCGGCCGTACGTCTTCAGGCGGTTCGCCAGGCTGGCGCGCAGGCCGCGCGGCACCGGCAACCGGTGCACGCGCACCGATCCGCCGCCCGGAACGTCATAGGCTTCTTCGGGCTCGGCCTGCTCGTTGTAGGCATTGAGATCGCACGCCACCACGTCCACCGCGTGGCCGCGCTCGGCCAGCCGCCGGACCAGCGCCCGCGGCTGGGCCGGCCCCGGCGCATCGGGCCCCGCAAAAAACTGATGGACGTAGAGTACGCGCATTCCGTCACTTGGTCTTGGTCCGCAACATGGCCTGGCGGGATTTTGCGTTCAGCAGCCGCGAGAAGAACATGACGACGAACGCGACGGTCGGCAGCGGATCCGCCCATGAAAAGATCTCGTCGCGCAGGTTCCGGCCGAAGAACCAGAAGAAACTCGGTTTGGCTTTGAAGCGGTTCTTGGAGCGCAGGAACCACACGCTATCGCTCAGGAAATAGCGCAGGTAAAGCCCCTTCTTGTAGGCGAACTGCGGCTCGATGGGCAGTCCCAGCGCCAGCCGATAGAGCAGATACGGATACTCCAGCCCGGCCTCGACCAGAATCTTGATGCTGCGCGTGAAGCGCGGATTCACTTCCATCAGCTTCGGCACGCGGTCGCGCGGATCCTCGATGAAATCGCAATCTCCCATCCCGTACCAGCCGATGCCCTGCAAGAACCGGGTGGCGTAATCGAGAATGTCCGGCCGGTCCACCGTCGAATTGAGCGTGCTGGAGCCGCCGGTGGGCGGATAGAACCGCGGCTTGTCGTAGACGCCGCCGCACACGGATTTCCCGGCTGCGTCGAGGATGACCTCCGCCTTGTACTGCATGCCCGAATGCGGCACGAATTCCTGCACGATGCAGGCCTTGTAATCCGCGCGCGTCGCGGCATACATGGTTTTCAATTCTTCCGCGTTCTTCGGATAGCAGATGCCGCGCGCGCCGTTGCTGATGCAGGGCTTGAGCACCACGGGGTAAACCGGAATGGCCGCCGCCACGGCCTCGATGCCCACGTCGTCGGGATACCACGTCTGCGGCGCGGGAATCCCCAGCCGCGCGGCTTCCTTCATGGTCTTCGATTTGTCGCGGCACAGATAGAACTTGGACACGTCCACCAGCGGCAGCCGCGTGTACGGCGCCAGCCGCTCGCGGGCCTGCGCCATCAGCCAGGTCGCGGTTTCGCCGCACACCATCGTCACGGGATATTCCCCGCCCCGCACGGTCTGCTCCACCCAGTCGACGAACTTTTCCGGTTCCGCGTTGGGATCGGGCGAAATCAGCTTCCAGGTCGGATAGCGCGAGAACAAACCCATGCTGAGCCGCCGCGGCGCGGCCGCCGCGATCGGCACGCCATGCCGATGCAAATTGGCTAAAATCGGCAGGCTCTCGTTCTCGTCGGCGCCGAGAAGCAGAACGGGAGGTTGCGTGGTGGTACTCATGGGCATGAATGGCGAGAATATTGAATGATGAATGTTGAATGTCGAATTTTAAAGGCGAAGGAAGACGTCGTCATGGCTTGGAATCATTGCGTTTGGCGGTCGCGATGCTGGATTTGAAGATTCGGATCAATTCCTCGGTTTCGCGCATGTTTGGCTCGACGATGAGTTCCTTGAGCATCGCGCGTCGGCGTATGATCCGTAGCCAAATCCGCGACTCCCGCAACTCTTTCAGGCAAATCCCCATCTTGTGCATGAAGTCTCTTCTGGATTCCGCCGCCTGCGCCTCGCCGTAGTTGGGAGCCGGCGACGTCCCGGACCGAAGCAACTGGCCCGCCACGTGATTTCCCGCGCGCGTATTGGGCAACGCTTCCGTCAGCTCGATGATGGCCGACGCATAATCCACCAAGCGATCTTCCAAATCGAATTCCCGATGGGTTTCCTTCATGGACGCATTTTCCCCGCCTTCGACATTCGCGATTCTACATTCATCATTCGACATTAAATCTCCAAATCAATCGTTCCGTTCGCCGGCGCGTCCACCA
>RZYG01000062.1 GCA_009930415.1 Spartobacteria bacterium | reverse complement strand
GTAGGCGGCGGCGGTCGCGGCTACGTTCGGGGCGGCGTTTTTTCATGCTGACTGCATCCATCTTTTGAGCTCCCCGGCCAGGATGCGGGGGCGGTTGCCTGTGGGTCTGACGGTGTGCAGCTTCCCGGCTTTGATTGCGCGGCTGATCGTCATGACGGAAAAACCGGCCAGCCTTGCGGCTCCGGCCAGGGTGTAGGCGGTTTGTGGGCCGGTGCTGGCGGTGCTGGCCTTGGGCTCCGGGTCCGCCTTTCCTTCTAATAGGTGAAGGGCGGCAAGCCTCCGGGCCGGTGGCGCGGGGATCGCGGCGGCGAGTAGCTGGTCAAGCGTCGGCGTTTTCACGGGACGGGCTGGCCGAATATTTCGGGGAAAGCGACGGGCGGGTCCATGTCCAGGGCGTCCGCCCAGCGTTCGGCGGTTTCGGGCTTCGTGCCGTACCTGCCGCGCTCGACTTGGTAGACGTGTTCCTCTGTTGCGCCGATATGCTCGGCCAGGTGCAGGGCGGTCCAGCCCTTCCGCTTTCGGGCTTCTTTTAAGTGTTGTCTAGTCATGTGAGGATTCCTTTTTTTTGCGCTTGCGTTCGACTCATTATATGGTAGTTTATGTCCTATGTTAGATTAGCGCCTATCCCTGAATGAAGCGGCGGACCTGTTGGGCCGGTCGTCTCGACAACTGCGTCGGGATGTCCAGGCGGGGCGGCTGCACGCTCAAGGCGGGGGCCGGGGCAAGGCGCTATGGTTCAAGGCTTCCGACCTGAAAGATTTTCAAGGGTGTTTCGACGCGGACCTCCTGGCGCGGGCGGTCTTCGGTCTGCATCGGCTTCGATTGGGCGACAAACCCGCCGACGTGTTTCCCCGGCATGAATCGCAAATGCTCTGGCGTTGGTGGCGCGATGGCTCCCCGGCATTCAAGTTTGCGCGTGAACGGTTCCCGGCGCTGGAGAGCGTACCGGATGGGATTCGCCAAGGGGTCCGGGGCATCTGCGCCAAGCTATCCCCGAGGGAAGTTGACTATCTGGCGGGGATGGTGGTCGTGACGGCGCATCCGTGGAGCGTGTTTTCCCCCGAGGAACGCCATGCAATCAACCTCGCGCAAGAGGCGATATTCATGTCCCGGCGATTGCGATACCCGGCCAGGCAACCGGGCTTTGCAACGGCGCTCGATGAGGCGCTTTTCCCTCCTGTCACGGATCGCGCCAAGTGGCTTGACGCTATTCTGTACGGCGACGGCAAAACGATTCTGGCGGCCTGTCGGATGCAGGGCGTCAACCGTCTTTCAATCATTCATGGCCGGGTTGTAGATGCTGGCGACAAAGTGCCTTACCCTCTGCGCTGGGTTCGGGCCTTGCGGGCGGTTCTCAATCCTGCATCCGGTCCCGATCTTCGGGCAACGTTCATGCAGGCCGCCCGGAAAATCCAACTCGACTTGGATCAAGTCGGCAAGGGCCGCCCGGACGTGTATAGAGTCGCGGCCTTGCTCGGCATCGAGCGCCATCTTGCGTCGAAAATCTTTTTCCGCGGCATCACGCCAAAACTCGGGCGGGCTGCAACCGGCGATTGGTTCAAGCTGATAGGCTCCAAGCCTCCCCGAGTCCGTGGCGCGGGGATGCGTCGGCTGGGTGCGCGTATCACTTCAACACAAGACGAGTCGGTCTGTAAGTGCGGCTCGGCGCTGGGGGATTGGGATGCGTTTTGTCCCGAGTGCGGGGCTCCCGTGATCGAGCATCGCATCGGCGGGAAGAAACGTCCGACGGGCTCGGCGTCTTACTCTGGCCATCCGGCACAAGACGACGACTAGCCGTCCAGCATCTTGAGCAACTGCGATTGGGTCTTAATTTTCAACAAGGCGGCGGTGCGCCTCGGTTCGTAAGCGGAGCCCGCCTTCCGTAACATCAAGCCTTCCCCGCCTGCCCGCGTCACTTGTTGGAATAGCTCGGTCAAGTCTTTCCGGCTGCCTGCTGGCCTGTGCTCTACGATGGCGGCGACGGGTGACTCGGCGACGGCTGCCCTTGCGGCCTTTGCTCTGGCTTCAAATCCTCCCGGCGCTAACGGCGCGTCAAACGTCATAAAACGGATTTTCCTCCATTCCGCGTCGACGGGGGTTTTCTTTCGGACGGTTCCCGACGTTTTGCCTAGCGTGTTGCGCCCGCCGTAGAGCTCGCCGTCGAGCACGATGTCGCGGGGTAGTTGGGCGGTGAACCATGCAGGGGCGCGGAAGGCGTTTCCGTTCCGGCTGAATAGCTCGGAGCCCGTCCATAGTGCCCGGATTCCGTCCAGCTTTTCGGCGACAAGAAAACCGTCGGGGTCTTGCCCGGTGTAGGTCTTTGCCAGCATGAAACGAAAGTCCATTTCCGACCTCACCCTTCCAGCATCTTGAGCAACTGCGCCCGGACCTCGGCGGCGTTCTTTGGGGTCAACTTCTCGACCAGGGCGCGGATTTCGGCGGCGGGGACCATGATCTCGGCGGCGGGGGCCTTCTCGACCTTGGGGCCTTCCAGCAGGGCGGGGAGGGCGTCGGCGGCCTGTAGGACCATGCGGTCGGTGGGGTGTAGATAACGCATGGTCATTTGCGCGTTTCCATGCCCGACCAGCTTCGTCATGGTGGCCTGTGGTGTCCCGGCGTCGGCGTTCATCGAAACGTAGGTATGCCGGAAGCTGTGAAACCCCTTCAACACAATGGCGCGTTTCCCTGTCCCCTTCCCCGTCCCCGGCTTCACGGTCTGGATTCCGCACGCTTCAAGATGGGCCTGGATTCGATTCGACACGTCCGCCGATTTGCCTCCGGTGTATTCGGCGGCCAGTCCGGGCATGATGTAGGGCCCTCGTCTCGGGAGGGTGGAGAGATGGGCGGCCAGTTCAACCGGGATTCCGATTTTGATCTTTGCCTTTTCCCCGAGGTGGGCGGTCTTGTTCGGGATCAACTCGATGAGACGGCGCACAAGGTCGGTATTTCCCCACATAAGGGAGCAAGCGTCCGCCAAGCGCAATCCCGTTCCGGCTCCGACGAAAAACAGGGTTTTCAACTCGCCGTGGGCGGTCGCAATAATCCGGCGCATTTCCTCGGCGGTGAAGGTCTGGCGGGAGTTCTGGATCGCCTTTTGCGTTTTGACGTTCTGAAAAGGGTTTTCCGCGACGGCTCCGACAATCCCCATGCAGCGGAAAAACATTCGGAGGAAAATCTTGTATTGGTTCACCCTGCCGACGGCGTATCCCCTGCCCTTCAAATGCTCGATGAATCGCTTTGCGTGGGCCTCCCTGACTCCCGCCAAGGTCTTAATGGCTGGCGCGTCTTCCTGCAACCAGGTTGCAAATGCGTTCCATTGGCCGATGTACTGCTTGAGGGTGGCCGGTCCGGGGTCCGGGCGGGTTTCGGTGTCCAGGGCTTCAAACGTCCTCCAGGCGTCCGCAATCGCTACGGCTCCCCCGGTGGCCGCCTTTGTCTTGGCGGTTTTGATCCGGCTGGCGATGATAGCCAAGCGGTCCGCCTCTCCCTCGGCGCGGTATGGGGCGAGGATTTCGTCGGCCTTGCTCCTGGCCTCGGCTTTTTTCGACGTCCCGAGGGTCTGCCGGAAGCGTTTACCGTCGACGACGTATTCGAGCCAGTAGGTCTGGCCTCTCTGGTATAAATGGCCGGTTCCCGCCTTTTTCATGGTGTGTTGCTCCTTGTTAGCGTGTGAGATGGTTTCGCACGTTTACGGGAGCAATATCCCCCACATATCCCCCACAGTCAACCCCATATTTGCCCGATTTGTTGGCTTTTTTCAACTTCCTGAAAGATTATGAGTCTTCCGCTCTGACCAACTGAGCTATGGGCCCGCCTTCCAAGGCCCGGAATACTGCCGCCGCCCCGTGGGGAAAACAAGCCTTTCCGCGCCGGGACCGATTCCGCCCTTGACGCCGGGCGGCAAACCCCTATGATGCCCGCTCGTTTGTAAGGAAGAAGGTATCCCCATGAAAACTGCCCTTTTGGAAAAAGTCGAACAGAGCCAACTCAAGGAAAAAGCCCCTGAGTTCACGGTCGGCGATTCCGTGCGCGTCCACGTGAAGATCAAGGAAGGCGACAAGGAGCGCATCCAGGTCTACGCCGGGACGGTCATCGCCCGCGACGGCACCGGCTCCACCGAGACGTTCACCGTCCGGCGCATCTCCTTCGGCGAAGGCGTCGAGCGCGTGTTCCCCGTGCATTCCCCCTACGTCGCGAAGGTCGAGGTCGAGCGCCGCGGCGTGGCCCGCCGGGCCAAGCTCTACTACATGCGCAACCTGACCAGCAAGCAGAGCCGTCTGAAAGAAGTTCAGGAATAGTCTTTCCCCGCCCCGGGCCCCCGTGCTCCGCTTCGAACAGGAAGCTTGGACCGGGGGCCTGTTGCATCTCGCCGGCGTGGACGAAGCCGGCCGCGGCCCGCTTGCGGGCCCCGTCGTGGCCGCCGCGGTCGCCTTCGACAAGGACTTCCTCGAAGCCGAAGCGGACAAATCCCTCGCGGGCCTCGACGACTCGAAAAAACTCCCGGCCGCGCGCCGGGAGTTTTTCCATGCCCTGCTCTCCGCCTGTCCGCACGCGCGCATCGGCGTCGCCTCGGCTTCCGTCGAAGAAATCGATTCCTTGAACATCCTGCGCGCGACGCATCTGGCCATGGCCCGGGCCGTGGCGCAACTGGCGCCGCTCCCGGACCTGGCGCTGGTGGACGGCCTGCCGGTCCAAGGCCTGCCGGTGCCGCACCGCGCGATCGTCGGCGGCGACGCCGCCAGCCTGTCCATCGCCGCCGCCAGCGTCATCGCCAAGGTGACGCGCGACCGGCTGATGGTGCAACTGGCGGCGGACTATCCGGATTACGGCTTCGAGCGCCACAAAGGCTACGGCACGCGGGAACACCTCGACGCCCTGCGGCGCCTCGGCCCCTGCCCCGCCCACCGCAAGAGCTTCGCGCCCGTCGCGCAGCTGACCTTGGAGTTCTGACCGTGCGCTGGCCCTGGCCCTTTTCCGTGCTCCGCCGCAAGCGCCCGGCAACGCCGGCCGCCCAGCGTGCCGGGGCCTGGGGCGAACGGGTCGCCGCCGATTTTCTGGAGCACAAGGGCTACCGGATCCTCGGCCGCAACGTGCGCTTCGGCTCGCGCTGCGAGCTGGATCTGGTCGCCCGCTCGCCCGCGCCGGACACGCTGGTTTTCGTGGAAGTCAAAACGCGCCGCCGCGAGGACCACGGCCGGCCGTTTTCGGCGGTGGACCGCGCCAAGCGCCGCGCGCTGGGCCGGGCGGCGGTGCGCTATTTGCGCCGCGTGAAGGCCAAGCCCGCGCATGTTCGCTTCGACGTCGTCGAAGTCGTCGGCGCGCCCGACGGCCCGCCGCCGGTCGTGCGCCACGTCGAGAGTGCATTTTCGCTCGGACCGGGGTATCGTCTGCCGTGGTGACATGAAGCCGTTGCGTTCCAGCTTGATCGCGGCCGTTGCGCTCGTCTTGGCGCCCGGCGATTCCGCGCCGGCGTTCCTGCAGAACTGGGAACTCGACTACGAGCGGATGGCGGACACCGGCCAGGCGGTGTTCGACCGCGTGGCGCCGGCGGCCGTCAAGGAGAACTACGAAGTCCTGACCGGGCAGGAAATGGCCGGCCTGTTCACGACGCTGCAGGCCGCGCTGAGCGGCGAAAGCCTCGACTCCCTCGCCGCCAACGCGCCGCAGGTGCGGCAGACCCTCGCGCGGCTGCGGGCCGATCCCGCGACCCAAGACTACGCCGACTGGCTCGAGGCGCGCATGGACTACGTCGACATGGCCGCCGAAGTGGAACGCGCCATCCCCGCGCCGAAACCCGCCCTGCCGCCGCATCCGACCGCACCGCAGCCGACGCTGATTCCGCACCCGACCGCGCCGCAGCCGCCGTTGATTCCGCACCCGAAGGAACCCCAGCCCACGCTCATTCCACATCCCAAGGAACCCCAGCCGCCGTTGGTTCCGCACCCGAAGGAACCCGCGGCCCGGCCCGCCCCGGCGCCCCGGCCCGCCCCGGCCGCGACCGACGTCGCCCAGGCCCGCAACCGCTACGTGGAGAACAAACAGGTCTGGCTGCGCAAGCTGGCGAACCGCCCGGCGCCGGCGCGCGCCGCCGCGCTTCTGCCCGACCTGAAGCGCGCGTTCCAGGCGGAGGGCGTCCCCGCGGCGCTGGTGTGGCAGGCCGAAGCCGAATCCACGTTCAATCCGTCCGCGCGCAGCCCGGCGGGCGCGGTGGGCCTCTACCAGTTCATGCCGGCCACCGCCCAGCAGTTCGGCCTGAGCCTGAAACCGCAGGACGAACGGCTCGACGCCATCAAGAACGCGCGCGCGGCCGCCAAATATCTCAAGCTGCTGCACCGCCGGTTCGGCGACTGGCCGCTGGCGCTGGCGGCCTACAACTGCGGCCAGGGCCGCGTCTCCGGCGTCCTGAACAAAACCGGCGGGCGGACGTTCGACGACATCCACGACAAGCTGCCCGCGGAAACCCGCATGTACGTCCCCAAGATCGCCGCCCTAGTCCAGCTCCGCGAGAGCGCGGACATCGAGCGGTTGTAGGCCGGTTCTGGCCCCCAGCGACTGGGATCCTCCCTCCGTAGACTCCCACGACCTTGCGTCGCGGGTGAATCAGGTCTTTCGGGGCGCGAACAACGCCGGCCCCAGCGGAACCAGACAACCGGAAAGCGAACAGCCCGGTCGTCTCGGCGAGACAACCCTACCTCGAGCCGGATCGTCAAGCGCTCCACCCGGCCGGCCGATTTCCCGCTTTCGGGGATTGCGCCGTCGCGCGGCCTTGGGTAGCATCCTCCCGTTTTTAAGACCAAGAAGAAGGACAACCCGAAAACATGAACGCCATTGAAATGCTCAAGGCCCTCGACAAGCTGAACGCCAGCCTGACCGGCAAGGACTTCCTGCTCACGTGGGACAAGTCGGTGCCCGAACTGAAACTGATCCTCCAGACCGCCGAACTGCTGAAGAAGCTCTACGAAGCGAACGTCTCGCTGCGCGTCTTCGACACCGGCCTGGCCATCTCCAACTTCCGCGACAACTCCACGCGCACGCGCTTCTCCTTCGCCTCCGCCAGCAACCTGCTCGGTCTGGCCGTCCAGGATCTCGACGAAGGCAAGTCGCAGATCGCCCACGGCGAAACCGTCCGCGAAACCGCCAACATGATCTCGTTCCTGACGCAGATCATCGGCATCCGCGACGACATGTACCTCGGCGCCGGCCACACCTACATGCAGGAAGTCGGCGCAGCCCTCGACGACGGCTACGCGCAGGGCGTGCTGCCCCAGCGGCCCGGCATCGTCAACCTCCAGTGCGACATCGACCACCCCACGCAGTCCATGGCCGACCTGTGCTGGCTGAAGGAACACTTCGGTTCCCTCGACGCCCTCCGCGGCAAGAAGATCGCCATGACCTGGGCCTACAGCCCGTCCTACGGCAAGCCGCTGTCCGTTCCGCAGGGCATCATCGGCCTGATGACGCGCTTCGGCATGGACGTCACCCTCGCCCATCCGCAGGGCTACGACCTGATCCCGGACGTCGTGACCCGCGCCGGCCAGCAGGCCCAGGCCAGCGGCGGCTCGTTCAAGCAGGTCGCCTCGATGGAGGAAGCCTTCGCCGGCGCCGACATCGTCTATCCCAAGTCCTGGGCGCCCTACCAGGTCATGCAGAAGCGCACGGACCTGCTCCGCGCCAACGACCGCGACGGCCTCAAGGAGCTGGAGAAGCAGTGCCTCGCGCACAACGCCAACTTCAAGAACTGGGAATGCGACGAAGCCAAGATGAAGCTCACGAAGAACGGCGAAGCCCTCTACATGCACTGCCTGCCGGCCGACATCACCGACGTCTCCTGCAAGGCCGGCGAAGTCTCCGCCAGCGTCTTCGAGAAGTACCGCATTCCGACCTACAAGGAAGCCGGCTACAAGCCCTACGTCATCGCGGCCATGATGCTGACCAACCGCATGGACGACGTCGTCGGCACCCTCGCCGACCTGATGCAGTACCCGATGGAGCGCGTGCTGGACGTCGCCGCCCTGCCCGCCGTGAATAAGCCCGCCAAGAAAGCCGCCAAGGCCAAGAAGGCCGTGAAGAAGGTCGTCCAGAAGGCCAAGGGCAAGGCCAAGAAGGCCGTCAAGGCCGTGAAGAAGGTCGCCAAGAAAGTCGCCAAGAAGGCCCAGGCCAAGCGGAAATAATTCCGCCGCGCCTCTCCGCGCCGCCCGGCAACGGGCGGCGCTTTTTTTCTATCGGCATCGGCCATGGGGAGCCCCCACGCTCCTCTCGGGCGGTTCTGGGTCTTGCCGGTTCGAAGGTAGGGACCGCTCGCCGAGCGGTCCGGGCTGTCTGTATTATTCCCGGCCGGCATCTCTCCGTTGACACCCCGCCCCAGCCTGATACCGTTTGCTTCATGCCGTCCAAGCGTTTCATTCCGGGCATTTTCAACTACTGCGACTATTGGTGCGAACGCTGCGCCTTCACCCGCCGCTGCCGGAACTTCCAGATGGGCGAAGATCTCAAACGCGCGGATCGCGACGAAAAGCCAGACCCGGCCAAACACGACGCCGCGAATGCCGCCTTCTGGACCGCCTTGGCCGAGCAACTGAACCGGCCGCAGGGCGACTGGACGGGCGCTGAAGCGGAAGACTTCGCTCCCGAACCGGACCCGGACTGGAACGAGCGCGAAGAATCCCGCCGCCAAGCCGTGCGACAGCACCCGCTCGCGCGGATGGCCATGGGTTACATGCAGGCCGTGAGCCGATGGCTTGAAGACGCCCAACCCGATCTGAAGGCCGTCGCCGACGAACTGGTGCAGGCCACCCGCGGCCCAGTGCCCAACGACGTCGAAGACGACGCGCTGGAAATCGGCGACATGATCGAAGTCGTGACCTGGTACCACACCTTGATTCCCCCCAAACTGTCTCGGGCGTTGGATGGCAGGCTCGAAGCGCTGGAATCGGGGAACGGCGAATCAGAAGAACGGCCTGAAATCCGCTTGAGCGACGCCAACGGATCCGGCCGGGTCGCGTTGCTGGCCATCGAACGATCCATCGCCGCCTGGCTGCGCCTGCGGGAGATCGTCCCGGCTCAGGAAGATCCCATCTTGAATTTGCTGGTTTTGCTGGATCGCCTGCGCGCCGGCATCCATCTGGCTTTGCCCGGCGCCCAGGATTTCCGCCTGCCGTTCTTGGAGGGCGAGCCGCGCTGATAGCGTGGCAACTTGCCTCGAAGGGCGGCGACGACTGTCCCTACGGCACGATTCGGAAATCGCCGGGTGCCGGCCCTGTTTTGGATTTGCCGCATTCGTCGGACAGCCACAGGATGGCCTCCGGATGCTTTTCCCATGCCGTCCGCAAGATGTCCCAAGCGATCATGGCCTCTTCACGGGTTCCGATGCCATAGCTTCCGGGCATGTTTTTCGGCAGTTTCCGGTGCCCGAGGAAATAGGCCTGCGCATGGGGATTCTGCTTTCGCGCATCCACGAGCGCCTGCCGCGCCTCGTTCAATGCGCCGGACAACTGGCGTTCCAGCACGTAGGCCCAAGCCCATACCGTCGAGTGTTTCCGTTCCCCGGCGAACGTCTTGAACAGCTTGCGCGCCTTCTCCACCTGATCCAGTGCGAGATAGGCCGCCATCAGTTCATAACGTACGCCTTGGTTGTCGTTCGGGTTCAGTTCCAGCATCGCCTCGTATTCGGCGGCAGCTTCCTCCCATTGACCGGTCTCCTTCAGCAAATGCGCCAGCTTGCCCCGCGCCCGCATGTACGGCCGCGTTTCGTGGAAGCCCCAGAAAGCCCCCTTGAGCTCGTTGAAATCCTTGCCGAGGTTCTCCTGGCCCAGGACGACCAATCGGCGCAAAACGCCGATCTGCTCATCCGGAGGCGGGCGGCCCAATTCCAGCAAGCCCAGCCACGCATCCACGTTGGTCGGATCCAGTTCGAGCGCTTGCTGCAGCAACTCCACCGCCTGGTCGGCGGGCGATTCCCAAGCATCGTAAACGAGTTGCTGGGCCTCTTGCTCATGCTTCTTCTTGCCCTTGGCCGCTCCGCCCAACAGGCGTTCCATCCGACGCAAACCCGCCGCCGCATCCATCGGCCCCCGTTTTTTCGTCCCTGCCATAACCGCTCCCGTTGATCCGCGATTGCCCATCAATCCTGTCGGAGCTTAATACCTCCTCAACGCCCCGTCAATCCTCGGGCAATCGTTCATTCCTTCCCGTTTTCCCCATTGAATCCCCCCGCTGTTCCGCTATGCTTCCGTCCATGCCGACGCCGAATGTCCACTTCAAATGCCTCCATTGCGGCGAAGCGCTCGAGGCACCGTTCGAGATGCTTGGCCAATTGATGGATTGCCCGACCTGCGGCGAGACCGTCGAAGTGCAGAAGGCTCCCGTTACGCTGCCCCCGCCCCCGTCGGCCCCGCATCTGCCCCCCCGGCCCGTGCCCAAGCTAAAAATGCCGTTGCCGCCCGGCACCGCCAAAAAGTCCGTCCGACTCAAGGAATACAAGGTCCTGACGCAAAGGGACGAGCGGTTTGCGGGCGCGTTCAGTCCCGAGAAGCTCGAAGCGGTCCTGAACGCCTACGCCGCGCTAGGGTGGCACGTCGTGTCCGTCGCCACCATCCCTGTTCCGGACGCCGCCGGCGGCTCGCGGAACGAGATGATCGCGATCTTGGGACGGGATAAATGAGGGACGCTGTTAGATAAGATCGGACGCCTCGGAGAGGCGTCCCTACCTTTGAACCTTGTGCCGTCATAAAAGCCACGGGAAATGGACCGGATAATGTAGTTTTAAGGTAGGGACGGCTCTCCGAGCCGTCCGTCGAGAACGAATCGGACGCCTCGGAGAGGCGTCCCTACCACAAGACCATGAAAACGGAAGAAAACGGGATGGACATCCGGCTTCCGCAACGCAAGCGCCTACCCCACGAAGTGCCGCCATGGGTTGCGGAGGATGCCGTGTTTTTCATCACGCTGAACGCGCAAGAACGCGGCAAATCTCTCCTGTTGGAACAAGACCGGCCCGCTCGCCTTTGGGAAAGCGCCCAGTGCTACGTGCGGCAAAACGCCTGGTGGCCGCACTTGTTTCTGCTGATGCCCGATCATCTGCACCTGTTGGCCAGCTTTACCCGATCTTCCGGCCCGCGGGTCGTTTTGCCCAAGTGGAAACGCTGGACAGCGCGGGCATTGGGCATCCGCTGGCAACGCGACTTTTTCGAGCACCGTATTCGGAACGCCCAAGAGTACCAGGAGAAAGCCCATTACATCCGCCAGAATCCGGTTCGAAAAGGCCTCGTAAACAAACCGGAAGACTGGCCCTTCGTTTGGGATGCGCAGGGATAGGTAGGGACGGCTCTCCGAGCCGTCCGCCGGGAATAGATCGGACGCCTCGGAGAGGCGTCCCTACCTTCGGGCGCGGAAATTGGCCGCAGATCGCCGCAGATCGTCTCCAACTCCGCGCTTCCCCGGCTCCCGGGCTTCGGCTATCCTGCCCCGCATGCTGACGCTGTTGAGAGTGAAGAACCTCGCCCTCGTGGAAGAAGCGGCCGTGACGTTCGCGCCGGGGCTCAACGTCGTCACCGGCGAGACCGGCGCGGGCAAATCCATTCTCATCGGCGCGCTCTATCTCCTGCTCGGCGAACGCGCGGACACCTCCGCGGTGCGCGCGGGCGAAACGCAGTGCGTCGTCGAGGCCACGTTCCACCTCGAAGATCCCCGGGCCGTGGACGCGGAGCTGGCGGCGGCCGGCCTGGAGCCGTGCGACCACGGCCAGCTCATTTTGCGCCGCACGGTGAAAACGGCCGGCGGCGGCCAGGCGTACGTCAACGACGCGCCGGTCACCCTGCCCTTGCTCAAGCGCCTCGGCGCGCGGCTGGTGGACCTGCACGGTCCGCACGACCACCAGTCGCTCTTCCAGCCGGCCGCGCAGCTCGATATTTTGGACGCCTTCGCCAAAGCCGATCCGGAACGCGCGGCCTACGACGCCGCTTTCGCAAAATGGGAAGCCCTTCTGGCGCGGCGCGAAGAGCTGTCGCGCGACGTCGGCGACCTCGCCGCGCAGATCGACTTGCTCGCCTACCGCGTGAAGGAGATCGAGGAGGCGGAACCCGTCGAAGGCGAGGAGGAAAAAGTCCGCGCCGAGCAGCAGACCGCCGGCCACGCGCAGCGCATTTTGGAGCTGGGCCAGCAGGTCGTGCAGGCGATCTCGGAGGACGAGAACGCGGCGCTGTCCGTGCTGGCCCCCGCGCGCAAAGCGCTGGACGAACTCGCGCGGCTGATGCCGGCCGCGCAAGACTGGCCCGCCGAGCTGCGCGCCCCCACCGATGCCCTCGCCGCGCTGTCCGTTTCCATCCAGCGCGAGTTGTCGGCCATCGACGTCGACCCCGCGCGTCTCGAATGGCTGGACCAGCGGTTGGCAACCTACGACAAGCTCAAGCGCAAGTACGGCGGATCCATCGAGGACATCCTTGCGACGCTGGAGACCTCCCGCGCGCGCCTGAAGGATCTGCGCAGCCGCGACGAGCAAAAGGCGGCCGTGGCCAAGGACCTCGCGGCCGTCGAAAAGGATCTTCGGACGCTGGGCGCCGCGCTGCGCAAGCGGCGCGCGGCGGCGGCGAACAAGCTGGCCCCGGCCATCACCGCCGAACTGCAGGCGCTAGGGTTCGAACACGGCGCGTTCGGCATCGAGCTGCACCCGACCGACGAGCCGGCGGCGACCGGCTTGGACCGCGCGGAATTCGGCTTCGCGCCGAACGTCGGCGAGCCGATGCGCCCGTTGCGGGCCATCGCGTCCTCGGGCGAAATCTCGCGCGTGATGCTGGCGCTCAAGGTCGTGCTGGCGGAGGCGGACAAGATCCCGCTGCTGGTGTTCGACGAAATCGACGCGAACGTGGGCGGCGAGACCGCGCACGCGGTGGGCCGGAAGCTGGCGCAGGCGGCGCAACGCCGCCAAGTCGTCGCCATCACCCATCTGCCGCCGGTGGCGGCCTGCGGCGCGCACCATTTCGCCGTGCGCAAATCCGTGCGGGACGGCCGCACGCACACGACCGTGGCGCCGCTGGACGAAGCGGCGCGGGTGGACGAGCTGGCGCGCATGCTCGGCGGCCGCGAATCCACCAGCGTGGCCCTGCGCCACGCCGCCGAACTGCTCGCCGC
>RZYG01000061.1 GCA_009930415.1 Spartobacteria bacterium | reverse complement strand
TTGCCGAAGTGGGCGGTGAGGAGGATGGCGCCGCGCGTGGACGCGCGGATGGCGTCGAGTTGCTCGAGGCCCTGGATGCTGACGCGCTCGCGCACGCCTTCGGGCGTGAGCTTGCGGTAGCGGATGAAGTCGGCGAGGTATTTGCCGAAGTACTGGAACGTCTTGCGGGCGCAGCCGCCGAGGAGATGGTTCGAGGGCACGAGGCCCTGATGGGCGAACACGATGCGGAGATTGTCGCGGACGGCTTCCCGGCCGCGGCGGTTGAGGAAGTAGAACAGGTCGCAAATGCGCAGTCCGAGCCAGTAGGCGACCGGCAAGGGCAGGAGCCGGACGAGGAAGGCCACGCCGCGGTAGAACCAGTAGATCATTCGGCCGACGCCTCCTCGGGCGGCAGATGGGCGAGGACGGCGGCGGCGATTTCGCGCGCGGCGCCGGGCTTGCCGAGGGAGCGCGCGCGATCGGCCATGCGGTCGAGCAAGGCGGGATTGGCGAACAGGGAGGCCACGACGGCCGGCAGGTCGCGGTCGCGGTCGAGGTGGATGGCCGCGCCGTGGCGCACGAGCGTTTCGGTGTTGCCGCGTTCCTGGCCCGGCAGGGGCCGGATGATCAGCATCGGCGTGCCGGAGGCCATGGCTTCGGCGGACGTCAGGCCGCCGGGCTTGCCGATGAGCAGGCTGGCGCGGCGCATGAGGGCCATGGCGTCCTGGACGTAGCCGCGGATGCGGATGGGATGCCGGAATTTGTGGCGCGCGGCCAGCAGCTGCTTGCGCAGCCGGCGATTGGTGCCGGTGACGACGTCGATGGTGAAGTCGGCGGCGGTCCGGTCGAGCTGCCGGATGGTGGCGTAGCGCGCGCCGAGACCGCGCGAACCGCCCATGACGAGCACGCGGCGGCCGTCGCCGCGCGAAACGGTGCGGCCGCGCGCCGCGAGGACGTCGGCCTGGATGGGAATCCCGAACAGATGGATCCGCTCGGCGGGCGTGCCGAGGATCATCAGGCGCTGCATGGCCGTTTCGGCGGGCACCACGTAGCGGATGCGCTCGTCGGGCGGCACGTGCCAGAAGCGGTGGGGCAGGAAATCGGTGATGACGCCCCACAGCGGGATGGGCTTGCCCTGCCGCCGGGCGTAGGCGGAGAGGACGGAAAACGGATGGGCCTGGGTGCAGACGATGGCGTCGGGCTGGAAGGCGTCCATCAGGATGCGCAGCTTGAGGCTGTTGCCGCGCTGGATGAGCGGCCGGATCCATTGGGTGAGCCAGTCGAACCAGAAGTTGTCGTAGAGCGCCTCCCACAGTTCCGGCGTGCGCCGGATCGTGGACATGTAGGCGTATTGGACGAGGGCGCTCCAGGTGGGATGCGTCGTTTCGAGCAGGTCGAGGCAGCGGGTTTCCGCAATGGGATTGAGCTTCTTGATCTGGGCCTCGATGGCGCGGGCGGCGGCGTGGTGGCCGCTGTTGCGGACGAGGTAGCAGATCAAAATGCGCGGCGGTGGGCGGGTCATGGGGAGACGGGGGAAGAGTGGAAGGAAGGAATGTTGAAATGGTGGGTGGGCAGAGGAGTCGCTTGCGACACGCGATCGGACGACACGGAGGTCGTCCCTCCATCGCGACCATCGAACCGTTCGGATGGATTCCTGGAGGGTCGGGCTCCGTCCCGACCGTCTGGGCGGGGTGCGGCCGCCAGTTCTTCGGCGTGGTAGGAGGAACGCACGTGGGGGGCGGACGCGACGCACGCGAACCCCAGCGCCAGGGTTTCGTCGCGCCAGCGGTCGAATTCGGCCGGCGGCACGAAGCGGGCGACGGGCCAATGCGCCGCGGACGGGGCCAGATATTGCCCGAGGGTCAACAGCGCGACGTCCGCCGCGCGCAGGTCGCGCAGGGCGGCGCGAAGTTCGGCGTCCGTCTCGCCCAGACCGAGCATGAGGCCCGATTTCGTCCGCGCGCCGGCCTGCGCGGCGCGGCGCAGGACGGCGAGGGAGCGGCGGTAGTCCGCTTGCGGGCGCACGGACGGCTGGAGGCGCTCCACCGTTTCGAGGTTGTGGTTGAAGATGTCGGGCTTGGCCGCCAGGACGGCGTCGATCGCAACGGGCTCGCCCTGGAAGTCGGGCACGAGGACTTCGACGGTCGCGCCGGGCAGCCGCGCGCGGACGGCGCGGACGACGGCGGCGAAATGCCCCGCGCCGCCGTCGAGCAGGTCGTCGCGCGTGACGGACGTGACGACGACGTGGCGCAAGCCCATGGCCGCGGCGGCTTCGGCGAGCTGCGCGGGCTCGGCGGGATCGGGCGGCGCGGGCCGCGCGTCGTGCGGGATGGCGCAGAACCGGCAGTCGCGCGTGCAGGCGTCGCCCAGGATCAAAAACGCGGCGGCGCCTTCGTGCCAGCACGCCGCGCGGTTGGGGCACTTCGCGCCTTCGCAGACGGTATGCAGGCCGTGGCGGCCCAGAAGCCGCTTCACGCGGCCCGCTTCCGCGCCGGGCGGAAGCGGGCGGCGGAACCAGCTGGGCAACCGCGGCCGCATGGCGAGGACTCTAGTCGAGCTCGTGCGAGAGCAGGCCGGTGCGCAGCTTGGGCTCGAACCACGTGCTCTTGGGCGGCATGATCTGGCCGGCGTCGGCGATGGCCATCAACTGGTCGATCGTCGTCGGATACATCGAGAACGCGACGGCGTAGCCCTTCTGGTCCACGAGGCGGACGAGTTCCTGCGGCCCGCGGATGCCGCCGATGAACTTGATGCGGTTGTTCGTGCGCGGATCGTCGATGCCCAGCAGCGGGTGCAGCACGCCGTTCTGGAGGGTGCTGACGTCAAGCTTGTCGACGGGGTTGGTGGACTTCACTTCGGGCCAGCTCAGGCCGTACCACTTGCCGCCGAAATACATGCTGATGTTGCGCGGCGACTTCGGGCTGGGATCGGCGTTTTCCGTCACCGTGAAGATCGCGCGGATTTCCTTGAGGAATTCTTCCGGGGATAGGCCGTTGAGGTCTTTCACGGCGCGGTTGTAGGGCAGGATCTTCAGCTCGGACGCCGGGAAGAGCACGGAGAGGAACCAGTTGTATTCCTCGTTGCCGTGGTGATTGGGGTTGGCCGCGCGGCGCTCGGAACCGACGCGCACCGCGGAGGCGCTGCGGTGGTGGCCGTCGGCGATGTAGCTGACGGGCACCTGCTCGGCGAAGAGTTTCTCGATCTCGGCGGCGTTCTCCACGGGCCAGACCTGGTGGCGCACCTGCAGCTCGTCCACGAAGTCGTAGAGCGGCGCGGACTGCTGCGGAATGGGGGCGAGGGCCGCGCGGATTTCGGCGACGTCGCGGTAGGCGATGAAGACGGGGCCGACGTTGGCGTTGATGGTCGCCGTGTGCTTCGTGCGGTCGTCTTCCTTGTCCTTGCGCGTGAATTCGTGCTTCTTGATGACGTCCTTGATGTAGTCGTCGATGTGCGCGCAGCAGACGAGGCCGGTCTGGGTATGGGCGCCCATGGTCTGGGCGTAGAGGTACATCAGCGGGCGGTCTTCGCGGACCAGCCAGCCGTTCTTCTTGAAGGCCGCGAGATTCTCGGCGGCTTTGGCGTAGACGGCGTCGGCGTAGAGGTCCGTGCCGGCCGGCAGGTCGATCTCGGAGTGGTTGATGTGGAGGAACGACATCGGGTTGCCTTCCGCCAGCTGGGCGGATTCGGCCGTGTCGACGGTGTCGTAGGGGGGCGCGGCGACTTGGCCGACGACGTCGGGGCGGGGGCGGAGAGCGGAATAGGCGTGGATGCGCATGGGATACCTCGTTTTCCTGTTTGACCAATTCGTTGTATAGACCCACAATCCTATGAATATGACCGACGCAAAGCAAGATGAAGCCGGTTTTCCCGAAGTGAACGTCCGCGTCCGGCTCAAGCCGGGGCGGGAAAAACAGCTCCTGCGCGGCAGCGCGTGGGTCTTTTCGGGGGCCATCGAGGAAACGGACGGGTCCGCAGCCGCCGGAGCGTCCGCCGACGTGTTCGATGCCGAGGGGGAATGGGTGGGCCGGGGCCTGTGGCATCCGGACGCCGACATGGCGGTGCGGCTCTTCACCCAAAATCCGCAGGAAGCCCTGGACGAGGCCTTTTTCCGCGGGCGCGTCCGTCGCGCGGTCGAAATGCGGCACCGGTTGTTCGGCAAGCCGACCGACTGGGTGTCCACGACGGCCTATCGCATGGTGTTTTCCGAGGCCGACGGCCTGTCGGGCCTGATCGCGGACCAGTACGCCGACGTCGTGGCGCTGCACGTGGGCGGCAAGGTCTGGGAACCCTGGGTCCCCGCCGTCGTCGCCGAACTGAAGGCCGCGACCGGCGCGAGCGCCGTTTCCGTGCGGGCGGACGCCGACGCCGTAAAACGCGAGGGGCTCGCGGAAGATTTGGGCGGCGAAACCGTGCCCGTCGCCGTGACGATCCGCGAGAACGGATTCACGTTCGAAGCCGGCCTGGCCGGCGGCCAGAAGACGGGCTTCTATCTCGACCAGCGCGACAACCGCCGCAAAGTGGCGGCCTACGCGCGCGGCCGCGACGTGCTGAGCGCCTACTGCTACACCGGCGCGTTCGAAGTCTGCGCCGCGCACGCCGGCGCCAAGAGCGTGACGGGCTGGGATTCGTCGGAGCCCGCGCTGGCGCAGGCCCGGCGGCACCACGAGCTGAATCCCTCCGGCGTGCCGGCGGAATACGAAGTGGCCGACGTGCCGCACCGGTTGCGGCAGGCGCGCGACCGCCGCGAAAGCTGGGACCTGATCGTGCTCGATCCGCCGCGCCTCGTGACGCGCCGCGACGGGCTGGAAAAAGGCCTGCGCGCCTACAAGGACGTGAACCTGCTCGCCATGAAGCTGCTGCGGCCCGGCGGCATCCTGGCGACCTTCTCCTGCTCGGGGCTGGTGGACGTGGCCGATTTTCGCAAGATGGTCGGCTGGGCCGCGCACGATGCCGAACGCCGCGTGCGCATCCTCGAAACGCTCGCCCAGCCGGCGGACCATCCCATTCCCGTCGAGGCACCCGAATGCGAATACCTCAAGGGACTCGTGTGCATCGTGGATTGATCGCCGTTGCGTGGCTGGCGCTCGCGCTGGCCGGCTGCGGCCGGAGCGGAACCGATGGCGCTCCCGTTGCGCCGCCCGCGCTGCGCCGCGTCGTTTGCGCCTCGCCGGCCGTGGCCGAAATCGTCTTTGCGCTGGGATGCGGCGACCGCGTCGTCGGCGTCAGTGAATTCACCGACTGGCCGCCCGAGGCGGCCGCGCGACCGACGATCGGCAGCGCGTTCGCGCCCAACCGCGAGCGGGTCCTGGCGCTGGCGCCGGATGTCGTGCTGACGCAGGGCCAATCCGTGGCGCTGGAAACGTTCGCGCGCACGCAGGGCATTGGATTCCGGACGGTGCCGCTGGATACCTTGGCGGATTTGCGCGCCGCGATCGCTGCGTTCGCCGAAATCTTCGGCGTTCCGGACCGCGGCCGCGAATTGCTGGAACAAATGGAGGCGGATTTCGCGGAGCTTCCGGCGCGCGAGCCGATTTCGGTTTTCATCGCGCTGGGCCACGCGCCGGGCGATCTCGCGGGGCTGATGACGGCGGGACCCGGCACGTTCCTATCCGAAATCGTGGCGCTGGCCGGCGGCCGCAACGTGTTCGCCGACGTCGCCACGTTGTGGCCGAAGATCTCGCAGGAGTCGCTCGTGCGCCGGCAACCGGCGCTCGTGCTGGACGTCCAGTCCATGCCGGCGGACGACGCCCGCCGGGCCGCTCTGGCCGCCGACTGGGAAAAACTAGGTTTCCGGGCCGACCAGGTGCGAATCGTGGACGAAGACGTTCTGCTGAAGCCCGGCCCGCGCGCCGCCCAAGCCGCCGCGCGCGTCGCCACGGCGCTGGACGGCGAATAACGCATGCTCCCCAAGATGGGTAAACATCGTGAGAACTCGCGGGGGCGGGAATGACTATCACTTATAATTATAAGTGATAGTTGCTTCCGATGGGTAGATGGGCAATGGTGGCCGGGGAACGGATCACTCTTCGGGCACGGGCCAGAGGAATTGGCCGGTCTGGCGGAAGTGCAGGAGGGCGCGGATGGATTGTTCGGATTTGCGCTCGACGGCCTCGGCGGTGTTGAACGCGTTGTGGGGGGTGAGCAGGACGTCGGACCGCCGGCGCAGCCGCAGCAAGGCTTGGTTGTCGGGCGTGAGCGCCACGGGATTGCCCGAGCGCAGCGCGGGGGCGAGGGTGGCCTCTTCGTTGAAGACGTCGAGGGCCACTCCGGAAAGCAAGCCTTCCTCCAGCGCCGCTTCCAGCACGGCGGCGGGGGTGAATTCGCCGCGGGCGACGTTGACGAGGAGGGGCTTGCGCTGGGCCTGCGCCAGCAGGTCGCGCGTGAAGTAGCCGCGGTTGCGCGCCGTGAGGTTCATCGCGCAGACGACGATGTCCGCCTCGGCCAGCGCATCCGCGGGCGCAACGTAGCTCACGTCGGCATGGCGTTGCACGGGATCCACGCCGCGCACGTCGATCCCGAGCGCACCGGCGATTTTCCAAATTTCGTAACCGATGTGGCCCACGCCGAAGAGGGCCATTTTCTTGCCGGGATTTTCGCGGCCGGTCAGGTGGTCGCGGCGGAAGCGGTCGAACTCGGCCAGTTGCCGCGGCAGGCGGCGCAACAGGGCCGTCCACAGCAGCAGGGCCTGCTCGGCAACGGCGCGCACGCAGTAGAGCGGCAGGTAGCCAAGGACGGGGCAGGCGGCGCCGACGACGTCGCGGTAGGCGTTCAGATGGTCGTAGCCGGTGGAACGCGACAGGATGCCGCGCAACTGCGGCGCCCAGGCCGACGGCAGGACGGATTGCGTGCGCAGGCTGACGACGGGCGCGGGTGGCGCCGCGTGGTCCGTCTCCTGGATCGTCAGCGGCGAATGGCCGACGCGCAGGCCGGTCGCGGCGGCGTAATGCAGGAGCCGCTCGGCTTCTTCGGCGAACGCCTCGTAGAAAAAGACGTCGCAGGCGGCGGGCGGCGTGGAGGGCATGCCTAGTCCTTGCGTGGTGGGGGAGCCAACTTGGCCTCCCACGGCACAAGGCCGTGGGGGAGCTTTTTGGATCGGGCGGGCCCCATGGCCTTGCGCCATGGGGGAGCAAACTTGGCTTCCCACGGCACAAGGCCGTGGGGGGGCGTAAAGGCCGAAATCGTCACCCACATAAGCAATGCTCAATAGGGCGCGGTGACCGGCGCATCGGTGCCCGGAGCGGCCGCGTCGAGCGCCGGTTTCAGCTGTTCCAGCGTTAGATCGGGCTGGCCGAGGGCCGGCTCTTCGGCGATAGGCGCCGCAGTTTCAACAACGGGCGCCGAAACCGCGGAGGCGGGCTTGGCCGGGGGCTTGGGCGCTCTCTTGGCCTTCGCTTTTTTCGCAGGAGCGGGAGCGGCTTCCTCGGCTTTTTTCTCCGCGGGTTTCGCGGGCGGGACGAATTCGGCTTTCGGGGCGGGCTTTTCCGCCGCGGTCGCCGGAGCCGGCTTTGCTTTGGCTGCGGCCGGATCCGGATCCGGCTTGGTCGTCTCCGGCGCGGGGGCCGGGGCCGGATTTTCGGCGACGACGGCGGGGGCTTGTTCCGCGGCGGGCGCCGGGGCGGAGCGGTTCGTGCCGCGCACGAAGTAGAACCCGAGGGCGACGACGGCCAGGAAGAAGAAGACCACCAAGGCCGTCATGCGGCGCTCGGAGCGGCGCATGACTTCGCGCAGGAGCTGCTCGGATTCCCGCGAGCGGTGGATGAGGTCCGTGACCGTGCGCGAGGAGGCCTTCTGCGATTCGTCCATCGAAGCGAGGGTGTGGTTGAGGTTGCCCATGCTGTCGGTCAGCCGGCGGTTGTTTTCCATGCCGTTTTCGAGCTGCTGCTTGAACATCGTCATGACTTCGTGCTGGCGGTCCATGGCGCCGGGCACCTTTTCGAGCATGGTCAGGACGCTGGTCTGGACGGTTTCCTGCCGGTCGAGGTGGCTGCGGATGGCGCGGATGAGATCGACCATCTCGAGATAGCCGTTTTGCATGGCGACGGCCTGCTGTTTCTTGCGCGTGGTGAACAGGCGGCGCAGGAAGCCGGGCTTCTTCTGCGGCACGGGCGGCGGGACGGAGAGGGCGCCGCCGGGCTCGGGAGGCAGGACGTCGTGTTCGGCCGGGGCGGGGGTTTGATCGGTCATGGCGCAAATCCTCCGTGGGGGTGGTTCATGCCGCGCATTTTATGCCTGCGGCGCCGCGCTCCGCAACCCCAAAGAGGTCGGTGCGGCGCTCGTGCCGCGCGCGGCCGGGCGGAAAAACGTCGTTCGGCCGCGATTTGACGTTGCATCGGGCGGCGGAACGTCTCAATTTCGCGGCGTGAAGGCGGTGCAGGGACGCGCGCGCGCGGGTCCGGCACCCTTTTTTGCGCCGAGGAGAAATCAGATAAAATGTCGCGCGGATTGACGGAAGCGTTGGATGGTTGGGACAGCGTCCGCAGCAGCGAGCTGTACGGCGTGGACGCCTGGGGCAACGGGTATTTCCACGTCGCGGAGGACGGTTTTGCGGCCGTGCGCCTGCAGAACAGCGCGGGTCCGGTCAGCGTCAAGTTCCACGACATCGTGCAGGGCCTTTACCAGCGCGGGTTCAGCCTGCCGATCCTGCTGCGCTTCGGCGACCTGCTGGCGGCGCGTCTGCGGGCGATCCACGAAGCGTTCGCGAAGGCGATCGCCGACTCCGGCTACGCGGGGACCTATCGCGGCGTGTATCCCATCAAAGTCAACCAGCAGCAGCAGACCGTCGCGGACGTCGTCAAGTTCGGCCGCGAATTCCATCACGGGCTCGAGGCCGGCTCGAAGGCGGAACTGATCGCCGCGCTGGCCTACCTGCACGATCCCGAGGCCTACATCGTCTGCAACGGCTACAAGGACGCCGAATTCATCGATCTGGCGCTGTCGTCGCTCAAGATGGGCCTCCAGACGATCCTGGTCATCGAAATGCCCGGCGAACTGGAACTGCTGCTCGACCGCGCGGCGAAGATGAGCATCCGCCCGCGCATCGGCATCCGCGTCAAGCTGGCGAGTTCGGTGGGCGGCAAATGGTCGGAGTCCGGCGGCGAGAGCAGCGTGTTCGGGCTGACGCCGCCGCAGGTGATCGCGGCGGTCGACCGGCTGCGCGAGCTCGGCATGCTCGACTGCCTCGAGCTGCTGCATTACCACCTCGGCTCGCAGGTGCCCAACATCCGCGAGATCCGCGAAGCCATCCGCGAGGCCGCGCAGTACTACGCCAGCCTCGTGCAGGAGGGCGCCAAGATGGGCATCCTCGACATCGGCGGCGGCTTGGCCATCGACTACGACGGTTCGCGCTGCAACTGCGCCAGCAGCGCCAACTACGACGTGGGCGAATACGCGGCCGACGTCGTCGAGGGCGTGATGGACGTCTGCACCCGGGCCGCGGTGCCGCATCCGGCGCTCGTCAGCGAATCCGGGCGCGCCCTCGTCGGCTACAATTCCGTGCTGCTGATGAACGTGCTCAGCACGCGCTCGGTCGAGGTGGCCGAGGTGCCCAAGCCGCTGTCCAAGCCGATCCCCGAACCCATCCGCAACCTGATGGACGTGGCCGCCGGCCTGCGCACGCGCAACCTCGGCGAGTTCTACAACGACGCCATCTACTACCGCGAGGAAATCCAGAAGGCCTTCAAGCACGGCGACCTCACCCTGCGCCAGCACGCCGCGGCGGACCGGCTGTTCTGGCACATCCTCACCCGCATCAAGGCCGAACTGCCCAAGCTGCGCTTCGTGCCCGAGGACATGCGCGGCCTCGAGGAGCTCATGGCCGACGTCTACTACTGCAACTTCAGCGTCTTCCAGTCGCTGCCCGACAGTTGGGCCATCGACCAGCTCTTCCCGATCATGCCCATCCAGCGGCTCAACGAAAAACCCGCGCGCCTCGCCGTCCTCTCCGACATCACGTGCGACTGCGACGGCAAGATCGACCACTTCGTCAGCATGCCCGACAACCGCGCCGCGCTGCCCGTCCACGCCGTCGGCCCGGACGAGGACTACGTCCTCGCCGTTTTCCTCGTCGGCGCCTACCAGGAAACCCTCGGCGATCTGCACAATCTCTTCGGCGACACCAACGTCGCCAGCATCCACGTCGACGACGCCGGCGAAATTTCCTACGAGCAGGAACTCGACGGCGATTCCGTCGGCGACGTCTTGAGCTACGTCGAATACAACCCGCAGGGCCTGCTGGCCCGCTTCCGCGAACTGGCCGAGGAAGCCGTCCGCCAGAAGCGCATTTCGCCCACCGAACGCCGCGAAATCCTCGACGCCTACGAAAACGGCCTGCGCGGCTACACCTACTTCGAAACGTGAGGCCGCCCATGCCGCAGATTCCTTCCTTCCTCGACGTCCTCCACGCGAACGCGCCCGCGCAAAAAGCGCAGGTGCACGTGATCCCCGCGCCGATGGAAACCACCGTCTGCTACGGCGGCGGCACGGCCCGCGCGCCGCGCGCGATCCTGGACGCCTCGCGCCAGCTCGACGATTTCGACGGCCGCCGCTGGCCCACCGATCTCGCCATTCACACCCAGCCGTCCGTGAAACCCGCCGCCGGCAAGGGCAGCCCGACGGAGCGTTGGCTCGCCGCCATCGAAAAGGCGGTGGCCAAGGCCTTGCGCTGCGGCGCGCTGCCCGCCGTGCTCGGCGGCGAGCACACCGCCACCCTCGGCTCTGCCCGCGCGTTCAAGGCCGCCGGCGCGGAGATCGGGTTCATCCACTTCGACGCTCACGCCGACCTGCGCGACGTCTACAAGGGCACGCAGCTCTCCCACGCCTGCGTCCTGCGGCGCGTGCACGAACTCGGCTTCCCGCTCGTCCAGCTCGCCACCCGCGCCGTCAGCCGGGAAGAGGCGGACTACCGCGCCGAAAACGAAAAGACCATCCGCGCCTACGACGCGCGCGTCCTGGCCGCCGGCAAGCTGCCGAAGAAATGGATCCCCAAGGATTTCCCGAAGAAAGTGTTCGTTTCCTTCGATCTGGATGCTTTCGATCCCGCCGTCATCCCCGCCACCGGCACCCCCGTGCCCGGCGGCCTCGGCTGGCGCGAGGCGCTCAAGCTGATCGACGACGTCGCGGCCGCGCGGAACATCGTTGGCTTCGACGTGGTCGAGCTTGCGCCCATGAAGAACCTGCACCACCCCGACTACACCGCCGCGTTGCTCGTCTACGCCCTCATGGCGGCCGCCGCCCGGTCGTAGATTCCGGTTTGGATTCGTTGTAGCCGGCCCCGGTGGGGCCGGGGCTGTTGTTTCCCAATCGGCCCCAACGTGGCCGGCTACCGAACGCTTGTCCCGGGCTCCAAAGTCTGATGCGTCTTCGGTAGGGCGGGTTGGCCCAACCCGCCGGGATCGGACCGGAACGGCGCGTTGAGCCAACGCGCCCTACCCGGACCGGTCTTGCGCTACGGCGCGAGGATCACGAGATCCCAGAACGCCAGGCGCGGCACGACGAAATCGGCGAAGACGCCGGTTTCGTCCGCGCCGGTCCGGAGCGGCAGGGGCTGCGGGCGGCCGAGGCCGTCGTCGGGCGTGGCGAGGAACGCGCGCCGGATTTTGGGGTCGGTGCGAACCCGCAGAACGACGTTCGTTTGCGGCATCGGGTTGGCGCAGGGGTTGCGCCACTGGTCGTCTACGCCGTTCAGGTTGATCAGGTTCAGCGCCAGCGTGCCGTCGGCGCGCTCTTTCGCGACGATCCAGATCGCGCCGGATTCGGCGTCGGAGCTCAGGCGATGGGTGGAGCTGGTCACGCGCCGCTCGCTGGAAATATCGCGCAAGTCCGCGAAGAGGAATTCTTCGTACCGCACGGCGAAGTCGTAGAGATCGCGCATCGCGCGCGACAGGCCCGGGTGCATGCGCGGCGCGCGCGCGGGGAAGTATTCGTTCACCAGCAGTTGCCCGTCGTCGCCCAGTTCGACGTGGAATGCGCCGTTGGCGAAAAGGGCCGCGTCCAGCAGCCGCGCGGAGGCGTCGTTGATGAACGTGGGCAGGGGCGGTTGCGCGGGATCGCCCATTTCGTCCCACGGCTTGCGGTTGATATAGGCCGCGAACGTCATGGCCTTGCCGGGGGCGGCGGCCCGGATCTCGCGGACGTTGTCGCGCAGGTCCCGGTACGTGTGCCGGCTCCAGACTTCGCTGTAGTAGACGTCGGCGTCCGAACGGGCGATCTCGGGGAGGTAGTTGCCCATGACGTCGTTGTGGGTCACGATCGCGCGCGGATGGGCGCGGCGCAGGTCGGCGCGCGCTTCGGCGATGAATTTCGGGAATTCCTCGCGCTCGGGAATGCCGACGTCGGAATTGTATCGGTAGCACCACGCCCCGCCGAGATTGTCGAGATGGATGCCGTCGAAGCCGGCTTTGTCCATGGCGTCGGCGAACTGGTCGAAGACGTGCGCCTTCCAATCCGGGTTGGAGACGTCCATGACCCAGATCTTGTAGCTGCCCGCGTCGTGCTGGCGGATGTCCCAGAGGTTGGTGGAGTGGGGCGTCTTGAAGGCCGCCCATTCGACGTGCTCGGGCTCGGCGTTGCCGCTGTCGCCGTACGTCAGGGTATAGGACAGCGCGGCCATGTTTCGGGCCTGGACGGCGGCGATCTGGTCCTTCACCGTCTGGAACGACTGCACGCGCCCGCCGACCTGGGTGAAGACGTTCAGCGGGTGGCCGTCGGCGCCGGTCGGCACGAGGCGGTCGTGGGTCCATTTCCAGTCGTAGAATTGGATCGCGTTCAGATGGAAGGTCGCCAGCCCGGCGGCCAGGGCGTCGGCCTCGGCGCCTTCGGGATATTCCGAGAAGAACCCCATGCGCGGGAAGTGGGTCCAGTCGCTGGACACGTCGAGCGCGGTGGAACGGGAATCGCGGATTTTCCCGTCCACGACGAAATCGACGTCGATGCCGTAGCCGCGGAAATCGTTGGTCGGGGTTTTCCAGGGGAAAACGAACGCGTTGGTGTCCTCCACTCTCCGGAGGATGCGGTGGAGATCTTTTTCCAGATGCTTGAAGCGGACGAGGAGAAAAGCGTTGGTTTCGGAGCCGAATTCGTTCAGGTCGATCTGGATGCGGGCGGTTTCGCTGGGCGCATACCGGCCTTTGTCTGGAACCACGTCGCGGATGGGGGAGTTGACGCGCAGGCGGTAGTCGGCGCCGCCGTTGCTGTCCCAGAACGAATCGCCGGCGGCGTTTTGGGCGCGGACGTAGAGGCGCA
>RZYG01000060.1 GCA_009930415.1 Spartobacteria bacterium | reverse complement strand
GCGCAATCCACGTTTCCCGCCGCCTCGGTCAACCTGCACATCTACGGCAGCGCCAGCCGCGGCGTCCGCGAAGCGCGCTTCGCCCACACCCAGTTTTCCTTTACCGCGCTGCCCGGTTTGCCGGCGACCTGCCGGCTGGGCCCCTACCTGTCGTATTTGAACGGCAGCACCAACGCCATGGGCTATCACGACGGTTTCGCCGGCATCCCGACCAACGTCCGCACGAACAACGTCTGGCTGCCGGGCGCCTACGCCGACCATCTGACTTCGCTCGGCGGCTGCCTGCCGACCAACGTCCTCAAGCAATCCACCGTGCTCGACTGGATGGAGATCGGCGCCACGGCGTCGTACGGCACCGTGGCCGAGCCGTGCAACTACCTCGAAAAATTCCCGGATCCCCTGATGGGATTCTGGTATGCGCGCGGCTTCACGATCGGCGAAGCTTACGCCATGGCCGTCGCCGCCCCCTACCAAGGGCTGTTCGCGGGCGATCCGCTGGCCGCTCCGTTCGCCGCGGGACCTGTTGTGACCAATCTTTCGCTCGCTCCCAACGCCATCGTCGCCGGCACCGCGACCGTGCAGGTCGCTGCCGTGGCCCGCCCCAACGGAACCCCGGCGGCCGCGCTCGACCTGTACGTCGACGGCCGCTTCCAAACCAATCTTGCCGCCGTGGCCCCCCTGGCCGGCAACGAGCTGTCGGTCGGCGTGGCCGGCCGCACGAATTCGGTCGCCGTCGGCCCCGGCGACACGCTGTTCGCCGCCGTCTCGAACCTGGCGGCCGCCGTCAATGCCGACACCGGGTCCGTCGTCTCGGCCCGTGCGTACGGCGACCGCCTGGAACTGGTCTACGAGAATTTCAATCCCTCCGGCGACCACCTGCCGGTCGCGGCGTTCGCGGAAACCGGAACCGCGGCAGCCCTCGCATTCGGCGTCGGCCTCGCCGGCACCAACCTCTATCCGTCCGTCTATCCCGCCCGCAAGCAATTGCTGCTCTACGCCCACACCAACGAAGTCAACAGTTCCTTTGCCAACGCCGGCGACACGATCACCCTGACGATCACCCTCACCAACGGCCTGGCCGTCACGAACGTCCACGTCGCCGCCGCGGGCCAGAAAATCACCAACCTCATCGAGCGAATGGCGCTGACCGTCAACACGAACGTCCTGCTGCAAGGGGCCAACGGCGTCCGCTTCAGCTATCTCGCCAACGGCATCGGCAACGTGGTCAACGACGTCACCCTCTTCGCCCGCACGAACGGCCCCAACGGCTGGGGCATCCAGGTCGACTACGTCGTGGCGCCCGTCGCCACCAACTACGGCCTGCGGACCAATTACAATGTCACGGGCTTCATGGACGACAACCCCGACGACGTCCGCCCGCGCGCCAACGTGCTGTTCCACGTGCGGCCCACCAACGACGTGCTGGCGGCCACGGCAGAGCTCGACACCGCCAACTTGCCCGATGGCATCCACTGGCTCGACTTCATTGCCCGCGACGGCTCGGCGGTCGCCGCCCAGTCCCGCTTCACCCTGCCGCTGTTCGTCTGCAACACGTCTTCCTGGTTCTCCGCCCTCGGCACGAACGGCCAGATCGTGGCCGGCAACGAAACCCCGTCGCTCGCCAAAGGAACGGATTTCGGCCGGGTCGTGCGAGGCCAAGCGCACACCAATCTCTTCCGCCTCTACAACAACGGCACGACACCGCTGGCCATCACTAACTGGACCACGACCGGCCCACACGCCTCCTCTTTTCAGATTTCCGGCATCCCCGCCGTCATTGAAACCGGCGCCGTTTCCAACCTCACCGTCGTTTTTGCTCCCGCAACCGATGGCGTCTGCCAAGCGTCCTTCGAATGGGAAAGCGACGGGCTCCTCCCCCAAACAAACCTGCTCTTGGCCGGCACCGGCGCTTATGGGCTGACGGTTGCGACGCCCCACGGCAAGGCCCAACCTTCCGTCGGCCTCCACGCCAATCTGCTCGGCGCGGTCCTCACCAATTCCGTTTCCATCCCGGCCGCCGCCAATGGCATCCAGCTTGTCTGCGCGGGCTGGTCCATGTCTGGAAACGATCCGCTCGAAGGTTCCACCAACGTCTTCACGATGACGGTCACCAACCACGCCGCGCTCGTCTGGCGCTGGACCACCAACTACTGGCTCAATACCACGGCCGGAGCGAACGGCTCCGTCAATGTCGCCGACGCCTGGCAACCCGGCGGCACCACCGCCCAGATCACCGCCCTCGCCGACGCCTATTACCGTTTCACCAACTGGACGGGCTCCGCCTCCGGCACCAACAACCCGCTGGCGCTTCTAATGGACGGCCCCAAGGCCGTGCAAGCGAATTTCACCGCGCTCTTAGCCACCAACGCCGTCCCCCAGTGGTGGCTCGCCCAATACGGCTGGACCAACGACTTCGACGCGGCCGCCCTCGCCGACCCCGAACCCGACGGCTATTTCACCTGGCAGGAATATCTGGCCGACACCGATCCGACCAACGGCGTCTCTTTCCCCCGCATGGCGTTCATCGATACCTTCCAAACCAATTTCCCCATCCTGACCTGGCCCTTCTCCACCGGGCGGCTGTATTCCGTCCAGTGGTGCGACGACATCGTCGGCGGCGAATGGACCGGCCTGCCGCTGGGCCTCGGCGTCGGCGAATGGACCGACACCAATCCGCCGCCCGCCACCGGCCGCTGGTACCGCATCGCCCCGCAGGTGCCCTGACCGCCGCCCCGTCTGGATTTTTACGTGGAACGTAAAAACTTTCGCGGCGCGGGGCGCATTCTGGGGTTGCATCCGCGGCGCACTTGGCTAGCATCCCCGCATCGTTTCCAACCCAGAAGGATTTTCCCGTGCAAAAACCCGTTTTGACCGTCGTCGCGGCGCTGGCCGCGCTGTTTCTCGTCGCCGCCGCCTCCGCGCAGGTCACGGTCCGCAAATCGGCGGGCAGCAAGATCGGCGTGGACCTGTCCGGCCTGCAGGTTTCCGGCGCGGCGGCGCAGACCGTGCGCCGGACGCTGGAACTGGATCTGGACCGGTCGGGCTGGATGGAAGTCGCCCCGGCGGGCCAAGGGTCGTTCGCGGTGCGCGGCTCGATCGTCGAGGCCGGCGGCCAGGTGGCGTTCAAATGCCAGGTGACGGACGCGGCAGGCCAGACCTACGTCAACGCCGCCTACGCCCAACCGGCCAACCAGGCCGTTCGGCTGGCCCACCAGGTCGCCAACGACGTCGTGGTCAAGACGACCGGCAAGCCGACGTTCTTCCTGGGCGAACTGGTGCTCATCGGCGTCAAGGGCCGGACCAAGGAACTGTATCTGGCCGATTCCAGCTGCCAGGTCATCCAGCCGCTCACCAACGACGGAACGGTCCTCAAGCCGCGCTGGAGTCCGGACAACCGCCTCATCGCCTACACCTCCTACCTGAAGCGCTGGCCGGACGTCTTCACGATCGACCGGGCCACGGGCGCGCGCGCCCAGGCGTCGTTCTATCCCGGGCTCAATTCCGGCGGCGCCATTTCGCCCAACGGCCGTTCCATGGCGCTGGTTTTGTCCAAGGACGGGGTATCGCCGGACCTGTACGTGCAGGACATGCCCACCAAGCGCCTGACCCGCCTGACCAACACCCCGCAGGCCACGGAAGGCTCGCCGTGCTGGTCGCCGGACGGTTCCCGCATCGTCTACGTCTCCAACGCCTCCGGCTCGCCCCAGCTCTACGTGATTTCCAGCTCCGGCGGCGCCCCCCAGCGCCTGACGACGCGCGGCACGCAGAACGTGGCCCCCGACTGGGGCAAGAACGGCCTGATCGCCTACCAGACCTACACCGGCGGCAAATTCCAGATCGCCGTCATGGATCCCGCCACCCGCCAGGAGCGCATCCTCACCCCCTTCGACGCCTCCTACGAGGATCCTTCCTGGGCCCCCGACGGCCGGCACCTCGCCGCCGCCCGCTCCATCCAATACAATTATTCCGTTTACCTGCTTGACTCCATGGCGGCGTTGGGGGATAAACCCGTGGCGTTGACCTCGACGGGCGAATGGACGTCGCCCGCCTGGAGCCGTTGACCCTTCCGACATTTAAGAAACAGAGCAGGAGCTAGAGAAAATGACACGCCGCTGGATGACCGTGATGATGGTGCTGCTGGCCCTCGCCATGCTGGGCACGACAGGTTGCTTGAAGAAGAAGAAAAAGGGGACCGCCCTCGATCCGAACGCCGCCTACGGCGACCAGGTGATCATCGGCTACAACCCCGACGGCACGCCGATCTACGGCAGCGCCGCCGACGCCGCCGCGCTCGCGGTCCGCACCGACGGCATGGAAATCACCGCCGGCCAGTTCGAAGCCGTCCGCTTCGACTACGACAGCCCGACGCTGAACCCCTCCGAGCAGGGCAAGATCGACGCGGTCGTTTCGTACCTGCAGGCGAACGCCGCCCACGGCGTGATCGTGGAAGGCCACTGCGACGAACGCGGCAGCAACGAATACAACCTCGCCCTCGGCGAGCGCCGCGCCCTCGCGGTCCGCGCCGCCATGATCTCGGCGGGCATCGACGGCGCCCGGGTCCAGACCCGCAGCTACGGCGAGGAACGCCCCGTCGCCTTCGGGCACGATGAAGGCTCCTGGGGCCTGAACCGCCGCGCGGAATTCCAGTTCACCCAGATGTAATTCCCCCCCCGCCGGTTCCGCGCCGGAAACGAAGCGCCCGATCCTTTCCGGATCGGGCGTTTTTCATTCCCCCCGACGAGGTCGTCGGGGGCTCCAAAAACATGGATCTACCGGCTGTTGGGAGCCCGGACGCTTGTCCGCCATAGCCTTGGCGACGGCGGGACCTCGTCCCGGTCCTATTTGGCCGCCCATTTTTCGAGCTGCGCCTGCCAATTCCGTTGCAGCCGCCGCGCGGCGTAATGCCGCCACGCCGCCTTGAATTTGCGCAACTGCGCCGCGCGGCGCTTCCGCAGATGCTTGCGCACCGCGGCCCGCGCCCGCCCCGTCGGCAATTCCAGCGACAGCTCCAGCGCGTTGTCGCAATCGTGCACCTTGCCCAGCGCCGCCTGGGCCTTCGCGATCCAATGCCCGGCGCGGACGCTCTCCCGCCCCAGATCCGCCGCGAAGAATTCGGACAGGTAGCGCAGGCGCCGCCCCGCGCGGCGCAGGTCGTGCGCCGGGCCTTTCGAGAAATTCCCGACCCGCCCGTGGCGCTTCGCGACCAGCGCGCGCACCTTCAGGATCCGGCGCGCGGCGAACGCCGCCGGCGGCGGCGGCGTTGCCCGGCGCGGGCGGCGGCCGCGCAGGAATCCGCGCAGCAATTTCTTCGCCCGCCGGAACGGGCCGCAGGCCAGCGCCGCGGCCGCCAGCTGCGTCCGCTGAAGGCGCAGCGCCGCCAAGAACCGGCGCCGGTCCCGCTCCGACAGCACCGCGGCGCCGCCCGAAGCGGCGAAATCGCGGAACAGCTCGATCCAGACGTCCAGGTCGCGCGCGTCCCCCATGCGGTCGCACGTCGTGGCCAGCCGGTCGTCGAGATCGGCCAGGAATTTCGGATCGAGCCGCGCGAACGTCGTCGTCAGGCTGCGCATGCGGCGCAGCGCCACGCGGACGTCGTGCAAAGCCGCCGTCGATCCCTTGCGCGCGGCCGGCTCGCGGGCCGCGACGATCGCGCGCTGTTCGGCCAGCAGGCGCCGCAAGGCGCGGTCGGCCGTCTCGTCCACCAGGTGCGGTCGGCGCCGGCGGACCATCGTCACGCCTGCTTTTTCTGTTCGGCCGGGCGCTGGGGCTCGAAGACCGGCGCCTGGCGCTGGACGGCTTCGGCGACGCGCGCCTCGGCGCGCCGCTGGAATTCCTCCTGGCAGCGCAGCGCCGGACGTTTGGCGTCCGGCTGCCGGCGCTCCCACGTGCCGTCGGGCCGCAGCGTCCACGCCTGGCGCGTATCCGCCAGGCAGGTTTCCAGGATCTGCGCGAGCTTCTCCGCGCCGGCCGGATCCTCCACCGGCACCATCAGCTCGATGCGCCGGTCCAGGTTGCGCGGCATCCAGTCCGCGCTGGCGATGAACGTCAGCGGCGCGCCGCCGTTGCGGAACCGGAAGATGCGCGCGTGCTCGAGGTAGCGGTCCACGACGCTGACGACGGAAATATTCTCGCTCAGGCCCTTCGCGCCCGGCCGCAGGCAGCAGATGCCGCGCACGTTCAGGCGGATCTTCACGCCCGCCTGCGCCGCCTTGCCGAGCGCATCGATCAGCTCCGGATCGGCCAGCGAATTCATCTTCGCCTCGATGCCGGCCTCCTCGCCCTGCCGGCTCCGTTCGGCCTCGCCGCCGATCAGCTCCAGCAGGCGCGGACGGATGCCCAGCGGCGCGGCTTCGAGCTTGCGGAACTTGCCGAGCTGCGAATAGCCCGTCAGGGCGTTGAAAAAGGCCGACGCGTCCGCGCCGTAGTCCTCCTGGGCGGTCAGGAAGCTGACGTCGGAATAGATCCGCGCGCTCTTCTCGTTGTAGTTGCCGGTGCCGTAGTGGACGTAGCGCACGACGCCTTCCGGCTCCCGCCGCACCACCACGCAGACCTTCGCGTGGGTCTTGTAGCCCTTGACGCCGTAGATCACCTGCGCGCCGGCGCGCGCCAGCGCGTCGGCCCAGTCGATGTTGCGCGCCTCGTCGAAGCGCGCCTTGAGCTCCACCAGCGCCGTCACGTGCTTGCCCCGCTCGGCCGCGCGCATCAGCGCGGCCACGACGGGGCTGTGGTCGCTCACGCGGTAGAGCACCTGCTTGATCGCCAGCACGTTCGGATCGTCGGCCGCCTCCTGCAGCCAGCGCAGCACGAAGTCGTAGCTCTCGTAGGGATGGAACAGCAGCAGGTTGCCGCGCTTGAGCGCGGCGAACGTCGATTCCGCCGCCGGCGCCTCGGGCACCGGCTGCGGCGTCCACGGCTCGATCTTGAGCGCGTCGGTGCCCGCCAGGTTCGCCAGCCGGAAAAACGCGGCCAAGTCCAGCGGACCGGGCACCGCGTAGACGTCCGCGGCCTCCACCTCCAGCGCCGCGCGCAGGAACGCCTGGGCGTCCTTCGAGGCGCGCTTCTCGATCTCGAGCCGGACGCAGTCGCTTTCCTTGCGCTCCACGAGCACTTCGCGCATCTGCTCCATCAGGTCGCCCGCCAACTCCTCGCGCACGGTCAGGTCGGCGTTGCGGGTGATCCGGAACGCGGCGCACTCCCGCACGGCCACGCCGGGGAAGAGCTGGCCGACGTGGGTGCGGACGACTTCCTCCAGCAGCACGTAGGGGAAGCCCGCCTCGCCCGGCAGCGCCAGGAAGCGCGGCAGGTTTTTCGGCACCGCGACGAGGGCCCGGCGCGGCGCCGGCTCTTCCGGCGTCCCGTCCAGCTTGACGTACAGCGCCAGCCCCAGCCCGGCCAGCAGCGGGAATTCCCCTGCCGGGTCCACGGCCACCGGCGTGACGACCGGGAAAATGGAATCCGCGAACAGCGCCTCCACGTGGCGCCGCTGCGCCGCGGTCAGCTCGTCCATCCGCAGGCGGCGCACGCCCCCCTTGCGCAGCGCCGGCTCGATGTCCTTCTGCAGGCAGGCGTGCTGCCGTTCCACCAGCTCGTGCATCCGCTCCGCGATCGCCGCCAGCTGCTCCGCGGGCGAAAGCCCCGCCGGATCCGGCCGCTCCTCGCCCTGCCGCCGCAGCAGCTTCAGCCCGCCGACGCGCACCATGAAGAACTCGTCCGCGTTCGAGGCCGTGATCGCCGCGAATTTCAGCCGTTCCAGCGGCGGCAGCGCCGCGTCCTCCGCCTGCTGCAGCACGCGGAAGTTGAAATCGATCCAGCTCAGTTCCCGGCTCAGATACGGCGCGGGCGGATTCTTGCGTGTCGTTTCCTTGGCCATGGTCGCCGTTCCTCAGCCCGCCGCGCCGCCCGGCAGCTCCGTGCGCAGCTCGCGCAGCTCCGGCACCAGGCCGAACACGTCGGCGAACAAATTGCTTTTTTCCCGGAGCGCCAGCCGCTCCATCGTCAGATCTTCCATGTCCCGCAGCAGGATCACGAAGCGGTCGGCTTCGCGCCGGAACTCCAGCGCCCGCGGCACTTCGCGGTAGGTGCGTTCCAGCGCGTCCGCCACGCGCAGGATCGCCGCCAGCTTGACGACCGTCATCCGGTCCTCCTGCGGCAGCATGGCGAATTCCGGATGCGCGGGGCTCGGCAGCGCCTTGCGGTGATAGCGCGAAGCCGTCGCCACGATCTGCATGTCGTGGCGCGTCAGGCCGAACAGATCGCTGTTCAGCAGCAGGTACATCGAATGCTTGTGGTGCGCGCGGGAATTCACGAAGAGCCCGATGTCGTGCAGGATCGCCGCGCACCGCAGCAAGAGCCGGCCGTGGCCGCCGAGCTGGTGTTCTTCCTGCAATTCGTCGAACAGCGCCGTGGCGTTCGCGTCCACGTTCCGCGCGTGCGCCGCGTCGGAGCCGTAGTGCGCGGCCAGCGTCTGGGCCGAATAGATCACCTGTTCCTCGAAGCCGGCCGAGCGGTGGTCGCGCATGGCCATGTCGCGCAGCAGGCCGTCGCGCAGCGTCGCCTGCGCGACGTGGATTTCCCTGACCTTGAGCGCCCGGGCCGCCTGCGCCACGGCCATCAGCGCCGGCGCCACGGCTTCCGCGTCCTGGAACGCCATCTTGTGGGTCTTCACCAGCGTCGCGGTGGGGGTCGCCGCCACCTGGTCCGCCAGTTCCGCGAGGCGAGCCGTCGCCGCAACGGCCACGCGGGCGTTCGGTCCGGCCGGCACCGCGCCGGATTCCTCCGCGGCGAACCGCGCCCCCGCGCCCATCACCACCAGCGCGGAAATTTTCTCGCGCGGGATGGACTGGACGATTTGTTCCACGAGTTCCGTCGCGCAGGCCTTCAGCACGCCTTTGAGCTGCGGCCCCGTGGCCCCGCCCGCCTCCGCGCGTTCGCGCGTCCGCAGCGCGCCCGAGCGGAAGGACTGCGCCACCGTCACGCGCCCGCCGCGGATGTAGAGCAAAATGGTCTGCCCGCTGCCGATTTCCACGACCGCGACGTTGCCCTGCGCCAGCAACCCGGCGCCGTCGAGCAGATCGCGCACCGCCAGATAGGTCAGGCGGGCCTCCTCGGATTCCTCCAGCACCGTCACGGCGATGCCCGTCGCGGTGCTGACGCGATCCACGAACGTGTCGCGGTTCGCCGCCTCGCGGGCGAAGGTGGTCGCCACCGCGCGCAACTGGTCCGGCCGGGTCACGCCGTATTCTTTCAGCAGGCGGCCATAGTTTTTCAGGATCGCCACGCACCGGCGCAGGGTGTCCTGCTCGACGCGGCCTTTGGTGAACACGTCCTTGCCGAGGCGCACGCCCTGCCGCAGGCTTTCCAGCAGCTTCACGTCGCCCTGCGCCCCGACTTCGGCGACGTCCAGCCGCAGCGCGGACGAACCGATGTCGATCGCCGCCACGATGCGGCGTTCGGGGGCCGGGGCCGGAACCGGTTCGTTCTGGAGCGGGGCGTCCATCAGGCGCGCGTCCGGGTCGCATCCGCGGCCAGCGCGGCGGCGCCCAGCGTCGTGGCGTCGTCGCCCAATTCCGCTTCCACCACCTTGACCTGGCCGACGAACGACGCCATGGCGGTTTCCTTCAGGCCCAGGCGCACTTCTTCCAGGGCCAAGCGCGGCAGCGCCTCGACGAGGCCGCCGCCCAGCACCACGACGTCGGGCGCCAGCAGGTTGACCACGCCGCCGATAGCGCGCCCCATCAGGCGCATCGCATCGCGGATGATCCGCTCGACCGCCGCGTCGCCGGCCTTGACGGCTTTGGCCAGCAGGCCGCTTTTGAGCTTTTTCAGGTCCGCACCGGCGTTCGCCGCCACGTACGGCGCCTCGCCGCGGAACGACGCCTGGGCCACTTCCGCGGAGATCGCCAGCCGCCCGGCCAGCGCCTCGAGGCAGCCGCGCCGGCCGCAGCCGCAGAGCCGCCCGTTCTCGCGGATGGGCAGATGGCCGATTTCCATGGCCGAGCCCGTCTTGCCGCGCAGCAACTGGCCGGCATACACGCAGCCGCCGCCGATGCCCGTGCCGGGAAACACCCCCACCAGCGTGCGCGCGCCTTTGCCCGCGCCGAAGCGGTATTCGCCGTACGTCCCCGCATCCACGTCGTTCGCCAGCGTCACGCGGCAACGGAACCAGCCCGTCAGCAGCGCGCGCAACGGCACCCGCTTCCAGGCCAGGTTCGGCGCTTCGAGGATGATGCCCTTGTCCAGATCCAGCACGCCGGGACACCCCACCCCGATGCCCGCCAGCGCGCGCGGCGACCGCTTCGCCTCTTTCAAGGCTTCCGCGATCGTCTCGCGGATCCGCGCCAGCACCGCCTTGGGCCCCTCGTTCACGGGCGTCTTGGCCTTCGCCGACGCCAGCGCTTTGAAGCCGGCGTCGTAGACCGTCGCCATCATCTTCGTGCCGCCCAGGTCGAATCCCACCCAGACCTTCTTGCCGCGCTGGTTCATGGCATCCCTTTCTCCCGGAAACCGGCCGAAACGGCCCGGTCCCGCCGCCGCCCGCTATTGGACCCGCGTCACCGAAACGATTTCCACCGTCTCCAGCGGCACGTCGGACATGCCCGCCTTGACGCCCGTGCGGACGCCCTTGATTTGGTCGACGACGTCCATGCCCTCGACCACTTCGCCGAAGACGCAGTAGCCGAAGCCCTGCGGATCGGGCGAGCGGAAATCGAGGAAGCCGTTGTCTTTCACGTTGATGAAGAACTGGCTCGTGGCGCTGTCCACGACCATCGTGCGGGCCATGGCCAGCGTGCCGCGCTTGTTGCGCAGGCCGTTGGCGGCCTCGTTCTTGATGGGCGCCTGCGTCGGCTTCTGGCGCATGTTCGCGTCGAACCCGCCGCCCTGGATCATGAAGCCGTCGATCACGCGGTGGAAGATCGTGCCGTCGTAGTGCTGGGCGTCCACGTAGGCCAGGAAGTTCGCGACCGTCAGCGGCGCCTTGTCCGCCGCCAGTTTCACCTTGATGTCGCCCAGAGTCGTCTTGATCAGTACCATGTCCGTTTCCTTTGCTTGTTCGGGTTCCGGCGCCGGCTCTTCCGCCGCCGCGACCGTCGATCCATCCGCCCCCGGAATGGGGGGCATTGCCGGCGTTTCCTGCGCCCGGGCGGCCGAACCGCCCGCCAACGCCATCGTCAAACCGAGCCAGATCCATTTCATGCGCGCATCTCCTCCGAATGCGGCCATCCTACCACCCTCCGCCGCCGCCCTCAATGGCCAATTCCGGGCGTTTTACGTGGAACGTAGAAACTTTCGCGAAGTTTTACGTGGAACGTAGAAACTTTGCCCGAAAATTACGTGGAACGTAAAAACTTTGGGGCCGGTTTTACGTGGAACGTAAAAACTTTCAGGGCGCGGGATCGGCGTAGTTTGCGCGGGCGGGGCGCGCGGGGAGCGCGCGGCCGGTCTTCTGGGCGTGGGCGAGATCGGCCGCCGCGTCGGGATCGTACCACCAATAGGAATGCGCGCTGCGCTCGTCGCCGTGCTTGCCCAGCGGCTGGTCGGGCATCCCGAACTTGTTCCACCACAGCAGGCGCGTGCCGAGCTTGTTCCACAGCAGGACGTACGGCACGTCGCGCGCGAGCCGGGCGTCGATTTGCCGGACGATCTCGTGGCGCTTGGCGACGTCGAACTCCGTGCGCTGGGCGTCGATCAGCGCATCGACGGCGGGATTCTTGTAGCCGGCGAGGTTCTGCCCCGAGGTCCGGTCGGCCTCGCGCGAGTGCCACATGCTTTCGGGATTCTTGAACAGGCCCGCGCTCCAGGCCGCCCAGGTCAGGTCGAAGTTGTAGGCGTCCATGTCCTTGGCCCACGCCGCCCAATCCTTCTTGTCCACGACCAGCTCGATGCCGACGTCCTTGAGATCCTCCTGGAAGATGGCGGTGAACTTGTCGTCGGTGGCGCCGCGCGAGAGATAGCGCAGGCGCAGCGGGCGGCCGTCCTTGGCCAGCAGCCCCGTGGCGGGGTCGGCGGCCCAGCCGGCTTCGGCCAGCAGCGCGCGGGCCTGATCCTTGTCGAAGGCGAGGAGTTGGTTCGCGCACGGATGCGCGGCGTCGTAGAGGTCCTCGTAGTAGGAGCGGTGCAGAAAATAGGCGTTGTGCATCAGCGTTTCGTTCATCTTCTCGCGGTGGTAGAGATGCGCGAGGGCGCGCCGCACGCGCGGATCGTCCAGCGGCGGCCGGCGCAGATTCAGCGCGAGCCCCTGGAACCCGACGGGCTGGAGATTGGCGATTTCCTGCTTCACGATCCAGTTGCGGTCGAACTTCTCGCCGCTCGTCTGGTTGGCCCAGACGTGCGCCGTGTAGACGGGGAACAAATCGAGCTCGCCCTTCAGGAAGGCCTCGAACGCGTTGTCGCGTTCCTCGAAAAACCGGAACCGCAGCACGTTGAAGTTGCAGATCTTTTGGAACCGCGGCAGGTCGGCCGCCCACCAGTCCGGCCGGCGCTCGAGCGTCGCTTCGAGGCCCGCGCGCAGCTTCCCGAGGCGATACGGGCCCGACGTCACCGGAAAATCGAAATTCTGCCGGTTGAAATCCTTGTCCGCGAACGCGTGCTTGGGCAGCACCTGCAAACCCACCAGCGTCAGGAAATTTTCCCAATGCTCTTCCTTCGCGACGAATCGGATGGTGGCGTCGTCGAGCACCTCGGGCGGCTCGAACCGCTCCAGGCCGATCTTGTGCGGGCCGGTCAGGTTCTTGGGATCCATCACCGCCGCGAACGTCCAGCGCACGTCTTCGGCCGTGACCGGCCGGCCATCGCTCCACTTCGCCAGCGGGTTCACGTGGAACGTGAAGGTCTTGCGGTCGGCGCCGACGACGCAGCGGTCCGCCAGCATCGGTTCCGGTTCCAGCGTGAGGGGGTGCAGGGACATCAGCGGCTCGTAGAACTGCCCGAACAGCTCCGCCGACATCACGTTCTGGTCGAGGTAGTAGTTGAAGCTCTTGGGGTACGGCCCCAGATAGGCCACCAGCATCCCGCCCTTCTCGGCGAATTCCGACGCCAGCGGATTCGGGGCTTCCTGCCAACCCGGCCGCGGGAACACCTCTTCGGCGGCCGCCGGGAATCCCAGCAGCGCCAGTCCCAATCCCATCACGATGCGTTTCATGCGGGCAGTGTCCCAAGCCGCGCGGAGATTGGAAAGCCGGAATGCGCGCGGACCCGAAACGGGGGGCGCATCTGCGATTGGGTGCATTCTTGGCGTCATCGGGATGTTAGAGCGGTTCCCGAAATCATGTAGCCACGCCGACCCCTCAAACAGCCCGGCTCGGCAAGGATGCCTCGCCCTACCTAAAGCCGGTAATGCGGATTGCG
>RZYG01000286.1 GCA_009930415.1 Spartobacteria bacterium | reverse complement strand
ACGCGCCAGCGGTGGGTTTCGCAGAGTTGGAGGGATTGCAACATGCCGGATCGATCGCGCTTCAGCGGCGCCGGCACTTCGCTTGACGCAGGGCCTGGTCGAGGTCGGCGAGCAGGTCGCCGACGGGTTCCACGCCGACGGACAGGCGCACGCTGTTGGGCCGGACGCCGAACGCGGTGCGCCGCTCGGGCGGCATGTAGAGCATCGTGGTCAGGAACGGGATGCAGATCAGCGATTCCGTCGAGCCGAGGCTCACGGCGTGCCGGATGGTCTTCAAGGCCGAGATGAAGCGCTTGGCGTCGTCCTGCGTGCGGCCGACGTCGAAGGCCATCATGCCGCCGAAGCCGTTGCGCATCTGGCGGACGGAAATCCGGTGGCCTTCGTCGGCCTTCAGGCCCGGATAGCGCAGGTTGGAAATGCCGGGGCATTTCGCCAGATGCTTGGCCACGGCCAGCGCGTTTTCGGCCATGCGCTCGGCGCGCAGCGGGAAGGTTTTGAGACCGCGCTCGAGCAGCGACGCCGAATAGGCGTCGAGCGTGCAGCCGATCGCCTGCCGGGTGAACCACAGCTTGTCGTAGTCGTCCTTGGAACCGGCGACGGCGCCGGCCATCAGGTCGTTGTGCCCGCCGAGGGCCTTGGTGGCGCTGTGGACGACGAGGTGCGCGCCGAGTTCGAGCGGATGCTGGTGGTAGGGGGTCGCGAAGGTGTTGTCCACCACCACCAGCGCCCCGACCTTGTCCGCCATCCGGCGCACGGCGGCGACGTCCACGGTCTTGCAGAGCGGATTGCTGGGCGTCTCCAGGAAGATCATCTGCGTGTTGGACTTGACGTGCTTGGCCAGCGTCCGCCAGTCGGCGGCATCCACCCAGGTCACCTCCACGCCGAGGCGTTCGAGGATGAGCGACACCTTGTAATGCGCGCCGTAGACGTCGTGGAACAGCAGCAGGTGCCCGCCCGCGCGCAGGTAGGTCAGGTAGACCATGGTGCAGGCGGCCATGCCCGAGGTGCAGACCACGCAATCCTCCGCGCCTTCGAGCGCGGCGATCTGGCGCTCGACGGCCCGCACGGTCGGATTGTCGTCGCGGTGGTAGGTATAGCCGTCGACTTCGCCGTCGGTGATCTGCCGCAGCACCTCGAAGTTGAGGTATTCGTAGTTCACGGCGTGCACGATGGGCGTGACCATCGGGCGGTTGCCGTAGGGCGTCAGCGGCGCGGCCGGGTGGGGTTGGGCGCGGTGAGGGCGATTCGGTTTGGCGGGACTCATGTTCGGTTGTTCTCCGGCGCGGCGAAGTAGGTTTCTTGGGCGCGCTGCAGGGCTTGGATTTGTCCCGTTTTTAGCAGATGGCCGGTGTATTTGGCCACTTCGTTCAAATGCATGCCGAAAACGTCGGCGATTTGACGCGCGGTGCAGGGGCGTCGCCGCAGCATGTCGAGGAGGGCGGTTTCGTTCGCGGCCACCCCGCTGCCGGGCCGCGCCGAGAAGTCGGCGATCACTTCGGCCCGCGGACGGAAGAGTTCCGCCAGTTCCGCGAGCCGGTCGCGGTCCACGGGCTGGACCGAGGCTTCCGCCGGCGGGCGCACGGCCGTGTTGAGATGGATCTTGTCGGAGCCGATGGCCGCCGCCAGCGCCGCGATGCGTTCGACCTGGTTGGGGGCGTCGTTTAGGCCGGCGATGAGGAAGACCTCCAGCCAGATGCGCCCGGCGAAGCCTTGGCGGAAGGCCCGCATGCCAGCGACGGAGCGGTGGAAATCCAGGTCCGGATGCGGCCGGTTGATCCGCCGGAACGAATCGTCGTCCCAGGCGCTCAGCGAGAGCTTGGCGACGTCAGCTTGTCCGGCGGCGGCGCGGACTTCGGGCAGGTAGAGCAGGCTGCCGTTGGTCAGGAGCACGGCGGGGCAGGGCAGTTCGGCTTTCAGGAAGCGCAGCACCTCGCCGAAGCCGGAGTGCAGCGTGGGCTCGCCGGAGCCCGAGAGGGTGGCGTAGTCCGCGGTTCCGCCCGCGTCGCGCCAGCGGAGGATTTCATCTTTAACCGTCTGGACGGGCACGTATTCGCGGCGTTCCACGGTGGTCTGGGGCGTGGGGCCGAGCTGGCAAAAGACGCAGTTGAAACTACAGGTCTTCAGCGGCGTGAGATCCACGCCGAGTGACCGGCCAAAGCGCCGGGACGGCACCGGGCCGAACACGTGGCGGAAGGTAGTCATGGAAAGGGGACAGGGGCCGGACGAACGGTGTTTCGTCCGCCCCCTGCGCTCCGGCTGGGGTCAGGCCTTTTCCGGCTTGGTTTCCAGCTCCTGGATGCGGCCTTGGATCAATTCCATGTCCGCCTGGAGTTGCTGGGCCTGCTGCTTGAGCACGGCGAGTTCCTGAGGGCCCGTCGGCGCGACGGCGCCGGCCACCGGCCCGCCCCAGCCGCGGCCAAGGCCCCGGCCGAACCCGCGGCCCCAGCCGCCGCCCCGGCCAAATCCGCGGCCGAACCCGCCACCGAAGCTCGCGAAGCCCGGCGCGGCACTGCCCGCGCAAAATCCCGCGGCACGGCCCGTCATCGGACCCGCGCCCATCGGTCCCGTTCTGTCTCCTCTTGGCATTTTCCTTCTCCTGTTTTGATTCCGGCGCCGGTGCGGCGCCATCTGTTCTGATATGAACATATGCTCACAATCGGCCCGCGTCAACCCCCGGGGGGCAAAATGCAAACGTTCGTGAACAAGGGCAGCTGGCGCCGGCTTAGTGGTCGCAGGCGTTGTCGCCGACGACCAGTTCGCCGGACAAATAGGCGCCGACGAGGGTTTCGGGCGTGGCGGGCTGGCAGCCCACGACGACTTCGATGCCGTTCTGCT
>RZYG01000285.1 GCA_009930415.1 Spartobacteria bacterium | reverse complement strand
GTCCTCGATCAAATAGACCCGATTGGTCTGGACCGCATTGGTCACGTCCGGCACGTAGCGCGGCGCTCCGGGCAATTTAAACGGTTTGCGGAGCATGACGGTATGCGACGCACTGCGCCAGCCCGAACCGGAATGCGAAGCCGGATCCATCCAGTCGATCACGACGTCTGTGATTTCCGGGGTCGGGAAGTAATCCACGTACACGACCGCGCCCGTCGGCGAACTCTGCAGCTCGGCCATGATGCGGTCCGGCGAGAAGATCTCCGCAAGCGGGACGACGATCTCGTTCGTGATCCCGGCCTCCACGTGCGCCACGATCGGCCTCGGCTGCAAATAGCCGGCTTTTTTGAGCAAAACGGTGTGCGATCCCGGCGCGAGCGAGCCCACCGCCAGGGGCGTCACTCCGTCGGCCACGTCGGCGTAATCCACGTACACTTCGGCCCCGGCCGGATCGGTGACCACGGACAGGCCGCCTTCCGCCGTGGACGTCATGTCGATGGTGATGGAAACCGTTTCCGCCTCAACCGCAGGCAGGACGCGCGGAATGGCCCGAGGATGTCCGGCCATTTTCAGCGTGACGACGTGGGAGGCCACCGCCCACCCGCCCAACCGCGGCGCATGCGAGGCCACTTCGCCCACGTCCACCAGCGCCGGCGTCACGTTGGTCGTCGCCTGGTAGTCCAGATAGATCGTCGCGCCTGAAGGATCCGACACGATCTCCACCAAGGCCGGATTCTGCCCGGGCAGCAAGACGAAATCGTGGGTCAAATCGCTGCCGCCGACGACGGCAATCGGGGTGGCCCGATCTTCATGGGTCGCATCGAACCACCACTCGTCCCGATAGTCTTCCGCCCCGGCTTTGAGGGTGTGGTCGCCCGGCAACAGACCCATCAGTTCATAGGCGCCCGTTTCATCGGTCGCGGTCTCGCGGATCAAGCCGTAGGCTCCATTCTTCGCCTTCACGCGGGCCCCGTCGAGCGGCAACCCGCCCTCGGCCGTCACCGTGCCGGAAATGCGTCCGGCGGGATCCAGATCGAAATCGACGCCGGTCCGCACGTCGCCGTAGTTCAGCGCGATCACCGCGGCTTCCGGCGGCGGCTCGTCTTGGCCGGGCACGTACAGCCCGCCGTCGTCGTACCATTCGCCCAACAGGCCCAGATTCGGCGCGGGAGTGGCGACCACCGAGAAATCACCGGGACGCAAGGAGCCGAACGCATAGCTCCCGTCCGCACTCGACTGCCGCCAAACCATATTGCTGGCGCCGTCGCGCACGTAAACCCGCACGCCGCCCACCGGCGTGACGCCATCGGCCAGAAACACCGTGCCCGAGAGGCGGGCATAGGCCAGCAATTCGACGTCGTTGTTTTCCGATAGCGCCTCGGCGGCCACGACCACGTCTGCCAGCGAGGCGGGGACGTAATCGCCGCCCGGTTCGAAGTCGAGCCGATACGTGCCGGCCGTCAGTTCGCCGATTTCGTAGCGTCCATCAGCGTCCGTTGTCGTCCAGCCCGCCCAGCGCCAGGCCGCGCCATCCCAGCGGTATGACTCAACCTGGACATTCGCCAAAGCCACCGCCCCCGGTCCCGTCACGGTTCCGGAAATCCGCGCAGGCAGCGCCAGCGCGGCGTTGATGTTTCCCGTCGTCTCGCCGACCACGACAACCACGTTGGCGCCGCGGCTCGGATTCCAGCCGGGCACGTCGTCGTAGGTTTCCGATAAGTAACCATAGTTCCAGTCGTTGAACACCACGCGATAAGTCCCCGCCGCCAGACCGCCGATTTCATAGAACCCGTCGGCGTCGGCCCAATCCCTGCCAATGTCTTGCCAATACGACCCATTCCACAAATAGCTTTCGGCATAGGCGTCCGCCAAGCCCGTCGTTCCGTCCGATTGCGTCACCTTCCCGGCGATTTTGCCTGCCGCCGCCAGCGAAGCATCGATATCGCCGACCGTTTCGGAACCGATAACCAAAATGTCCTGCGCCTCATACACGTCGGTTGCGCCGTCAAAATATTGTCCTTGATAATATCCGCTGCCTTGGAATTCCACGCGATAGGTTTCAGGTGCCAGACCGCCGATTTCGTAGGAACCATCCGCACCGGTATTGGCGGAGGTGATCCACTCCCAATAGCCGTATTCGCTGTTCCATGAATAGGCGACAACCTGAATGTTTTCCAAAGGCGTGATTCCATCCGGCCCCGTCACCGTCCCCGTGATTTTGGCGCCCTCCGACAGCACGGCATCGATGCCGGCAGTTGTTGCACCCGCCACCACGGCCACGTCGGTGCCGTTGGCGGGCGCACCGCCCGGGATGTCGTTGTAGGTTTCCGACAAGTAACCATACATCCAGTCGTCGAACACGACACGATATGACCCCGACGCCAAGCCGCCGATTTCATAGAGCCCGTTTTCATCGGTGTAGGCATAGCCCGTTTCCGTCCAACCCGCTCCATCCCAGCCATAGCACCCGACATATAAGTCCCGCAAGCCGGTCACTCCATCCGGACCGGTCACCGTACCGGAGATCGAGCCGGCGAATGCGGCCGTGGTTGGAAGAAGAAACGCACCCAAGACCAAGAAAAGCGCCGCCACTGATTTCATTGTCTCTCCGCTAATGTTTTTAGGATGGCTGTTTATGGAGCCAGCTACGAGGTCGGGGACACTATTCTCGCTTTTCAAAACCTGTACAAGGAGAAAATGAGTCCGGCGAAATCGCCGGGCGCAAGACGGATTTCGGGCTATGAATCGTAGGGGCCGAGCTTGCTCGGACCGGGTTTGGAGAAATTTGGGAATAGCTGCGGTCTCAGCAAGCTGAGCCCCTACAAGCGAGGGCCGAATCT
>RZYG01000059.1 GCA_009930415.1 Spartobacteria bacterium | reverse complement strand
GGTGGGGGGGCTGCGCAACCAGATCGCGGAAGCGCTGGCCCGGCTGGAGGTCGAAAGCGGCGAAATCGGCCTCGAAATCGTCGAGCGCGTCCTGGCGGAAATGGATTCGCCGGAGACGTTCGCCGAATCCGCGGCCGAAGTGGCCGCGGAAGCGGCCGTCGCCGTCGCGCCGAAACCGGCGCGCGGCGGCGCGACGCGCTGGTTCTGGCTGGGCGTGGCGTTTTTGGCCGTGAACGCCTACGGCGTGTGGAAGACGACGCGGCCGGAAGCGCCGCCCGCGCCGGTGGAGGCGGAAGCGCCCGCGGCCGCCGGCCCTGAACGTCCGCATGAACGGGTCCTGCGGCTGCGCAGCGTGGAGCAGGTGGACGTTTCGGCGGACCGCGAAGTGACGCTGCGGCTGGCGTTCAGCGACGAGCCGGACCGCCACCAGCTCACGCGGTTCTTCCAGCTGTCCGCCGCCGGGCAGGGCGAGGTGAAGTATTGGTTGCTGGGGGCGGCCAGCAGCAATGCCGTCGTCGTCGAAACGGAACCGGTGCTCGCGGACGAATTGAACTACGTCTTGGAGCCGGGGCTGCCGGCGACCGGCGGGTCGCGGCCCGAAAACGAAGCGCGGCGCGGGACGTTGGCGATGACCATGAATCTGGCGCTGCGCAAACTCCAGGCGGATGCGCCGGCGTTCGAACCGCCGGAGCTGTGGGTGGATTTCAACGCGTTCCCGGATGCGAACGGGCTGAAGGACTACGTGGCCGTGGAGCCGGCCACGGACTTCACGGTGGAAGCCGTGGACGAATACTGGCGCAGCGGCATGCGGATCCGCGGCGCGTTCGCGCCGAACGAAATCTACGAGGTGATCTTCAAGAAAGGCTTGCCCGCCGCGAACGGTTCGAGCCTGCCGCGGGAAATCCGCCGCACGATCCAGTTCCCGCAGCCGCGCCCGACCGTCCGCCTCGATGCGCCGGGCAGGTATTTGTCGCCGCGGGGCACGCTCTCCGTGCCGGTGGCGGCGGTGAATCTGGACCGCTACGTCGCGGGACTGCGGCCGGTGTTCGCCAACAATCTCGTCGAACTGGCGCGGCGCGAATCGGGTTGGCATTCCGGCGGCCTGACGGAAGACCTGGACGGGCGGACGCGGACCGTCACCAACGCGCTGGCGCCGGAAAAAGCCGGCGAGCCGGCCCGCGGCGCGGTGGATCTGCGCGCGCTGGCGGAGGGCGAACCGCGCGGCGCCTATTGGCTGGACGTCGGCGGCGAGAAAGCGCGCGGCGACGGCCGGCTGCTCGTGGTGACGGATTTGGGGATCGCGGTGCGGACGTTCGCCGGCGGCGCGCTCGTCTGGGTAAATTCCCTGCGAACGGCCCAGCCGGCCGCGGGCGCGGCGGTGACGGTCTATGCGCGGAACAACCAGGTGCTTGGGCGGGGCGCGACGGACGCCCGGGGCATCGTGCGCCTGGAGTGGGCAACCGGCGCGGACGCGGCGGCCCCGTTCGTGGTCGTGGCGGAACAGGACGGCGATCTGTCCTACGTCGATCTGGACCGCTCGCGCGTGAATCCCGGCGAAGGCCTGGCCGGAGCCCCCTATCTGGCGCCCGGCCAGCTCGAAGCGGCGGTCTTCAGCGAGCGCGGCGTCTATCGGCCCGGCGAGACGGTCTTCATGCAGGCGCTCGTGCGCGACGACCGCCGGCAGGCGCCGGAGCCGTTCCCCGCGCTCCTGCGGGTGCGGCGTCCGGACGGACGGGTTTTCCGCGATGTGCCGGTCGTGCTGGACGGATTCGGTTCGGCGACCGCCGAGGTGGAGATGCCGGATTATCTGCCGACGGGGCGCTACCGGCTCGAACTGGCGCTGCCGGGGACCTTCACCGTGCTGGGCGCGACGGACTTCGCGCTCGAAGATTTCGTGCCGCCGCAGATCCGCGTGGCGGTGGCGTCGGCCGAAGAGCGCGGGCGGGCGGGCGACGTGGTGGCGTTCGGCGTGGATGCGGCGCATCTGTTCGGGCGGCCGGCGGCGGGTCTCAAGGCGACCGGTGCGGCGACGTTCCAGCCCGCGCCGTTTGCTCCCACGAATTGGCCGGACTGGACGTTCGGCGACGCGGAGAAGGCGTTTGCGTCCGTCTACCAGAATCTGGGGGCGCGGATTCTGGACGAGAACGGCCACGCCGAGTTCGAAGCGGAAAGCCGCGCCGCGTGGCGGCCGCCGGCGGCGCTGCGGATGGTGCAGCAGGCCACCGTGGTCGAGACGGGCGGGCGCGCGGTGTCGGCCTATGGCTCGGCGCTGCTGGATCCGTATCCGTTCTACGTCGGCCTGAAGACCGCCTGGGAAGGCTCGGTGCGCGCGGGCGAAACCCAGCGCGTGGCAGTGGTCGAGGTCCAGCCCGACGGCACGCCCGTCGCGGAAGGGCGGCCGCTGGTGTTGACGCTGTCGCGGGTGACCTGGAATTCCGTGCTCCGGCGCAACTCCGAAGGTCGCTACGAATGGAAATCCGAACGGCAGGTCGTGGACGTCCGCCAGGACACCTTGGCCGCCGGCGGCGAAGCCAAGGATTGGGCTTTTGCAGTGGATGCCTCGGGCGATTACATGCTGGTGGCGGCCGACCCGGCCTCGGGCGCGTCCACGCGGATCGGCTTCCATGCGGGTTCGGCGGATCCGGAATGGCTGGCGTGGAGCCGCGAAAAACCCGGCCGCGTCGAACTGGCCTGGGACAAGGAAATCTATCGTCCCGGCGACGTCGCGCGCCTGCAGGTGCGCGCGCCGTTCGCGGGTCCCGCGCTGCTGACGGTGGAAACCGACCGCGTGCTGGACGCGCGCCTGGTGACGCTGGAGAAGAACACCGCCGAATTCGAAGTGCCCGTGGCGGCGGATTACGCGCCCAACGCCTACTGTTCCCTGACCCTGATCCGGCCGGCGGTGGCGGAGGAAGTCTGGAGCGCTCACCGGGCCATCGGCGCGCTTGCGCTGCCGGTGGAACGGCCCGGCCGCCGGTTCGCGGTGGCGCTGGAGGCGCCCGCCGTCGCGCGGCCGCAGGCGGCGCTGGAAGCCATCGTGACCGTGCGCGACGAAGCGGGCCAGCCCGCGCGAGGCGCGGTGACGGTGCTGGCCGTGGACGAAGCCATCTGCATGCTGACGGCGTTCGAAACGCCCGATCCCGACCGGATCTTCTCGGCGCAGCGTGCGCTGGGCGTGTTCCCGTTCGATCTCTATGCCGAACTGATGCCGGTGACCGACGCGCAGACCGAAAGCGTCCCGGCGGCCGGCGGCGACGGCGGCGGCGCCCTGCGGCGGCGGTTGAATCCGATCAAGGCCAATCGGTTCAAGCCGGTGGCGCTGTGGCGGGCCGCGGTGCCGCTCGATGCGAACGGGCAGGCGCGGGTGAAAATGGATTTGCCGGAATTCAACGGCGAACTGCGCCTGATGGCGGTGGCCTACGACGCGGCGCGGACAGGGGCGACGTCCACGCCCGTGAAAGTGAAGCGCGATCTCGTCGTGCAGCCGGCCCTGCCGCGGTTTTTGGCCATCGGCGACCGCTGCGAGGCGTCCGTCGTGCTCTACAACGAAGGCCAGGAACCCGTGGCGGCCAAGGTGCGCGCGACGTGCGGCGGGCCGTTGCGCGCCGAAACGGCGGAGCAGACCCTCGAGATCCCGGCGGGCGGTTCGGCGACGGCTGCGCTGCCGCTGACGGCGGGTCCCGGGCCGGGCAAGGCGCTCTGTACGCTCGAAGTCGAGGCCGGCGCGGATTCCTTCCGCGACGTCATCGAGCTGGCGGTGCGTCCGGCGGGCGGCAGCCGCGTGGCGGTGGTCAACCGCGTGTTGAAAGCCGGCGAAAGCGCCACGCTGGCCCCGCCGGCGGACTGGCTGCCCGAATCCATCGCCTTGTCGGGAACGCTCTCGGCCTTGCCGTCGGTCCAGATGGGCCGGGCGCTGGACTACGTCGTGCATTATCCCTACGGCTGTCTCGAGCAGACCGTGTCCGGCGCGTTCCCGCTGCTGTATGCGGGCGAATGGGCGCAACGCCTGCTGCCGGGCCGCCAGGCGCTCGGCGACATGGAGGAGACCGTGCCGGCCGCGATCCGCCGCGTGTTGTCCATGCAGCAGGAAGACGGCGGCTTTTCGACGTGGCCCTTCCACCGCGGCACGGCGGAAGAGGCCTCGATCTATGCCGTCCATTTCCTCGTGGAAGCGCAGGCGGCCGGCTTCGCCGTGCCGGCCGACCGTCTCGATGCCGCGCTGGGCTGGGTGCGCGGCCGCCTTGGCCGGGCGATGCCGCCGGACGCGAGCGAAAACGACTGGATTCTCGACATGCAGGCGCGGGCCTACCTGTGCCACGTGCTGGCGCTCGCGGGCCGACCGGACGCGGGCTGGAACGCGCGGCTGCGCGAACAGACCGCCCGACTGAATTTCGCGGCGCGGGCCCACGCGGCGTCGGCGCTGCTGCTGGCGGGAGAACCGCGGCGGGCGCTGCCGCTGCTGGAATCCCTGGCCCTGCCCGTGACGCGTCCGCGCGTGCCGGGGCGGCTGCTGGACAGCGACGTGCGCGACGCGGCGTTGCTGCTGTCCGCGTGGATCGACGTGGATCCCGAAAACGCCGCCGTGGCGCAGCTCGCGCAGTTCCTGCGCGACCGGCAGCGGGACGGGCATTGGGGCAACACGCAGGACAATGCGCTGGCGCTGCTGGCGTTCGGCAAGCTCGCCCGGCATCTGCCCGACGAAGAACGACCCTTCGCCGGCGCGTTGGAATTGCCGGGGGGCGACGTCCGCGCGTTTGCCGGCACGAACGACGTGCCATGGTCGCTGGCGCCCGGCGCGGGCGGCGCGGCCACGGTGCGCAACGACGGGCCGGGCAAGCTCTATCTGACGGCGCGGTTCGAGGGCGTTTCCGCCGAACCGGAGCCGGAGCAGACGAACCACGTCGCGATTTGGCGCACGTTCCTCGACTCGGCTGGAAACGCGCTCGATGCGGCCGAACTGCCGCAGGGCGAACTGATCGCCGTGCGGGTGACGGTCGATGCGCGGCGACGGACGCTGGATCAGCTCGTGATCGAAGACCTGCTGCCGGCGGGCTGGGAGATCGAAAATCCGAACCTGGCGACGGCCCAGCAATTCGATTGGCTGCGCAAAAAATCCGAGGGCGATTTGCACCGCGAGGCGCGCGACGACCGGATGCTGATCTTCACTGGGCCGGTTTTGGGCGAGACCTCGTTCCACTACGCCGTGCGGGCGACGACGCCGGGCACCTACGCCTTGCCGCCGCCGCTCGTGTCGGGCATGTACGAGCCGGAAATCCGCGGCGTGGGCGTCGGCGGCCAGGTGCGCGTCGTGCCGTGAAAAAACGGCGGCCAGAAAGAGCATGGCGGTTTCGGGTAGGGCGAACCCTCCGGGTGAGCCGACCGAACAGCCTGGCTCGGCGGGGACGCCTCGCCCTACCTTGGCTAGTCCTCTTGCTGTCCGCCGCCGCCGCGTTCGCCGCGGCGGTGCGCTGGGTGCCGTTTCCGGAGGACAAGCTGGCGCGGCTGGATTCGGCGGCGGTCCTGGCGGACCGCCGCGGCGAGCCGCTGCGCGTGAAGCTCGCGGCGGGCGGTTTCGATTGCCGGCCGGGCTACGTGCCGGCACCGGAGCATTGGATCGCCCAGGCGCTGGTGGCGGCGGAAGACCGCCGGTTCTGGGCGCATCCGGGCGTGGACGTGCGGGCGCTGGCGCGGGCCGTCGCGCAAAACCTGTTTTCGGGCCGCCGCGTGTCGGGCGCTTCGACCATTTCCACGCAGGTGATCCGCCTGGCGGAGCCGCGGCGGCGGACCTTGGCGACGAAAGCCATCGAAGCCTTCCGCGCGCTGCAGATGGAGCGGCGGCTGGACAAGCGCGCGATCCTGGCGCAATACCTCGACCGCGCGCCGTTCGGCGGCAACCTCGTGGGCATCGAGGCGGCCGCCCGGCGCTACTTCGGCAAGGGCGCGGCGAATCTGAGCCTGGCCGAGGCGGCGCTGTTGGCGGGCCTGCCGCAAGCCCCGTCGCGCCTGCGCCCCGACCGGCATCCGGCCGCGGCGAAAAAACGCCAAGCCTACGTGCTGGAACGGATGGAGGCCTGCGGGTTCATCACGCCGCAACAGCGCGCCGACGCCTGGGCCCAGCCGCTGGCCGCGCGGCCGGGAACCTATCCGTTCCGCGCACCGCACTTTTGCGATCTCGTCGGCGTGCCGGCCCGGCTCGCGCCGGACGCGACGGTGCGCACGACGCTCGACGGCGACGTGCAGCGCCGGGCGGAAGACGTCCTGCGGCGGCATTTGGCGGACGGACCGGCCGCGGGCGGGGCGGTGGTGGTGCTGGACGTGAAGACCGGCGCGGTGCGCGCGCTGGCGGGCTCGCCGGACTACTTCGCCGAGCGGAACGCCGGCCAGGTCAACGGCGCCGTCGCGCGGCGCGCCGCGGGCTCGACCCTCAAGCCCTTCGCCTACGCCTTGGCGCTCGACCGCGGACTGGCCGTGCCCGCCACGGTGATCCCCGACGTGCCGCTGCGGTTCCGCGACCTCGATCCGCGCAATTTTTCCGAGGATTGCCGCGGACTGGTCAGCGTGCGCGATGCCCTCGTGGCGTCGCTCAATCTGCCGGCCATCGAGATCGAGCGGCGCGTCGGCCAGGAACGGTTCTGGGCGACGCTGCGCGCGCTGGGGCTGGCGACGATCGACCGCCCGGCCGCGCACTACGGCCTCGGGCTCGTGCTGGGCAACGCGGAGGTGCGCTTGCTGGATCTGGCGAACGCCTATGCCTGCCTGGCCCGCGGCGGCGCGTGGGCGCCCGTCCGGTTCGTGGAAACCGGCCAGCCGCCCGCGACGAAACGGGTGTTCTCGCCCGAGGCCTGCTGGCTGGTGAGCGATATGCTGTCCGGCGAGGAGCGCGCCATGGACACGACCGGCCACGCCGCCGACGTGCGCCTGCCGCCGATGGCGTGGAAGACGGGAACTTCGGCGGGCTTGCGCGACGCCTGGACGGTCGCGTGGAATCCGGAGGTCGTGATCGGCACGTGGGTGGGCAATCCCGACGGCTCGGCCGCGGAGGGGCTCGTGGGGCGCGAAGCCGCGACGCCCATCGCGTGGGATCTGTTCCGGCAGCTCTATCCGGACAACGCGGGCCCGCGGTTCGCGCGGCCGGAGGGGGTGGAAAAACGCGCGCTGTGCGCCGTCAGCGGCTGCGCGCCGGGGCCGCATTGCGCGCACCGGATCGAGGACTGGGCCATCGCGAACGTGTCGCGGCGCGAGCTCTGCCCCGTGCACCGCGCGGGGCCGGAGGACGCCTGGCCGGCGGCCGTGGCGTCGTTCCTGGCGCGCCGCGCCGCGCCCGCGCCGGACGAACCGGCCGACGCCGTGCGCATCCTCGCCCCGGCGCGCGGCAGCGTCTACCGCCGGCTGGCGGAACTGGAGACGGATGCCCAGCAACTGGCGCTGGAAGCGGCCAGCGACCGCGCCGGCGAGACGATCCATTGGTTCGTGGACGACCGCCCGATCGGCCAAACCCGACCGGGCCAAAAACTGTTCTGGCCCCTCGTGCGCGGCGAGCACCAAATCGTCTGCAGCACCGCCCGCGGCCTCAGCGACCGCGTCCAGATCGCCGTGGAATGACCCCCTCCGACCGTTGGCGCCTCCCGTCCAAAACCAAACGTTTTATAAAACGTCTGGCGCCGCAAAGTTTTTACGTTCCACGTAAAACGCGCTGAAAGTTTTTACGTTCCACGTAAAACGCTGTCTTGGGCTGCGTGAAAACCGCGGAACACGGAAAACCGCACGGAAAACCGCCGAAAATCCAGGCTTGGCCGGCGCGGAGGCGCGGCGTAGGATGACGATGCGGGCGGACGCCGCGGAGGAGCCATTCATGAAAGCGAAAAAAGACGGGGAGAAGAAGTTCAAGTACGAGAAGGAACTCGCCAAGCTGCAGGTCGAGCTGGTGAAGCTGCAGGAGTGGATCAAACAGAAGGGGCTGCGCGTGGTGGTGATCTTCGAGGGGCGCGACGCCGCCGGCAAGGGCGGCGCGATCAAGCGCATCACGGAATGCCTCAATCCTCGCATCTGCCGCGTGGTGGCCTTGGGCACGCCCACGGACAAGGAGAAAACGCAGTGGTATTTCCAGCGCTACGTGCCGCACCTGCCCGCCGCGGGCGAAATGACGCTGTTCGACCGCAGCTGGTACAACCGCGCCGGCGTCGAGCGCGTCATGGGCTTCTGCACCGAAGAGCAATACCAGGAATTCATGCGCTCGTGCCCCGAGTTCGAACGCATGCTCGTCCGGTCCGGCATCATCCTGATCAAGTACTGGTTCTCCGTTTCCGACGACGAGCAGGAGAAGCGGTTCAAGGCGCGGATCGAAGATCCCACCAAGCGCTGGAAACTCAGCCCGATGGATCTGGAAGCCCGCTCGAAGTGGGTGGACTATTCCAAGGCCAAGGACAAGATGTTCGCGGTCTGCGACATCCCGCAGGCCCGCTGGAACGTCGTCAACGCCGACAACAAGAAGCGCGCGCGCCTGAACTGCATCCACGATCTGTTGAACAAAATCCCCTACCGGGATCTGACGCCTGCGCCGATCAAGCTGCCGCCCAAGCAAAAACGCCGGGGCTACGTCCGCCCGCCGCTCACCGACCAGCTGTTCGTGCCGGAAACGTATTAGGGCAAGCAAAAGGTCGGCCGTTCCGGCCGACCTCGTTCATCCCTGGCGCAAGGCCGCGGGGGGGGCTCATTCTTCGGTCGGCATCAGTTGCTGCATCTGCTGCATCAGGGCGCCGAGGTCCATGCCTTCCATCATGACTTCCTGCACGCTGGCGGCCTGGGCGTAGTCGGCGGGGACGGCGAACAAGGCGGCGTCCGGCGTGGAAAAGTCGTAGTTCTTGAAGAGAACGACGGATTGGATCGGCATGGCCGGCTGGCCTTCGCCGAGGGACGCGTTGGCGGCGATGGTCATTTTGACGGGCATGTTCTTTTGCTGGGGCGAGAAGAGCATGATCAGGTCGGTGGCGATGCCCTGTTCGGTCATGGAGATGCGGCGCTTGACGCAGTCTTCGCCTTCGTAGGTTTCCGTGCCGAGGTCTTCGATCGTCGGCATGGCCGCGGAAGCGTCGGCGTCGGAATCGTCTTCGCGCACGTATTTCTTCTTGTCGGGGAAAAGGGTGTAGGTGGCGGTCCGGCCGTTTTCGGGGATTTCGAGCGCGATCATCCGGAGGTTCATGAAGGGCATCGTCATTTCGGTGCGGGTCTTGCCGCCGTCGCGGACGGTGCGGGAATTCACGTTCATGCCCATGGCCTGCATGACCATGTCCACGGAGTAGGTGGTCTGGAGCCCGAGTTCCTTTTCGAGTTTCATCCAGGGCTGCGAGGCCTTCGATTCGGCTTCCTGGGCGAGGGCGGGCGCGGCGCCGGCCAGCGCGAGAACGAGGGCGGCGAACAAGCGGAGCGATGATTTCATGGGATCTCCTGGGGCGGTTGGTTTTCGCCGAAGATACCACGGAAGCGGTGCGGGCGGAAAAGGTTTTCTTGCGGAAAGGGGTCTTGGTAAGGTTGGGCGCATGAGCAAGCCGACGTTGATGATTTTGGCCGCCGGAATGGGCAGCCGCTACGGGGGACTGAAGCAAATCGATCCGGTGGGGCCGGCGGGCGAGATCGTGCTGGATTATTCCATCTTCGACGCCGCGCGCGCCGGTTTCGGCCGCGTCGTCTTCGTGATCCGGCGGGACATCGAGGCGGCGTTCCGGGCGACGGTCGGGGCGAAGTGGGCGGCGCGGATTCCCTGCACCTATGCGTTCCAGGACCTGAACGACGTGCCGGCGGGCTTCGCGGTGCCGGCGGACCGCGCGAAGCCGTGGGGCACCGCCCACGCCATCCGCGCCGGAAGGCGCGAGATCGCGGAGCCGTTCGCGGCGATCAATGCGGACGATTTCTACGGCGCGGCGTCGTTCCGCGCCTTGGCGGCGCACCTGACCGGCGAAAAGCGCGCGGCGGGGCACTGCATGGTGGCGTTCCGGCTGGACCAGACGCTGTCGGAACACGGCAGCGTGAGCCGCGGCGCGTGCCTGTGCGGAGCGGACCGGTTGTTGACGGGCATCCAGGAGCGCACGAAGATCACGCGCCACGCGGACGGGACGCTGTGGGACGAACCGGACGGCGGGCCGGCGACGGCGCTGACGGGCGCGGAGCCGGTTTCGATGAATTGCTGGGGCTTCATGCCGTCGGTGTTCGGAGACCTGGACGCGGCGTTCGAGCAATTCCTGCGGGGCGAGGGCGGGCAGTCTCCGAAGAAGGAATTCACGATTCCGGCGGTGGTGGACGGATTGATCCGGTCGGGCCGGGGCACGGTGAAGGTGCTGGAGACGACGGCGCGGTGGTTCGGGGTGACCTATCGCGAGGACAAGGCGACGGTGCAGGATTCGATCCGCGCGCTCGTCGCCGCCGGGGAATATCCGGCGAAGCTATAGGGAGAATGGGGGGGGCGAAGATCGACATCCAATATTCAACATCCAATGTTCAATTTCCAAGTGGGGGCAGCCCGGGGCGCATCTGCGATTGGGTGTCGTCCGATGGACCCTTGTAGCGTGGGGCTTCCGCCCCGCGCGGATTTTTCCAGCCGCACGCGGCAGGAGCCGCATGCCACGAAGGCCCGCATTTCCATCCCGATGACGCCAAGCATGCATCGAATCGCAGATGCGCCTGCTGTCCGGGAACGGTTGTGGGCCGGGGCGGTGATCCGGCCGCTTGGGGATGGGGCAGGCATTCACTTGATCATTGAAGATTGATCATTGGATATTGGAAATTGAACTCTTCAGGCAAAAAAAGGTCCGTGCCAGGCGTTATCGGGGGGGGGTAGCCTGGCACGGATGAGTGCAGACGGGCGGAGTATGGGGGGGTCTCCGTAGTCCCATCTGCTTGCTGCGTGGTTAGCAGCAAGTCGTTCAAATTGTGTTTAAAAGAACAGCAGGGGAAGGTACAAATCCCCGATTTGTTCCGTCACTATACGGGAAGACGGGGGAGGTGTCAACCCCGCGGCGGCTATTTTGCGTTTTTTTCCGACTTTTTTTCTGGCAGGGGCGCAAGCGGTTGGCGCAGAGCGGGAAAAGCGCGGAGGAGATCTTTTGGAAAGCGATATTCGGGGAAAGCGCGCTTGCGGAACTCGGCGACCTGCCAAGCCAGATCGCGGCGCTGGGCGCCGATCCAGGCCCGCACCAGCTGGTCCATGATGGCGATCTGGATTTCCGGCGAGCGCTTGAGCGCGCGCGCCCAGGCCCGTTCGAGATAGCGCGCGGCGGCGGGGGCGTCGCCGAGGCGGAGATTGATGCTGCCGAGCGTTTCGAGGACGATGGGATTTTCGGGATCGAGCCGGTCGGCCTTGGTGGCGTGGCGCAGGGCGGTCAGCAGCTCGCCGCCGCCGTGGAGCATGCAATAGGCCAGATTGTTGAGGATCTTGGGGTTGTCGGGATCGAGGGCGAGGGCGGCGCGGAAGACGGGCATGGCTTCCTTGTAGCGCTTCTTGCGCACGAGGACGTTGCCTTGGCCGACGAGCGCTTCCACGTCGGCGGTGCCCGCGCCGGCGTCCTCCTGGAGGGCGACGTAGGCGGCGTCGGCGCGGCGGTAAAAGCCCTGGTCGAACCAAAAGTCCGCCAGCACGAGTTTCTGGTCGCGCGTGGGCTGCAGGCGGCTCAGGGCGCCGGGCTTGAGCAGGCACAGGGCGGCATGCTTGAGCGGCTCGCGGCGCGCGAAGAATTCGGTTGCGGACAGGACGCGGATTTCTCCGTTGCCGTCGAGCAGTTCCACGGTGTCGTTCGCCTGATTCCAGGCAACGGGTACGTAAGCGGCCACGTTGGGGCCGTAGCGGACGTCGGGAGGCAGCAGCACGAGCAGCGGGAGGTTGCGCGCGAGCCAGGTCCCCAGCTCCTGCTCGTCGGCCTTCACGACCGTCAGGACGCGGTGGTGGGCGCGGGCGGCGGCGCGCAGGGCATGGCGATCCATCTGGCCGGGCCGCGCGGCGGGGGGCAGGATCTGTTCGAGCTGTCTGGCGTCGAGCCGTGCGCCGTTTGCGGCGAAAAAGGCGGCGACGATGGCGCGGTCGGCGCGCAGCGGGTCCGCGGGCACCGCGGGCACGGCTTTCAAGGCCAGACGACCCGCGCCGGGTCCGCCGGGCGTGGCGCAGCCGGCGGCCAGCGCCAGCAGCGGCAGGAGCCCAAGCCAGCCGCCCTGCCGGCGCAGGAACGATGGGCGGGGGCGGCGCATGGAAAGCGACCTAGCGCTTGCGGGTGCGGTCGAGCACGTCGTAGACGCCCGGCGTGCCGCGGACGACGTGCAGCGCCCGCTGGCGGGCGGCTTCGTCGGGCACCGTGCCGTAGAGGATGGCGAGGCCGTTGTCCACGGTCACGCTCAGCATGGCGCGGCCGACCACGGCGTCGTCGTTCAGGCGGCTGTTGGCGACGGCGGCGATGCCGTCGTCGGAAGTCGGTTCGGCGGCCAGGTCCTGGCCTTCGAGGGCGGCGCAGCCGGACCAGGAAAGCAGGGCGGACAGGATCAGGAACGGGATCGTTCGTTTCATAGTCGGTCTCCAAAAATCGGCGGGGACGGAGTTGTCCGTCCCGGTTTCCACGCTCCAAACTCTATGCCGCGAAAAATAGAATGTCAATGGCCGGGCGATTGCCACCGGGGGAGACGTCTGCTAGGGTCCGGAGCATGACGGAAAACCGGAAGAATTCGTACACGATCAAGCTGACGCCGGACCAGATGGATGCGGCGGCGCGGATCCTGCGGGAGGGCAACTACCGGCCCCGGCGCGTGGAGTACGCTCTCGCGGCGGCGGAGGGCGAGGACTGCCAGATCGTGCTGTATCAGAGCGGCAAATGCCTGGTGCAGGGCAAGGGGGCGGCGGACTGGGTGACGTTCGTGCTGGAGCCCCAGGTGCTCGGCGAGGCCCGCCTGGGCTACGAGGACGTGCTCAACCCCGAAGCCAACGCGCCGCACATGGGCGTGGACGAAAGCGGCAAGGGCGATTTCTTCGGCCCGCTGGTGATCGCGGCGGCCTACGTCGACGAAACCATCGCCAAGGATCTCAAGGCGCTGAACGTGCGCGACAGCAAGACCATCACGACCGACAAAGCGGCGCAGGACTTGGCCAAGAAGATCCGCGCGCGGCTGGCGGACAAGTTCGTCGTCGTATCCATCGGCCCGGCGGCCTACAACCGCCTCTACGCGACGATGGGCAGCGTGAACCGCATCCTGGCCTGGGGCCACGCCCGCGCCATCGAAAACCTGCTCGAAAAAGTGCCGACCTGTCCCCGCGCCCTGAGCGACCAGTTCGGGCCCGAGCAGCAGATCCAGCGCGCCCTGCAGCAGAAAGGCCGCAAGATCAAGCTCGAGCAGCGCCACAAGGC
>RZYG01000284.1 GCA_009930415.1 Spartobacteria bacterium | reverse complement strand
GGCGCTCCGAACGGTGGTCCGTCCGGTTGGGCGTGGGCGGCGCGGTCGCGGCCTGTCTGGCCGGGCTCGGCGCGGCGGCGCTGGCGCTGGTTCTCCGCGCGGACGCCGTGCGGACCTTTGCCTGGAACATGCCGTATGGCTCTTTCGCGGTGGGGCTCGATCCGCTGACCGCGTTTTTCCTGATCCCGACTTTTCTGCTCTCCGGCTTGGCGGCGATCTACGCCGTCGGCTATTTCCGGCCGTGGCACGGGCGCAACCCGGGCCGGTTCTGGCTGTTCTACAACGCCTTGGTCGCGAGCATGGCGCTCGTGCTCCTGGCGCGGAACGGCGTGCTGTTCCTCGTGGCGTGGGAGGCGATGGCCCTGACCTCTTTCTTCCTGGTGATCCACGACGACGCGGCGGACGGCGTGCGGGAAGCGGGCTGGACCTATCTGGTGGCCAGCCACGTCGGCATGGCGTTCCTGCTGGCGCTGTTCTTCCTGTTGGGACGCGCGGGCGGCTCGCAGGATTTCGCGGCGTTCGCGGCGCCGGCCGGCTCGGCCGGGGGCCTGTTCCTGCTGGCGCTGGTCGGCTTCGGCACCAAGGCCGGCTTGGTTCCGTTCCACGTCTGGCTGCCCGAGGCGCATCCCGCGGCGCCGAGTCCGGTGTCGGCGGTGATGTCGGGCGTGATGATCAAGACGGGCATCTATGGGATTCTCCGCACGCTGGCGCTGCTGGGCGGCGTGCCGGCCTGGTGCGCCTGGCTGGTATTGGGGCTTGGCGCGGTTTCCGGCCTGTACGGTGTGCTGTACGCGCTGGCGCAGCGCGACCTGAAACGGCTGCTGGCCTATTCCAGCGTCGAGAATATCGGCATCGTCGCGCTGGGCGTGGGCCTGGGGATGCTGGGTGTCTGCCACGGCATGCCGGCGGTCGCGGCGTTGGGCTTTGCCGGCGGACTGCTGCACATGCTGAACCACGCTGCGTTCAAAGGCCTGTTGTTCCTCGGGGCGGGGGCGGTAGTGCATGCGACCGGCACGCGGGACGTCGAGCGGCTGGGCGGACTGCTCAAGCGCCTGCCGTGGACGGGCGCCGCGTTCTTGGCCGGCGCGGTCGCGATTTGCGGATTGCCGCCGTTCAACGGATTCGCCGGCGAATTCCTGATGTATTGGGGGGCGTTCAAGGCCTTGCTGGGGAGCGGCAGCGTCGGGTTGGGCGGTTTGGCGGCGGTGGTCGCTTTGGCGCTGATCGGAGGTTTGGCGGTCGCTTGCTTCGCCCGCGCGTTCGGCATCGTGTTCCTGGGCGAACCGCGCACCGCGGATGCCGCACAGGGCCACGAAGCGGGCGCGGCGATGCGCGGCCCGATGATCGCGCTGGCGGCGATTTGCTTGGCCCTTGGCCTCGGCGCCGGCGCGGCGGTGCGGATTCTGGAACCCGCGGTGACGATGCTGACTGGTCCGGCCGGCGCGTCGGCCGGTGAAGCCTCCATGTCGTGGTTGTTCCCGATCGCCTGCGCGGCGCTCGCGTTGGCGCTGCTGGTCGCGGTCGGGGCGCTGGTGGGTCTGCGCCGCCGCCTGTTGGCCGGGCGGCCGGTGCGCGAAACCGTCACGTGGGATTGCGGCTATGCGGCGCCGTCGGCGCGCATGCAATACACCGCCACGGGTTTCGCCCAGCCGTTGACGCAGGGCGCGGAAGTCCTCCTGCGACCGCAAGTCGAAAGTCGATTGCTGGCGGGAATATTCCCTGCCGCCGCGGCGTTCCGGTCGGCGACGGCGGACGTCGCGCGCCACCGCCTGTTCGATCCGTTGTTCCGGGGCACGGCGAACCTGCTTGGGCGGTTGCGCTGGCTGCAGCAGGGCCGGGTGCATCGGTACGTGCTGTACGTCGTGGCGGCAACGGTGGCGTTGCTGGGATGGGCGTTGCGGCGATGAATGCGGCTTCCATTTTGCATCCCGTGCTGGCCGTGGCATTGGCACCGCTGCTGCCGGGCGCGATCAACCGCACGAAGGCGTTTTTCGCGGGCCGCCAGGGGCCGCCGCTGCTCCAGGCCTATTTCGATCTCTGGAAGCTGTTCCGCAAAGGCGCGACCTACAGCCGGACGACGACCTGGATTTTCCGCGCGGGGCCGATCGTGAATTTCGCCTGCCTCCTGGCGGCATTGATGGTCTTGCCGCTGGGGCGCGTGCCGGCCCCGCTCGCCTTCGCGGGCGATTTCATCCTGCTGGCCTATCTGCTGGGGTTGGGGCGGTTTTTCACCGTGGTCGCCGCGCTGGATACGGGCTCGAGCTTCGAAGGCATGGGCGCCAGCCGCGAGGTGCAGTTCGCGACGCTCGCGGAACCGGCGTTGCTGGTGGGACTGGCCGCGCTGGCCCGCCAGGCGCAGGACTTGTCCCTGTCCGCCATGTACGCGGGGCTGTCCGCCGCGGTTTGGTCGCAGGCGTTGCCGCTGTTGGCCCTGGTGGTCGCCGGATTCTTCGTGCTCTATCTGTCGGAAAACTGCCGCATGCCCGTGGACGATCCAAACACCCATCTCGAATTGACGATGATCCACGAAGTGATGGTGCTGGACCACGGCGGCGTGGATTTCGGCTTCGTGCAGTGGGCGGCGGCCCTGAAGCTGTGGGTGCTGGGCGCGCTGGTGGTCGGGCTGTTCCCGCCGGGGGCGACCGGGTATCCGCTGGCGGATCTCGCGGCCGGGCTGGCGGGCCTGCTGGTTTTAGCCATTGCGACGGGCGCGGTGGAGTCTTGCCTGGCGCGCGTCCGCCTCCTGCGCGTGCCGCAATTGCTGGTGGGCGCGGGCGTGCTCTGCGCCTTGGGCCTGTTGCTGACGTTCCGGTGACCGCATGAACAACGCGCTGGACATGTTGTTGGTGTTTTTGGTC
>RZYG01000058.1 GCA_009930415.1 Spartobacteria bacterium | reverse complement strand
CGCCGGCGAATCCGGAAGCTCGCGCGCGAAAACGGCCGCCGCGTCCACGTCGGCCTCGCCGAAAACCGCCACCGTTTCCCGCCCCGCGGCGCGCAGGCGCCGGACGATCTCGACGAAGCGCGCGACGGGCCAGTTTTTCGCCGGGCTGCCGCTGCCCGGATGCACCGCGACGGGCCGCTCCCGCAACCCCAGCGCCCGCAGCCGCTCCCGGCCCGCGGCGCGCCGGTCCGCCGGCCAGTCCAACGTCGGCACGAGTTCCGTATCGTACAGCGCCAGCGCCTGCAACGGCTCGAGCAAAAAAGGCACCGCGTGCCCGCGCTTGACGATCGGCGAGCCCGACAGCACCTGCTTGGCCCCCGCCAGCAGCAGATTGCTGCGCACCTGGCCCACCGGATCGTGCAGATAGTTGAAGATCAGGTCGAACGAGCGCACCGCCGCCACCTGCGCATCGGTGAATTGCGGCTCGGGCACGAAGAACCGCGCCATTTCCGCGCGGTCGAGCGAAACGACCGTTTGCGCCAATCCCACCGCCACCGCCAGCTCCGCCACGTGCGGGTAGCCCCAGATTTCGATCACGGCCGCCGGCCATTGCGCGCGCAGCGCCTGCAGCACGGGCAGCGTGGCGATGAAATCCCCGATGGCCCCGCCCCGCAGCAGCAGGAACCGCGGCGCATGCGTGCGGATGGGCTCGGCCACGGCGCGCCCCTCAGCGCAAATGCCCAAGTCCCGCCGCCAGCAGGATCGCGCCGCCCAGCAGCTTGCCCCAGCCGATCCGCCGCACGGCCCGAGCCGAAGCCGCGAACTTCTCGCTCAACTGCCGGAACGTCCACGGATGCAGCATCAGCGCGCAGCCCGCCACGATCCAGGCATAAGCGATCAGGATGACCGCGTAGCGCCACGCGGAGTCGGCCCAGCGCACGCCGTTGAGCAGCGGATTGGCCACCAGCAGCAGCACGCCGCCCAGCATCCGCGGCGCCAGCAGCTCGTCCAGGAAAAACACGATCGCCGCGTAGGCGACCACGGCCAGGATGGGAATGAACGGCTTGACGACGTCGAACCGCCCCAGCGCGGCGTGCGAAATCACCCACGCGACCCAGACCGTGCCGATGGCCGCCAGGATCCAGCCCGGGGCCTTCGACCGGGGAAAGGCTTTCAAGCCGGCACGCAACGCGTCGGGAAAGGCCAAGGCGAGCACTCCCGCCGCCAAGCCCAGCGCGCCCAACCCGGCCAGCGCCCTACCAAGAAACAGGTTCGGATCCAACATCGGATTTCTCGCTCGGTTGCGGTTCGGGGGCGCCCTTGTTCCGCGGCGCGGGGACGGGGGCGACGCGGGCGGGCGCGGCGCGGGCCGGCGCGGCCGACTCGCCTAAAGACGTGGCATAGGGATGCGCCGGCGGCAGTTCGGGGCCCACGAGAACGCCCGGGTTGTCCGGATCCTCGACGTAGGACGTGCCGCCCTGCACCTCGAGTCCGCCCCGCTCGTTCCGCGCCAGCCGGATGCTGCCCGCCGACGCGCCGTAGAACGCCGTGCCCAGCGGAACGCCGTCGGTGTCGAACGACGAATGCGCGAACCGGTCGGGCCCCGTCTGGTGCAGCACGTGGAACGCGCCGTCCGCGTCCTGTTCGAGCCGCGGCGCGAAAAACCGGATCACCCGGCCCAGATCGTACGTCCCGAGGCAATAGCCCGTGGACGAGTCGTCGATGCGGATGAACAGCCGATCGGTGCGGTCGCGGTGGATCAGCCGCAGCGAGACCGCGCGGGCGTCGCCCGCCGCAGGCAAGCCGCAATCGAGCCGCGCCAGTTCCAGTCCCGGCTGGATTTCCAGCGACAGGCGCCGGCCGAAAAAGCGCAGGCCGGCGAATTCCAGCACCGGCGTCAGCATGTAGGACTGGCCCTTGACGAGGCGATAGGCGTCGAGCAGGTTCACGTCCACGGCGCGGGTTTCGCCGTCGGGCACGAGGACCGGCCGCGCGAGCAGCGGCTTCCCGGTTTCTCCCACCGTCGAGGACGGCTGATCCTCCACGTCGAAGAAGAGGCGCGCGTTGCCGCGCGGCGTCAAATCCAGCGTGCGGCCGGACCGGTTGGCGAGGACGACGGTCGCCCGCACGGGCTCCATCAGCACCGTCCGGTGGTGGGCCAGCGACCAGGTCAGTTCGATCTGCGCCGAAGCGGCGCCGGCCCCGACCCAAAGGGCCAGCAGCGAGATTCCCAGCGGCGTGCGGTTCATCCGGCGCTTCCCCTTCCGCGGCCTACCGGCCGATTTCCAGCCGGGACGCCGCGCGGGCGGGCAACCCCGCGGCGAGGATCTTGCGCTGCGCGGCGGCGACGTCGTATTCCACGCGGCGCAGCTCGACCACGTTGCGCGCCATGTCGTAGATGGCGTAGGCCGCGCGCGGATCGCCGTCGCGCGGCTGGCCGACGCTGCCGACGTTGATGTAGTACTTGCGCCCGGCCGTGATCAGCAGCTTGCTGTAGAGCCCCCCGCGCACGATGCCGGCCTTTTCGAACGCCAGCGGCACGTGGGTGTGGCCGAAGAAACAGACCGAACACATCTGGTAGGCGAAATTCGCCTCCGCCTCGAGCTTGTCGAAGACGTAGCCCCACATCTCGGGATTGTCCAGGGTGGCGTGCACCAACATGAACGTTTCGACGGTGCGGGTATAGCGCAGGTTGCCCAGCCATTGGCGCTGGTCGTCGCTGAGGCGCTTGCGCGTCCAGTCCACGACGTCCGCCGCCAGCGGGTGGAAGCCGTTGAGGTTTTCCTGCCGCGAGCAATAGTGGTCGTGGTTGCCGCGGACCACCGCGTCGCCGGCGATCTCGCGGACCTTGTCGATGCAGAGTTCCGGATCGGCGTTGTAGCCGACGATGTCGCCCACGCAGGCGTAGTTCGTCGCGCCCTGGGCCTGCGCGTCCGCCAGCACGGCGGTCAGCGCATCCCAGTTGGCGTGGATGTCGCCCAGAATGGCGTATTTCAAGCCCATGTGCTACTCCGGCCGGACCTCGGCTTCGGCCGCAGGCTCCGCGGCGCTTTCCTCCGCCGCGATCCCGGGCGCGGATTCCGACGCGGCTTCTTCCGGAACGACCGGCGCGGCGGCAGCCGGCTCGGGCGCGGGCGGGGCCGGTTCGGCGGCTTCCGTTTCCGCCGCGGCGGCCGGCGCTTCTTCGGCCGGCGATTCGTCCGGGGCCGGCTGTTCCCCGGCGGCGGGCTTGCCTTCCGGCCGCGCGCCGCCGCGCGGCAACACCAGCGTGCCGTTGAAGAATTCGATGGCGCCGCCGGTGGCGATCAGGTTGTTGAGGTGCAGCAGCAGTTCGGCGGCCGCGGCCGACTCGGGATCCGCCCCCGGCCGCATCCCGTCCAGCACCTGCTGGCGCGTCGCGCCGGCATGGGCCTCGAGATAATCCAGGATTTCCTTCGCGATGGCCGGGGCCGCGGCCGGATCGACCGGCGTCGGCGCCACCGCCGTCACGTAGGTCTCCCGCGCGTTCACCTTGAACAGGTACAGCTTCATGTGCCGGAAGGCCGGCCGCAGCGCCAGCGAGAGCGTGAAGGGGAACCGGGTCTCCTTCTGCCAGGCCAGCGACACCGCCGACCGCAGCGAGCCGTCGTCGAACTTCTTGGACTGCGGCCCCGGCACCAGGCAGCGGGCCGATTCGCGCAGCAGCGGATTCAGCTTGCCGGCGCGCATCCAGTCCTGCGCTTCGGCGCGGCTCATCGGCGCGGCTTCCTGCCCTTCCGGGACTTCTTTCAGGCGATAGACCGTCTTCTTGCGCAGCGCATCCTTCCACTGCTCGACCAGCGCTTCGTCGCGCACCGTCTCGACGTGGCCCAGATACTCGGCCTTGGACAGGTGCGCGAACCGCGCCGACCACAGCTCCTGGATCTTTTCGTTGTAGCCGTGGTGGTTCGGCGGCCCCAGCAGCGTGCCGCTCAGCCCGCAGCGCGCGACGCAAGTGAACGCCCCCGCCGGCGGCTCGACCTCGGTTTCCTCCACCGCGAAATACTTGTCGAGGTGGTCGTGCAGCAAATGCGCTTCCGCGTTGGCCCGCTGGCGGAACACCCGCTTGCATTCCAGGCACTGGGTCAAGACCGGACGCGGCGCGCCTTCCGCGGCGGGGGCCGGCGGCGTCAGCTCGAGCTTGACCAGATACAGATCCTCGCGGCTCAGGAACCGGTTGGCGATTTCGATCAGCGGGAACGCGCGGCGGCTGGCCTGGATGTCGCGCACGACCAGCGCGAGCCGTTCGCGGTCCGGCAGGAAGGTCACTTTCACGTCCAGCCGCGGCAAGGACTCGCGCGGCGGCCGGCGGTCGTCGCGCCGCGGACCGCGGCGGTCGTCGCCGAAACGCGGGCGGGCAAAACGGTCGCCGCCTTCGCGGCGCGGACCCGGGCCGCCGGGGCGCGGGCCGGACCCCGCCGGACGCGGAGCGCCGGGGCCGCGGCGAAACCCGCCTTCCGGGCGGGGCCCGCCGGGACGCGGGCCGCGCCGGTCGCCGCCGGGACGGGCGCCGAACGGACCGCGGCGGTCGTCCCGCCGCGGTGGCCGCCCGCGGTCGTCGCCGCGGTCGTCCTCGCGCCCCACGTAGGGATTTTCCGGCGGCTGCCGGGCCCACGTCGGCACGAAATTCAAATCCAGCGCAAGATCCGGTTTCGCTTGCGCCCCGTCCGCCGGGCTGACCTCGTCGTCCATGTCCATGTCCGTTCCATTGCGCGCTTCCCCGCGGGAAAACCGCGCTGGAGATCGACCACCGCGTGGCCTCTCCGCTCCGTTCCTTCCGGTCGGAACACGCTCCGACTCGTGGAAACCGTTTGTATCACGTCGCGCGCGCAACTGGCAACGCCCAAACACGCCCCCCCAACCGCATCCTCCCGCTTGACGTCCCCCCGCCCCTCGGCTTACGTTCCGGCCATGAGCGCAACCCCCGTTCTCTCCATCGGCGCCCCCGGCCTCGACGTCGAGCGGCTCGTCGCCGATCTCCAGGCCACGGTCGACCGCAAGGTCCGCGACGGCGTCTACGCCGATGCCCGCGTCGCCCGCGCCGAAAAAACCAATCTCGTCCACCTCCGCGGCTCCGACGATTTCCTGTCCTTCTATCTCACTTGCCTGCGCGACGCCGTGTTCGTGGACATTTCCGATTTCGAGATCCGCGAGCGCCGCCGTTTCTTCGGCCCGCTGCTCGTCGCCTTCAAGACGGTCGTCTGGAAACTGCTCAAGTTCTACACCTACCGCCTGTGGTCGCAGCAGAACCAGGTCAACGGCCTCGTGATCACCGCCATCGAAGGGCTGGAAGAGCAGTCGTCCGCCCGGATCGCCGCGCTCGAAAAACGCCTCGCCGAACTGGAAAAGGCCACCGGCCATGGCCGCGCCTGACCGTCTCGCCTTCGTCTGTCCGCGCCTCGCCGGCGAGGGCGCGGTGGGCGGCGCCGAAACGCTCCTGAAGAACCTCGCGCTCCACGCCGCCGCCCGCGGCGTCGCCGTCGATTTCCTCACCACCTGCGCCCAGAGCCACTACACCTGGGAAAACACCCTCCCCGCCGGCGTGAAGCGCATGGACGACCTGGACGTGCATTTCTTTCCCGTCGACGACCGCGACGTCGGCACCTTTCTCCGCATCCAGCAAGCCATCGACCGCGGGCGCCCCGTCTCGGAAGCGGATGAACTGCTCTGGCTCCGCCACGGCGTGAATTCCGCGGCGCTCCTCGCGCATCTCGACCAACACGCGGCCGATTACCGCGCGATTCTCCTCGGCCCCTATCTCTTCGGCCTGACCTGGTTCACCGCGCTGGCCCACCCGGAGCGGTCGCTCCTCGTGCCCTGCCTGCACGACGAACCCTTCGCCAAGCTCGCCTGCATGAAGCGCCTGTTCGCCGAGACCGCCGGCTGCCTGTTCAACTCGCAGGCCGAACGGGAACTCGCCGGCGAGCTGTTCGGCCATCCCGACGCCAAATCCCGCATCGTCGGCATGGGGCTCGATCCGTTCGCCGCCGATCCGACCGCCTTCGCGAAGCGCCGCGGACTGACCGCGCCCTACGTCCTCTATTCCGGCCGCCGCGAGCCGCTCAAAGGCACGCCGCTCATTTGCGATTATCTGCACGCCTTCCGCGAGCGCACCGGGCGCGACGTGAAACTCGTCTTCACCGGCTCCGGCGCCATCGACGCCCCGGCCGCTCTCTGGCCGCATATCCTGGACGCCGGCTTCGTCAGCGAAACCGAAAAGCACGAAGCCATGGCCGGCGCCGTCGCGTTCCTGCATCCGTCCGTCAACGAAAGCTTCGGCATCGTCCTGCTCGAAGCCTTCCTCGCCGGCACCCCCGGCCTCGTCCACGCCCAAGGCCGCGTCCTGGTCAGCCAATGCCAAGCCGCCGGCGCCGGCCTTTGGTTCCGCCACTATCCCGACTTCGAAACCCAGCTCCTTTATCTCCTCGACAACCCCGAGGCCCGCAACGCCCTCGGCGCGCGCGGGCGCGATTTCGTCGCCCGCGAATACGCCTGGCCCGCCATCGAACGCAAATTCTTCGCCGCCCTCGACGCCCTGCGGCCCGTTTGACCGCGCACGCGCCCTGCGCATCGGAATCGATCTCGGCGGCACCAAGACGGAAATCGTCGCGCTCGGCGACGGCGGCAACGAGTTGTACCGTAAACGGGTGGACACGCCGGCCGCGAGCTACGACGCCATCGTGGCGACTCTCGCCGGGCTCGTCAACGAGGCGGAAGCCGCCTTGGGCCAACGCGGCACCGTGGGCGTCGGCATCCCCGGCACGATTTCGGCCCGGACGGGTCTCGTCAAGAACGCCAATTCCACCGCCCTCAACGGCCACCCGCTCGACCGCGATCTCGGCCGCGCCCTCGGACGCGAGGTGCGCTGCCAGAACGACGCCAACTGCCTCGCGCTGTCCGAAGCCGTCGACGGCGCCGGCGCCGGCCGGCGCGTCGTCTTCGCCGCCATCCTCGGCACCGGCTGCGGCGCCGGCCTCGCCCTCGCCGGCCGTCCCTGGGCCGGTCCCAACCTCGTCGCCGGCGAATGGGGCCACAATCCCCTGCCGTGGGCGACGCCCGACGAATTTCCCGGCCCGGCCTGCTGGTGCGGGAAAACGGGATGCATCGAAACGTGGATTTCCGGCACCGGGTTCGCCGACGACTACGCCCGCGCCGCGGGCGTCCGGCTCATAGGCGAACAGATCGTCGCGCGCGCCCGCCAAGGCGAAGCCGCCGCGCGTGACGCCCTGGAACGTTACGCTAACCGCCTCGCCCGCGCCCTCGCCCACGTCGTCAATCTGCTGGACCCCGACGTGATCGTCCTCGGCGGCGGCCTGAGCAACGTGGACGAACTCTACGAGATGGTGCCGGCGCAACTGGCGAATTACGTTTTCGGCGGCGAAGCCGAAACCCCCGTCGTCCGCAGCCAGCACGGCGATTCCAGCGGCGTCCGCGGCGCGGCGTGGCTGTGGGACTGAACGCCCCTGTTCCGAGGCGGTTGATCGAAATCCCGGCACGGGGTCGTGCCGGCTCCAAACAGCCTTAGCCGCTCTGTCTTTGGAGCCCCCGACGACCCCGTCGGGGGCCCGGATCTGGCGACGGCTTGCGAGAAATTTACGGCGTCGGTTCCGGGGTCGGCGCGGCGGGCGGCGGGCTCGGCGGCGCATCGGGACGGCGGCGCGGTTCGCGGCGCGGCGGGTGTTCCGTCCGCGGAGCGTGGTCCGGCCGGCGCGGTTGCGGCGGCGGCGGCGCGGCTTCTTCGCGCGCGGGCGCCATCCAGCGGACCATCAGGTCCTTGCGGGCGGGGTCGATGCCGCCGGCGAACTTGAGGTAGATCAGGGCTTCGTCGAAGCCGTTGCGGTGGCGCAGGCGGCTGGCGTACTTGCTCTGGCCCGACGACTTGCGCATCTGCACCTGGATGCCCAGGATGCGTTCGACGTCGAAGACGACGGCCTTGGGAATCTGCGTCAGGTTGGTTTTGTCGCGCAGGACGGCGTTGACGGCCTGCAAGGTGGCCTCGAACTCGGGCATGCCCTCGGCGACGAACGCCCCGGCCATGCCCTCCATGTAGGGTCCGAACAGCAGCGCGTGCTGCAGGGCCGGCATCGGCTTGAGCCCCGCCTGCTTCCAGACGTCGAATTGCCGCAGCGCCTTCTTGACCCAGTTCAAGGCCTCGTGCTTGTCGGGTCCCTGCAGCCAAGCGGAAAACGCCGGATAGATCGTCTGGAACAGCCCCTTGCGCCACGACCGCTCGAAGACCTTCAGCGCGCAGCCGCAGTTGAGGATCTTGAGCATTTCCTCGAACAGGCGCTCGCGGGACGAACTGCCGAGCTCGCCGCACTGCTGGATGATGGCTTCGCGCGCGTGGCGCTCGATCTCGAAATCGAGCTGCGAGGCGATGCGCAACGCGCGGACCATCCGGACGGGGTCTTCGTGGAAGCGCGTCCCGGGATCGCCGATCACCCGCAGCACGCGGTGTTCCAGATCCTTCAGCCCGCCGACGTAGTCGATGATGCTGCCGTCGGCGATGTCGTAGAACAGGCCGTTGATGGTGAAATCGCGGCGCCGGGCGTCCTCTTCGGGCGTGCCGTAGACGTTGTCGCGCACGATCACGCCGCCGCGGGTGGCGAAGGTCGGATCGGGCACGTCCGTGCGGCGGCGCGACGGCAGCGGCACGTCTTCGGCCTCCGCCGGCGGCGCGTCGAGCAGGGCCCGGAAGGTGGCGGTTTCGATGATGACGTCGCGGAAAAACACGTGGGCCAGCTTGAAGCGGCGGCCGATGATCCGGCAGTTGCGGAAGATCTTCTTCACTTCCTCGGGCCGCGCGTCGGTGGCGATGTCGAAATCCTTGGGCGTGCGGCCCAGCAGCAGGTCGCGCACGCCGCCGCCGCAGAGATAGGCCTTGTAGCCGGCATCGTCGAGGCGGGTCAGCACGCGCAGGGCTTCCCACGCGATCCGCTCGCGCTGCAGGCCGTGTTCGCCTTCCCTCAAAATGACGGGAGCATCCATGGTCATTGGTCTTTCCCGCAGCATTTCTTGTATTTCTTGCCGCTGCCGCACGGGCACGGATCGTTGCGGCCGACCTTGGGCGCGTCGCGCTTGACGGGCGCGGCATGCGCGGCGGACAGCGCGGCGTTCATGGCGGCTTCGGCGCCCGGATCGGCGCTCCCGCCGCCGCCCTGCGCCGCGTGCCGGGGCGCCGCGCCGCCGCCGGCGCGCCCGCCGACCAGCGGAGCCGCCGTCGGATGCTGCGCCTGCGCCAGCCGGTGCAGGTCGCCCAGGAAATTCTGGTAGGCGCGCGGCGAGGTCGTCGCGCGGAAGATGCGGCCGGCGATTTCGCCCTTGATGCGGTCCATCAGGTCCGCGAACAGCGTGAAGGCTTCGTTCTTGTATTCGACGAGCGGGTCGCGCTGGCCGTAGGCGCGCAGGCCCACGCCCTGCCGCAGGGTGTCCATGTTGCGCAGGTATTCCTGCCACTGGACGTCCACCGCGTTGAGCATGATGAACCGCTCCATGGAATTGAGCTGCGCGGGATCTTCCAGCAGGCACTTCTCGGCGTAGGCCTTGCCCACGCGGCCGTAGACCGCCTGGGCCGTCGCTTCGGCGTCCACGTCGCCGCGGCCGCGCTTGCCCTCTTTCCGGACCATCTGGTCCGGATGGAACCCGATCGGGAATTGGCTGTTCACCCACGTCGCGAAGGCGTTGACCGTCTCGTCGTCGCCGTCGAGATCCTCGGCGCGGGCGTAGATCACGTCCTGCACGACGTCCATCAGGTGCTCGCGCACCTGTTCGGCGGCGACGATCTGGCTGCGGAAACCATAGATGATTTCGCGCTGCTTGTTCATCACGTCGTCGTATTCCAGCGTGCGCTTGCGGATGGCGAAGTTCTGCTGCTCGACGCGCCGCTGGGCGGTTTCGATGGACCGGTTCAGCCAGCGGTGCTCGAGCACCTCGCCTTCCTGGATGCCCAGCTTCTCCATGATGCCGGAGATGCGGTCGCTGCCGAACAGGCGCATCAGGTCGTCTTCCAGCGAGACGAAGAAGCGCGACATGCCCGGATCGCCCTGGCGCGCGCAGCGGCCGCGCAGCTGGCGGTCGATGCGCCGCGACTCGTGCCGCTCGCTGCCGATCACGTAGAGCCCGCAGGGGCGCTCTTCGATCAGGTCCCGCAGGGTCTTCTTGCCGGCGACCTTGTCGGCCAGCTTCGTCTTGCCCACGATCAGGTCGCGTTCCATCCAGATGACGCCGGGGCCGAGCTTGATGTCGGTGCCGCGGCCGGCCATGTTGGTGGCGATGGTGATGGCGCCGGGCTGGCCGGCGTTGAGGACGATTTCGGCTTCGCGCGGGTGGTTCTTGGCGTTGAGCACGTTGTGGGGCACGTTCACCCGCCGCAGCATGCGGCTGAGGATTTCCGACATGTCCACCGAGATCGTGCCGACGAGGACGGGCTGCTTGCGCTGGTAGCAGGCCGTGATCTCCTCGATGATGGCGTTGAACTTCTCGCGCTGGGTCTTGTAGATGTGGTCGTTGCCGTCCACGCGCCGCACCGGGCGGTTGGTGGGGATCACGACGACGTCCATCTTGTAGATCGACTGGAATTCGTCGGCCTCGGTCTCGGCCGTGCCGGTCATGCCGGACAGCTTCTGGTAGAGGCGGAAATAGTTCTGGATGGTGATGGTGGCCAGGGTCTGGGTTTCGCGCTGGATGCGCACGCCTTCCTTGGCCTCGATGGCCTGGTGCAGGCCGTCGCTCCACCGCCGCCCCGGCATCAGGCGGCCGGTGAATTCGTCGACGATGATCACCTCGTTGTCCTGGATGACGTACTGCACGTCGCGCTCGTAGACGCTGAAGGCGCGGATGAGCTGGTCCACGGCGTGGATGCGCTCGCTCTTGTCGGCGAACTGGTTCTGGAGCTCCTGGCGCTTTTCGAACTTCTGCTGGTCGGTCAGCGTCGCGTCGCCGTCGAGCTCGGCCAGGGCGGAGACGAGGTCGGGCACCACGTAGTAATCCGGATCCTGCGGATTCATGGCGTTGCAGCCCTTGTCCGTCAGGCTGGCGTCGTTGCCCTTTTCGTCGATCACGAAATAGAGATCCTCGCGCAGGGCGCGGGCTTGCTCCTTGTTCATGTCGATGAGCATCTGGCTCTGGACCTTTTCGAGCAGGCGGCGGGAGGACGCTTCTTCCATCAGGTGCAGGAGCTGCTTGTTCTTGGGCATGCCCTGGCTGACCTGGTAGAGCTTCAGCATCGCGGTTTCGTCGTCGCCCTTGTCGATCGCGGCCTTGGCCTCGGCCATCAGGTTCGTGCACAGGTCGCGCTGTTTGCGCACCATGCGCTCCACGGCCGGCTTCACGAGCTGGTATTGCTCGGTCGAATACGGCGCGGGACCGGAAATGATCAGCGGCGTGCGGGCTTCGTCGATCAGGATCGAGTCCACTTCGTCGACGATGGCGTAGTTCCAGCCGCGCTGCACCATTTCCTGCGGGCTGTAGGCCATGCCCATGTCGCGGAGATAGTCGAAGCCGAATTCCGCGTTGGTGCCGTAGGTGATGTCGCAGGCGTACTGCGCGCGGCGTTCCTCGGGGCGCATCGCGTTCTGGATGCAGCCGACCGTCAGGCCCAGATACTGGTAGACGGTGCCCATCCAGGTCGCGTCGCGCTTGGCGAGGTAGTCGTTGACCGTCACGACGTGCACGCCCTGGCCCGTCAGCGCGTTCAGGTAGGTCGGCAGCGTCGCCACCAGCGTCTTGCCTTCGCCCGTGGCCATTTCGGCGATCTTCCCGTGGTGCAGCACGATGCCGCCGATGAGCTGCGTGTCGAACGGCACCATGTCCCACGTCTGCGGATGCCCGCAGACGTCCACGACCGTCCCGCACAGGCGGCGGCAGGCGTTCTTGACGACGGCGAACGCCTCGACCATCAGGGCGTCAAGCGTTTCCCCCTTCGCGAGCCGCGCGCGGAATTCCGCCGTCTTGGCCTTGAGGGCCTCGTCGGACAGCGCCTGCAACTCCTTTTCCGCCGCGTTGATGCGCCCCACATACGGCCGCACCTTTTTCAGGTCGCGCTCGTTCTTCGTGCCCAGGATCGCCTTCAACAGCCATTGCATAGAAAATCTCGATTCGGAAAATCGGAGGGTCGCTCCGTGAAATAAACCCGGCGACTTTACTCCCCGCGGCCCCTCCCTGACAAGCCCCGATGCCTAAAATCCCCTAAATATGGCCGAAAAATGCCATATTTTAGGTTTTTTGCCCCATTTTGACCGATTTTAGGCCTTTTTGAGCAGTTTTTTGTAATTTTCGGCGCTTTTTTGCGAAAAACAGCAAAAAACGACCTCCGGCGGCTCCGGGAGGCGCGCCAAGGCCACGCGAACGGTTGAAACGGCGATTTCGGCCGCTTTTTCGGCCGGGTAGCCGTACACGCCGGTGCTGATGCAAGGAAACGCGATGGATTTGGCCCCTTTTTCGGCCGCCAGCGCCAGCGGGCGGCGATAGCAGCTCGCCAAGAGTTCCGCCTCGCCGTGTTTTCCGTCCCGCCAGACCGGACCGGGGGTATGGACGACCCATTTCGCCGGCAAGCGGTACCCCGGCGTGATCTTGGCATCGCCCGTGGCGCAGCCGCCGAGCGCGCGGCACGCTTCCAGCAGTTCCGGCCCCGCCGCGCGGTGGATCGCCCCATCCACCCCGCCGCCGCCCAGCAACGTCGTGTTCGCCGCGTTCACGATCGCATCGACCGGCAGGATGGTAATGTCGGCCACGATTGCTTTCATCCTTTTATCCAACCTCCTTCACCCACGCCACCAGGGCGTGGGGGTCGGGATCGAAGACCCCCACGGGCTTGTCCCGTGGGTGAATCAGGTCCGCTGAACCGCGCGCAGACCATATTCCGAAAAAGTTCCCGCATACAGATTTTCCCCCATCAAACCACACCCCGCCGCGTGGTTCAGGCTCCGCCACAGCGCCTCCGCCAGTTCCAGCGGCGCGCGCTCCGGATTCCCTCGCGCCACAACGTGCACATGGTCCGGCATCGGCGCAAACGCCTTCAGGCGGCTCTCCGTTTCCTGCGCCCAGGCGAAAACTCCGGCGCGCACCTTGTCCAGAAAATCCTCTTTTCCGATCCGGAAGCGATCCGCCGTGACGGCCACCAGATGCAGATTGTACCAATAGCGGCCCTTTGCGGTTTCGGTCGGCGCAGAAAGGTCCACGGCTGCGTCTTCGAATGCCGCCGCCAGCAGCGTGGCGCGGTAGCGCTCGTCCGCGAGTTCCGCGCGGACGGCCTGCTGGCGCAGATAACCTTCGACTTCGGGGGAGCGGTTGTCGCCCAGCGAACGCACGGCGGTCTTCCGGCTGAAATCGCACGCCAACTCCGCTTGGCGCAGGGCATGCTGCAAGCGTCCTTTGACGCGCGCAGCCAGAAACGTCGGTGCCACTTCCGGCGCCGTTTGGAAGGTGAGCTGGATCTGCTCCGGCGTCCACGCTCGCGAGTGCAGTTTGAGACCGTCCGCGGCCCACGCCGTGGCCAGCGCCTCGAAAAACGCGGCGGACGGTTCCGGGGAAAACGAACCCGCCGAAGGCCAGCCGGACCAGGAGTGGAGAAGGTGGTGGACGAGTGGAAACGGCATGCTTGGAGAGTAGACCTTCTTCACCCACGGGGCAAGCCCGTGGGGGTCGGGATCGAAGACCCCCACGCCCCTTACGGCATGCGGGGTCGGGATCGAAGACCCCCACGCCCCTTACGGCATGCGGGGTCGGGATCGAAGACC